>NZ_JBAGJZ010000040.1:0-81255 GCF_037034285.1 Streptomyces tyrfis | reverse complement strand
GCTGGCCGCCCCGCGCGACTACTCATCGCCGCCGCCTGGGCCTCCCGCGCCCATACACGGACGCCGCGCCGCTTTCGGGCCTGCACTTACCGCTCCGCCGGCCATCGACTGGACGGTCGACGATGCGAAGGCGTCGGCAGGCGGACCAGGTGGCTCTCCTGCACGTCGGGCCACAGCCGTTCCGCGACAAGCCCCTTCCGAGTGATCCAGAAGGCGGGGTCGCGGCGGTCCGGCCCTCGCAGCGGCTCCCTCCGAATGCGGCCCGGCGCGAATGCCTGGCCGTGGCCGTTCCTGGTGATGGGAACGGCCACTGGCGCGACCTGGCGGGAGGCGATGGCGTCGGGCGACCGGCCGGAGCAGCCGGCGCCGGCCCGGTGCTTCGGCGTGCTGCTGCGGCTGCACGCCGCCCCTCACCGCGTCTGGCCCGCTGTGGCCGGACTCGGGTCATATCCGAGGGGCGGACGCGGCGAGTCGGACGGCGCCGATGGAGATCATCTGCGGAATTCTGCGCAGAGGGCCTGATCACTCGCTTCGCCAACCAGGTCGGCAGCCCACCGCTTCGGCAACGGTGGAACCGCCGACTCGCCCCCAGGGCGAGGACCGCTGGGTGCCCCCACGCACCTGACGAGGTACGGATCAAAACCGATCGGCCACCCCCGAAGTCATCGCGCTCACCAGCCCGTTCGCCCCGCCGCATGGGCGCGACCACCCCCAGCCGGTCGGCCCTTGCCGGGTCGGCTCGCGGCGGCTCCCCCTACGGGCGGCCTGCTCCTTGAGGCCGGGGGCAGGCGGGGCGCCGCCCGGCACGGAACAGGTACACGCAGGCCACCGAAGTGATGGCCAGGGGGGTGATGACCGCTGCGAGGATCGTCCCCCCACGCACCGCGACGCCACCGGTGGCGGCCCCGATGCCGAGCAGGAGGCCGAGCAGCGCGAGCAGGACCGGCACGAGCAGGGCGGCTGCCGTGCCGATCACCTTGTCACGGGTCTGCCACTGAGGGGTCGCCCACAGTGCGACGACAGCCACGATCGCCAGGGCGACGCCCGCCAGGGGTGCGGTGACCGTGGCCAGCCCTGCGAGCGCCAGCAGCACCAAGGGCACGACGGTGTACCAGCGGCGTACGGGGGCGGCGGCGGGACTCTCCCCCAGCGCGCTGGCCGCAATCGAGCGGGGATCTCCCAGACGCGCGAGCACCGCGCGGATCGACTCGTCGGCGGGGTCGGCCTCCTTCGCCAGGGCCACGGTGATGTGTTCGTCGAGATCGGCGATCAGCTCATTGCGGCTCTCCTCGTCGAGTCCGGCCGTCTCGCGCGCCACGGCGGCCAGGTAGTTCTTCACCAGCGGATGCTGTGCGGTCTTCATGGTGGTTCTCCCTCTCGGTCGGCAAAACAGCGGGCCGGGTGGCGACTCGGCGGTCAGGGGGCGATGAAGTGGTCGACGCCGTCACGGAAACGGGGCCACACAGTGGCGAATTCGGCGAGAGCGGCCTGCCCCGTAGCCGTCAACTCGTAGTAACGGCGCGGTGGTCCACTGGGCGACTCCTGCCAACAGGTGTCCACGAGATTCTCGCGGCGCAGCCGCGACAGCAGCGGATAGATGGTGCCCTGGCTGGTAGTCATCACATCCACCGCGCCGAGCGCCTCCAGCAACTCCACCCCGTAGAGCGGGCCGTCCCGCAAGAGCGCGAGCACGCAGTACTCGAGCACGCCTTTGCGCAGCTGGCTCTCCGCTTTGCCCCCGGCATGCTTGACTGCAACGTCAGGTTCCATGCAATGCATGGTACCTGGCATCAGCCGTGACCGCCCACCCCTCGCCGATGAAGTGGTAGGGCACCTGAGGCAGCTCGGGCAGCGCCGAGCCCGGGGCGCTCGACGAACCGGCCCCCACGAAGACCGCGCGCAGGACCCGAACCACAGCCACCGCACTCTTCAGACCGGGAGAGCTCACGGGCCGCAGCCGGTGTTGACCAGGACTTCCCTCGGAATCTCCCGGGCATGCGGGGGCAGCCCACTCCGCCACCGGAATCGGTACGGACCAGTGCCTGTCGTCACGTTCCGGTACTTCTTGGGCAGTCGGGCCGGGGCCGGCTTCGTGGCGCGATGTGGTCGGCGGCGGTGTCGCGGCCCAACGTTGCCCGGCCGCACAAGACCGGCGACGGGCTCCACCGTCGGACACGACAGGGGAAGGGGGCTGCCGCACCGCCACCTCACCGCCGGCCGACTCGGCGACGCCTGTCGGCTGGTCCTGCTGCTCGCGCGGCTCGCGGCCGTCAAGCCCTGCGAGGGGCCGTCCGGCAACTGCCGCTCGTCACCGGGGTCGTGACGTGTGGTTCCCGGATGTACCCGTCAGAACCGTGTGCCCGGCAGTGCCGGAAGCCGGCTCCAGCACGGCCCACTGGACACCGGTAGCCGACAACAGCGGAATCTTCGGACCCGAGCGACTCACACCCGGTCGACGGTGGGACTCCGACTCGGGCCACCAGGTTCTGGGGCGCAGGTTTGAGGGGTGTGTCACGGGTATCGGCTACGGATGAGTATCACGTGCAGTGCGACGCCGACGGGCTGACGCTCTGGTGGGGAAGGGGCAGCATGACGGAGGGCAGGTTGCGTGCCAGGCGCCTTGCGCGGCGGGTGGGCCTGTGGGCGCCGCACCGGCCGCGCATGGTGGGGGCGGCGCTGGGCCTCGGCGCGGCGCTGGTGGTGGCGGGATGCGGGTTGGCGTTCATCATGACGGTGCAGAGCAGGCCGCTGGTCGCGGTGGCGCTGTTCCTGGCGGCGATCGTCGTGGGGTTCACGCCCATGTTCGTGAGAGAGGGCATGTGGTCGCTGGCTCTGGCGCTCTGCCTGATGTTCCTCCTGCTTGTGGCGTCGTTGGGTGTCAGTCAAGCCGTGCTGAACTGGCGCGGTGAAGAGATGTCCGCGACGGTCACCAAGATCGTCCACATTGAGCGTTCGACAGGCACGGGTGAGAGGTACCACTGCACGCTCCGCCTTCCGAACGGCCGCACGAAGTTCTTGACCGACAGGGAGTCCTGCGGCGCGTCCACCCGCGTCGGTGACCGCATCCGCGTATACGTCGACCCCTACAACCGCCTGGACTTCCTGAATGCGACGGCGCCCTGGCCCTGGCTCACGCCACCCGTCGTCGGGACGGCGCTCGGAGTGCTCACGCTGATGGCGGTCGTGACGGCGTCCCGGGCGGCGGGAAGCAGGCAGGACGCCCTCGACCGGTCACTCGGCTCGAAGTCATCCCTTGGGCACACACGCGGTGAAGGAGCCGAGTGAACTCGACGTTCTCGATCAGGCCGGTGAGCCCCCGGGACGTGTTTCCGACCTCGGCAACGCGGACGACGAGCGCGCCCCCGAGCCCGACGACGCGTGTCTCACCAGGCTGGGAAGTCCGGATACGGTGAATTCTACCAATTCCTTCTGAACCATCCTTGGGGGCAATGTGCGCATCCGCACCACCACTGCCGCGCTCGCCGGTCTGGCCACCGTGACCCTGATGGGCTGCGAACCGGGCCCCACTGCCCCGCAACAGCCCGCCACGGCACCGCCTTCCGCCGCCGCCTCGCATACGGCACCAGCGAAACAGGACGACAAGCCTGTCGAGCGAAAGGAGGTACCGAACTTCGTCGGGATGGGCCTCCAGTCCGCTCAGGACAAGGCGCAGGCCGACGGGTTCTACACACTGAGATCCCACGACAGTGCCGGTCGTGGCCGGATGCAGGCGTTCGACCGCAACTGGAAGGTGTGCTCCCAGAACCACGCCCCGGGAGAGACCGTCCCAGTCGATACCAAGCTCGACTTCGGCGCGGTGAAGCTCGCAGAATCCTGCCCTTCCACGGACCAGCGGGAGCCCGGTCCGGCCGGGAAGTCCATGCCCGACTTCATCGGCAAGTCCGTCAAGTCGGCACGAGGGGCCCTCGACTCAAGCACTTCGCTCACCGTCAAGGATGCCGCCCGAGACCGCATGGTCCTGATGGAGAGCAACTGGAAGGTCTGCACCCAGGCGCCGAAGGCCGGAGCCGCCCTCAATGGCCAGCCCGTCGAGTTCACCGCGGTCAAGTTCGAGGAGTCCTGCCCGTAGCCAACCTCCGGAACGGAACGGGTCGGGGCGAGGCAGAACGGAACGGGTCGGGGCGAGGCAGAACGGAACGGGGCGGGGCGGGGCGGCTCCTGAACCCTCCGGGCGGCGCGGTCAGAGCCCCGGGGTTCAGGCACCGCCTGGCAAGGGTGCGGCTCCCCGGACGACCAGAAGGGCGCCGGGTGCCCACAGAATCCAGCTCACCTGTGTATGAGGTCGTGGTCCGTCATCGATCAGCCCGACGATGGTCAGCACGGCTGCCAGGCAGTGTCTTCAAAAGGTCACCGCTGGTGAATCACGGTGTCGTGATGCACCGTCATGAGCTGTCCGATGCCGAGTGGGGGTTCGTCCGGCCGTTGCCGCCCGAGTCGCTGCGGGGGCGCAAGCGGCTGGACGATCGCAGGGTCCTGAACGGGATCGTGTGAAAGTTCCGCACCGGTGTCGCCTGGCGGGACATGCCCGGGCGTCATGGCCCGCGGGCCACACTGCATACACCGGCAGCAGTGGCCGGACGAACTCCCGCTCCACATCGGACAGTTCATGGCGACGTACAACCCGACCTCGATCCACTGCTCGGGATTATTTGAGAGCACCGCCCAGTCCCCCCGGGGGGCATCGCCGATTTTTCCGAAGCGGCGACAGGCCTGCGATCTGCACACTCGGGAACATTCGTGTGGCCTGCATCACATAGCGCTGGCGCGGTGACGCTGTCTCATGTTTCTCTCTAGATGTTCAGATGTCCAACATTTGGAGGTCTTTGATGGAGGGGCTGCGGCAGCCGCGCCGGGCGTCGACTCTGGCCGCGCAAGTCGCTGACCAGCTGCGGGAACAGCTGGCGTCCGGGCGGTGGCCGGTGGGGACGCGGATCCCGGGCGAACAGGAACTGGCCGAAACGCTCCAGGTGAGCCGAAATACCATTCGCGAAGCATTGCGAGCACTTGTCCATCTCGGCCTGCTGGAGGCGCGAGTCGGGGATGGTACCTACGTCCGGGTCACCAGTGAGCTGGAGGCGGTTCTACTGCGCAGGGCGGCGGCCACGGCGCCGGCGGACGTCCTGGAACTGCGGGCGGTTCTGGAGGAGCACGCCGCCGGACTGGCCGCCGAACGACGATCGGAATCGGACACCGCTCGGCTGCGAGAACTCCTCACCGCGGCCCGCGAAAGCAACCGCTCGGGATCGATGGCACAGGTCGCCGTCGCCGACGTCGCCTTTCACCTCGCAGTCGTCCAGGCCAGCGGCAACGAGCTGCTCGTGGAGCTGTACGAATACCTGGGCAGCGCCCTGTCAGCTCTCCTGACGGTGCTGCCATGGGATGACGACGTTGCTGCCGAGCACGATCGCTGGCACAGCGCACTCGTCGAGGCGATCAGCGCGGGCGATGTGGTCGCCGCCCGCCATGCGGCGTCCATGTTGGTGCGCGTGACCGCCCGGCTGACCGCAGGGCAGGGCAGCGCGGTGGAACGGGACCGGTCGGCATGCGGGTGAGCCACTCCCACCACTCCCTGTACCAGGCGGGGCAGACTGCGCCGGGCAGGCGGTCCACGCTGTGGCTGCTGATGGGCGTCCTGCTGGTCGCGGGGAACCTGCGCGCCGCACTGACCGGCGTGGGGCCGTTGCTTCCCAGCATCGAGAAAACGACCGGCCTGTCCGGCACCTGGGCCGGGTTGCTCGGCACTCTTCCGCTGCTGACGTTTGCCGCCACCTCCCCGTTGGTCGGCCGTACCGCGCACCGCTACGGGGCACCGCAGGCTCTGGGCGCCTCGCTGACAGTGCTGGCAGCCGGGCTGTTGGTGCGCTCCCTGCCCGGGGCGGTCTTCCTGTGGGCGGGCACTGTGGTGGTCGCAGCCGCGATCGCCTACGGCAACGTACTACTGCCCTCGGTCGTCAAGAGCACCGTGCCAGAGGACCGGATCGGCCAGGTGACCGGCCTCTATGTCACCGCGATGGGCCTGCTGGCCGCCGTGTCGTCCGGGGTGTCGGTCCCGCTGGCCGACCATCTGCCCGGCGGATGGCGCACCGCCCTGGGCTGCTGGGCCGTGCTGGCCGTGCTGGCCTTCGTGGTGTGGGCGCCGCAGCACCGGCGTACGGACTCTCCGGCACCAGCACGCGCGTCGCGAGAGCGCATCCCCTGGCGTTCCTCCCTCGCATGGCAGGTCAGCGGCTTCATGGGGCTGCAGTCACTCGGCTTCTACACCACGATCGCCTGGCTGCCCAGCATCGTGCACGATCACGGGGTGGGGGAGGCCGCAGCCGGATGGCAGTTGTTCCTCTTCCAGATCATCGGCCTCCTCTCCAGCAGTGCGCTCCCTCTCCTTGCTCGCAGGTGGAAGGACCAGCGGATCCTGGCAGCGTCTGCGTCGGCGATCGGCGCCCTGGGCTTCGCCCTGCTGGCGGTAGCCCCCCAGTGGGCCGTCGTATCCAGCGTGCTCACAGGCTTGGGAGGCGGAGCGTGCCTGGTCCTGGCCCTGACCTTCCAGGGCCAGCGTGCGGCGGACGCATCACAGGCTGCCGCCCTGGCCTCGATGGCCCAGTCCGTCGGATACCTCGTGGCCGCCGCAGGGCCGCTTCTCCTCGGCGCCTTGCACGACCTCACCGACGGATGGACGCTGCCGCTCCTGCTGCTCGTCGCGCTGACTCTCATCCAGGCCGTCGTCGGCTTTGGCGCAGGCCGTGACCTGCGTCTGCAAGCCACCTCGCGAACTCACACACCTACACGCACCGGAGAGTGTCTGTCATGACCATGACTGCCCCCTTCAGCTACCTCGACACACCGACGGCAGCACCACTGTCGATCAGCGAACTCATGCCCGGCGTCTACAACCTGCTGGAATACGCCGCAGTCGCGGCGGGCGAGCAAGTGCTGATCCTGGCCGAGCACGGCACCGATCCGGTGGTCATCCAGGCCATCGCGGCGGCGGCCGCCTACCGCAACGCCGAGGTGCACGTACTGTCCCTGCCGCCGTTCAGCGCCGGCGGGTGGGACGCCGCGACGCCCTCACCGCTGCCGGCCTCCGCACACGCCGCCGCCGACGTAGTGATCTCGCTGACCTGGTGGGGCGAAGTACACACAACCCAGCTTTTCTTCAACGAGATCGCCAAGCAAAAGGCACGGTTCGTCTCACTGCACCAGACGGCGACCGCTGCGGCGCTGGCCACCGGGGCGCGGTTCCCACTTGAGCTGTACTTCGCGCTGGAGGCCAGGGCATACGCCCGGATCACTGCGGCCCAGGAAATACGGGTAACCACCACCCTGGGGACAGACGTGACCTTCCGCGCCTTCACCACCCCCGGTCACCCGAGCACCCCTCTCACCAGCGGCATGTGGCGGCCCTTTCCTTACGGAGGCGCCAACTTCTACCCCGACCAGACCGACGGTGTCGTCGTGATGGAGGAGTCCACGGTCACAGGTGTACCCGCCGAGCGAATCACTCTCCAGCTGGCCGGCAACCGCGTGACCGCCATCGAAGGGAGCGCGGCTGCCGCCGAACTGCGCCGCTACGCACCGAACGGCTACTACATGCGCCACGCTCTCATCGGCCTCAACCCCAAGGTACGGTCCGCAGGCGGCACCCAGTTCGAACGTGAGAAGCACGCTGGAGCTTTCTACTTCGGCCTCGACGGCCTCACCGCACAGGGCACGATCGACCGCAACGGCCCCGGACACGCGCACTGTGACTGCCAGTTCGATGCGCCCACCATCACCCTCGACGGCGAGTGTTTCGTCGACAACGGTCACCTGCTTCTCCTCGATGATCCGGAAATCCACCAACTCGCCCAGAAGTTCGGTCCCGCAGAAGTCCTCCTCAATCCCAATCCGCGGCTCGTCCTGCCGCCGCGCTACAGCCGCTGACCCGGCTGCGGCCAGGTTCCGCCAGTCAAATGCCAGGTCCACATCAGACGTGGGGCGAGGGTGACGGCGGCTTCGTAGGACTGGGTGGTTTTGTCGTAGCGGGTGGCGATGCCACGCCACTGCTTCAAGCGGTTGGAGCACCGTTCCACGATGTTGCGGTGCTTGTAGATCTCGCGGTCGAAGGCCGGCGGGCGGCCTCCGCGGCTGCCGCGCCGGACCCGGTTGCGGGCCGGGTCGGCCCGCTCGGGGATCGTGTGCGGGACGCCGCGGCGGCGGAGCCGGGTGCGGATCGCTTTTGAGCTGCAGCCCCTGTCGCCAAGGACGTGATCGGGCCGGACGCGGGATCGTCCCGGTCCGGTCCGGTCCGGGCACCCGGATCGCTTCCATCACGGCGGTGAACCGGGTGCAGTCGTTGGCGTCACCGCCCGTGACGACGAAGGCGAGCGGTCGGCCCCGCCCGTCGCGGGCCAGGTGGATCTCGCTGGTCAGACCGCCTCTGGACCGGCCGAGGGCCGGGTCTCGGAGCCTCCTTTTCGGGTCCCGGCCGCGTGCTGGTGAGCCCGGACGGCGGTGGAATCGACCGACACCAGCCACATGATGTCGCCCGCCGCGTCCGCCTTCGCCTGAGCGGCCCGCAGCATCCGGTCGAACGTCCCGCCCGCCGCCACCCGCGAAAACGCGTGTGCAGTGTGGCCCACGCGTGCGCATCGTGCGGCGCGAACCCGCCGCCGGCCTACGGCCGCTGCTCGCCGGCAATGCCGACCCGACCGACCGCGAGCGCGCGGCGGCCTGCCGAGAACATCGGCACCCCGGCCGAGGCCGGCCTGCGCTCCCTGATGCGGCCCGCCCGCTACGGCGGTCCGCGGACCGATTTCCGCACCCTGTTGGAGGTCGGCCACGAGGTCGGCGTACGCCTGCGGCTCCGCCGCCTGGGCGACCTCACTGCTCAATGCCGACGCGTGGTTCGTCGGGCTTTTTCCCCGCCCGGGCCCAGGACGACGTCCGGGCGCACAGCCCCGGCGCCCGAGTCGCCGACGTCGTCCGGAGGCGACGGCAGCGATGCGTACGGCAGTAAGCGGGCGGCCGAAGTGGAGCCGGGCCCGACGCCCGGCCCGGGGAGGGCGACACCGCCACCCGGTCCGACGGGGTCTCCGCCTGTGCCGACGCCCCCCACGGTCGTCAGCGCTCGCGCCACCAGCGGGCCCCGGGGCCGAGGACGTCCCGGAGGGTGTTGGTGGCGCAGTGGATCTCCCCCTCGCCGACATGCACACCGATGAGGTCGTCCACGTAGCTCACCCGATAACCGGTGCTGCGGAAGGCCGCGTTGATCGCTTCGGCGAAGACGTCCTTGCCGTCCACGACCGGGCCGTACGGCTTCGGGGCGACATAGCGGCCGTTGTCGAGCACGAGCCCGTTGGCGGTGCCGGGAATCTCGGCGACGCCGTCCCGCATGGCCTCGAGCTGCTTCTGCTTGGCGTCCTTGGCCGGGCCGTCCTCCATGCCGCGGATCTCTGTCTCCAGCATTCCGTAGTCGAGCGACCGGGCCGTGAAGAGGGCCGGGACGCGGATGATCTCGGCACCGGTCAGGCCGGCCTTCGTCCTGAGCACGGCAAGGTTGGCGTCGATCCGTTCGGCGGCCCGCTCGTTGGTGCCGGTGAACTGGGCGTCGGCGAGGAAGGCGTCGACGGTGCGCTGGTCGATGCGCAGGTCGTACGGCCACTCCAGCTCGGGCAGGCCACCGTGCAGGAGTTCGCCGCCATGGCCCTTCTTCTGGACATCGCGCAGGAGGGCGAGACCGGCACGCGGGTCCGCGACCACGGCCCGCCAGCCGAGCCGGCTGCCGGGTACCGGAAGGAACTGCACGAACTCGTCGACGTGACCGATGGTCAGCCAGGAGGTGTCCAGGGAAATCGGGTCCTGCATGCCCTGGGCGCGCAGGAAGGCGAGCATCTCCGGGGCGGGACCGGTCTTCCCCGGGGCCAGGCCGTCCCCGCCGATCACGACGCGGCCGTGCGGATTGCCGGGGCTCGGCGGCACCGTTTCCAGGTTGCCCATCGAGTCGTAACTGCTGTTCTCGTTCACGTCGGGGACGTGGGTGATGTGGACGGCGGCCACGTCGTGTCCGGCCAGCTCGGTGAAGGCGGTGCGGGCGGCGACGCGGCGGTCGTCGTTGGCCGAGGTGATGAGGACCCGCATACCGTGCGGGCGGCCGTCCGGGCCGGGGATCGCGGTGTAGCCCGGCTCGAAGATGTCCTGGGCCCAGGTGTCGCCCTTGGTGTCGAGGGCGCGCGAGGGAGACGTCACCCCGCCATCGGACAGTGCGGCGTCCAGCTCCCTGACGAAGGCCCCGGCATAGGTGTCGTCCTCGTCGGTCGCGGCCCGCAGCACCTCCTGAAGCGGGGCGGTGTTGAGCTGGGTGAGCACCGGGGCCTGACGCAGCCCCAGGTGTGCCGACGCGCTGGCGCCGTCCGCGGTGACGGTGAGCGTGACGCTGGTGCGGCCGTCCCAGTCCGCGGCGTCCCTGATCACGTCGAGGCCCTCGACCCCGAGTTCCACACCCCGCCGCAGCTCCTGCGCGGTCAGCCGGGTCTGCGGCCCCACCGCCTCCCAGCCGAGCGGCGCCGAGCCGCCGGGCCGGTGCACGAAGAGCCGGATCCGATGGGCGTCCTTGGCCGGAATCGTGATCCGTCCGCTCGCGGAGGCGGGGGCACCGGCCCAGGGACGCGTGCGGAACCGGGCGAGGTCGGCCTCGTCGTCCTTCCCGTTGACGATGTCGTCAGCGGCGTCGTTGCAGGCCGCGAGGTCACGGTCGGTCTTGTTCTGGTTCCAGCGGTGGGCGCGGACCAGCTCCGCCCACTCCGCCTCGGCCTTCTCCCGATCGGGCTCCTTCTCCAGTTCGGCCTGTTTCTTGTACAGCGCCTCGTCGTTGGCGGCCTCGCGGTCCGAGGCCTGCTCGACCAGGGTGCGGGCCCGGTCCCGGCACGCGCCCGCGTCGTCGTCGATGTTGGGGAGGAAGAGCAGGTCCGAGCCGGCTTCGGCGGGTTGCTCCGCCTGGAGGCCGGCGAGCGGTGTGCCGACAGCCGTGGCGGGAAGGGCCGGACCGAGGAGGCCGGCGCTCACGGCACCGGTCAGCAGGATGCCGCGGGTGTGGTGTCTCATGGCACGCACGCTCACAGGGCGGTGTGTGATCTCTGTCAGGATCCTGTCGGCGGGAGGTCAGGGTGGCTTCGTCGACATCGGGTGACGGCCTTCGCCGATGGCTGACAGCGGCAGTTGGTTATCAGCGGCCGGGATGATGCGCACGAGTTCTGACGACCTTGTTGACGGCTGCGGCCGGCCGGACACGGCGGCGCCAGTACACCGGCGCCGCCGGACGGGTCGAGAGCTCGCGGGCGCGGTGCCGCGGCAGTACCGCAGCAGTGCTGCGAAGGAGCGTCGCCCTCGTGCGACGCGGCGAGTCCACCATCGAGATCATTCGAGTGCGGCATCGAGGGCTTGTCCCAGTACATCGCCTTCACATCGATTCACCGGCGCATCGGGGGACGTCCGGAGGCGGCCCGCGGCCGACGACTTCGTCGGCAGGCGGTCGCGCGCCAGCCAGCCCGTCGACACGAACGGGCCGCCCCCGGCCGACAGCCCAAGACGGTGTTCGGTTCCAGGTCGAGCGCCCCCACTCCAACGCGTTCAGCCGCCTCCTGCCAGGAGTTGCGCCGAGCGCCCGGCCCGAGCGCCGGTCTTCTCCAGCACGGTGTTGCGCAACGCCTTGGTGTTCCGGGGGTTGCGCCATGGCCCGGTCCCGCCTCGGCGATCGAAGCGGGAAACCACCGAGCGGGTGAGCTCGGATTCGGCCCGCAGCGGCCGCGGTAACGATCGGACGTGCGCACCGCTCGCCGGGTCGGAACCGGCCTCGTCACCCGCGCCGCGGACGGCCCGGACCACTTCGGCGAGCAGAACGCCGGACCGTCGGCCCCTCCGGCCTCGCGCAGGTCATGTGGGCCACGTCGGCCCGCGACCACCCTCTCCACGGCACCGTCCTCGTCCCCGACGCCTCCGTCCCGGCCCCGGCCCCGGCCCCGGGTCCCGATCCGGCCGGCATCACCCACGAAACCGCCCTCGACGCCATCACGCCCATGGTCCCGGAAACTCGCGGCCGCTGCTCCCAGCCGGCCGACGGGCCGCGTAGCCCCCACTCACCGAACCCGACCAGACCGCCCATCCGGACGCCTTCGAGATCGATCCCGCTGAGATCCCCGCCATGGCAGCCATCCCGCCCGTGCCACCCCGCCGCCGGCCCTGATGAGAGCTGCCGGTGCCGGGTCGGAGGGACTCGGTGCCGTGACGGCTCCGCCGTCCTGGCCCGGTCCACGGCCGCCTGTCCCCTCACCGAGTCGCGGGCGCGCCAGAGCGACGGGACGAGAAACACACCGAAAGGACAGAGCATGCACGTCGACCTGGCGGCGAAAAAGGCCGTGGTGACCGGTTCCTCCAGCGGCATCGGTCTCGCGATCGCCACCGAGTTGGCACGCGCCGGTGCATCGGTGGTGCTGACCGGCCGCAACGCCGAACGTCTCAAAACCGCAGCCGGCCATCTGGCCGAACGCCTCCCCGACGCCGACCTCACCACAGTCACCGCGGACCTGGCCACGGAGGAAGGCGCCGCCACCCTGCGGGACGACGTTCCCGACACCGACATCCTCGTCAACAACCTCGGCATCTTCGGCACACGGGCGCCCCTGGAGATCACCGACGACGAGTGGCGGACGTACTTCGAAACAAACGTGCTCAGCGCCATCCGTCTGATCCGTGCCTACCTGCCCGGCATGAAGAACCGCGGCTGGGGCCGCGTACTGAACATCTCCAGCGAATCCGGGATCGCCATCCCGGCGGAAATGATCCACTACGGCACATCCAAGACGTCGCTGCTCGCCGTCTCCCGCGGCTTCGCCAAAGAAGCAGCCGGGACTGGAGTCACCGTCAACTCCGTCGTCGTCGGCCCCACCCATACCGGTGGCGTCGAAGACTTCGTCTATGAACTGGTCGACCGCGCCCTGCCGTGGGAGAAGGCCCAACGCGAATTCATGCGCCTGCATCGACCGAATTCGCTCATCCAACGGCTGATCGAACCCGAGGAGGTCGCCCACATGGTGGTCTACCTCAGCTCGCCGCAAGCCTCCGCCACCACAGGTGCGGCGGCCCGCGTCGACGGCGGCTGCGTCGACTCCATCATTCCCTGACCCCCGTCTCCTCCCCTCCCCGGCCGGCCCTGGCCCGAGCCGGCCTGAAACCGCCCCCTGGGCACCAGCAGGCTTCTCGGCGCCGGGCCGCCCACCGGCCCGCGGCTTCGTTCATGTGTTGTGTGTCCGGCCCCGGCCTCGGTACTGCGGCCGGGGCCGGGGCCGGAACACGCACGACGACCGAGACGCCTCAGTCGTTCGCCACGGACAGCACGAGTTTGCCGCGCGTGTGCCCTCGGGCGTTCAGGCGCCAGGCCTCCGCCGCCTCGGCGAGCGGGAGCACCCGTTCGACGTGCACGGCCAACTTCCCCGTGTCGGCCAGGTCGGCGAGCGCCGCGAGGTCGGCCGAGTCCGGGCGGACCCATACGTAGTGGCCGCCCCGCGCGGCCGCCTCGGGGGCGACGATGGACGCGAGCCGGTCCGGTCGTCCGAGCAGGCGCAGTGACGTGTCCACGGCGTCCGCGCCGACGAAGTCGAGGGCCTCGTCGATGCCTTCGGGTGCCAGCCGGGCGACACGGCCGTCGAGTCCGGGGCCGTAGGCCACGGGTTCCGCGCCCAGCTGACGTACGAAGTCGTGGTTGCGAGCGGCCGCTGTGCCGATCACACGTGCGCCGAGCGCCACGGCGATCTGAACGCCGAACGAGCCGACTCCGCCCGCGGCCGCGTGCACCAGGACGGTTTCACCGGCGCGGACGCCCACGCGTTTGACGGCCTGGTAGGCCGTGAGGCCGGCGAGCGGCACGCCCGCCGCCTGCTCCCAGGAGAGCGCGGCGGGCTTGCGGGCCACCATGCGGACATGCGCGGAGACGAGTTCGGCGTAGGCGCCGAACTGCACGGTGTCCTTGCGGATGTAGCCGAAGACCTCGTCGCCGGGCGCGAACTCCTCGACGTCGAAGCCGACCCGCTCGACCACCCCGGCCACGTCCCAGCCGGGGACCAGGGGGAAGCGCGTCTCCATGACCGCGTCGAGGCGGCCTTCGGCGAGCTTCCAGTCGACCGGGTTGACCCCTGCGGCCCGCACCCGGATCAGCACCTCGCCGGGGGCCACCTTCGGGTCCGGGAGGTCGGTCAGCCGCAGCGCCTCGGGTCCGCCGTATCCCTTGAGGACGATCGCTTTCACGCGGCGATCACCGCCGGCGTCCGCGCGGTTTCGACGATGCGCACCAGCGGTTCCAGCCGGGGGTCCTCGGCGGCTTCCTCCAGTGCCGCGCGCAGGGCCGCCTCGTTCGTCGGGCGGGCTTCGTCGAACAGCTTGAGACCGGCCTCGGTCACGTCGGTGTAGATCCCGCGCCGGTCGGTGGGGCACAGGTAGCGCTCCAGGAGTCCGCGGTCCTCGAGGCGGGTGACCAGGCGGGTGGTGGCGCTCTGGCTGAGCACGACCGAGTCGGCGACCTGCTTCATCTGCAGGTGTCCGCCCTCCCCGTCGTGCTGGCGGCCGAGGACGTCGAGCAGCGAGTACTCGCGCACGCTCAGGCCATGACCGGCCTGCAGGGCGCGTTCCAGGTGGGACTCGATCTTTCCGTGCAGCAGAGAAAGCGCGCACCAGCCCTGGGCCAGGGCGGTGAGCGCGGGAGCGGTGGCAGTCAACGGGAACTCCTTCTTCGGGCCGTCCCCTCAATAGTTGCATACGACGGTATACGCTCGACCCGCCTCCATGCACACTTGCCATATCCCGCGTACGCAATTATTGTCGTTCGACGTAAGCGCTCCACGCAAGCATTTGGAAGGTAGCTCCCCATGCCTCTCGCGCTCCTGGCTCTCGCCATCGGGGCCTTCGGGATCGGCACCACCGAATTCGTGATCATGGGCGTGCTGCCCCAGGTCGCGGGCGACTTCGGCGTGACCATCCCGGCCGCCGGCTGGCTGGTCTCCGGCTACGCCCTGGGCGTCGTGTTCGGCGCGCCGCTCCTGACCGTTCTCGGCACCAAGGTGTCCCGCAAGAAGATGCTGATGTTCCTGATGGCGCTGTTCGTCATCGGCAACGCGCTGTCCGCCTTCGCACCGAGCTTCGGCGTCATGCTCATCGGCCGGGTCGTAGCCTCCCTGGCGCACGGCGCGTTCTTCGGCATCGGCTCCGTGGTCGCGGCCGGCCTGGTCGCTCCGGAGAAGAAGGCGTCGGCCATATCCCTGATGTTCATGGGCCTGACCGTGGCCAACATCGTCGGCGTCCCCGGCGGTACGTACATCGGCCAGGCCGCCGGCTGGCGCGTCACGTTCGTCATCGTCGCCGCGCTCGGCGTCCTCGGGTTCCTCGGCGTCGCCAAGCTGGTGCCCGAGACGGGCCGGCCCGAGTCGGTGACCGTGCGCACCGAGTTCGCCGCATTCCGCAATGTGCAGGTGTGGCTGGCCATGGCCATGACCGTCCTCGGCTACGGCGGCGTCTTCGCCGCGATCACCTACATCACCCCGATGATGACCGAGGTGGCCGGCTACACCGAGGGCGCCGTGACCTGGCTGCTCGTCCTCTTCGGTATCGGCATGTTCCTGGGCAACCTCCTCGGCGGCAGGTTCGCCGACCGCAGGCTCATGCCGATGCTCCTCACCACCCTCGCGGCCCTCACCGCCGCGCTGCTGCTGTTCACCGCGACCGCCCACAACAAGGTGCTGGCCGCGCTCACCCTCTCCCTGATCGGCGCCCTCGGCTTCGCGACCGTCCCGCCGCTGCAGAAGTGGGTGCTCGACCAGGCCTCGGCCGCTCCGACCCTGGCCTCTGCCGCCAACATCGGCGCCTTCAACCTCGGCAACGCCCTCGCGGCCTGGCTCGGCGGTGTCACGATCGCCGCGGGCCTCGGCTACACCTCCCCCAACTGGGTCGGCGCCATCCTCTCCGGCACAGCCCTGCTGCTCGCCCTTCTCGCCGCCCGCCTGCACCGCCGTACCCGCACCGCCGACCGCGTCGTCGCAGGGTCCGAGGCGCGCCTGAGCACACCGGAGACCGTCCTGCACTGACCCGGGCGCGGCACCGCTGCCCGCCCCCGCCACGCCCCTTCCACCCCCGATCCACCACCGCGAAGGAATCCGCCATGAGCACCACCACCTCCGTCGCCCCGCTGACCACGCAGGACGCCGAGATCCTCGTCACCGCCGCGCGGCGCGCCGCCGACACCGCGGGAGTCACCGTGAGCGTCACCGTCCTGGACGCGGGCGGGCATCTGCTGGCCTTCCGCCGCGACGACCGGGCGGTGCTGATCTCCGGCGAGACCAGCACCCGCAAGGCCTACACCGCCCTGCAGCTCAACGCGCCGACCGCCGACCTGGTCGGCCTCGTCAAGCCCGACGGGCCGTTCCACACCCTGCCCACCGCGCTCGACAAGCCACTGCTGTTCATCGCCGGCGGCGTCCCCGTCCACCGCGACGGCCGCCTCATCGGCGCCATCGGCGTCGGCGGCGGCGCCCCCGAGCAGGACCACGGCTTCGCCACCGCGGCCGTCGAGGAGCTGTCCTGATGTCCCGCACCGCCCAGGAGGTCTTCGCCGACCACGGGAAGCGGCTCGGCGCCGGGGACCTCGTCCTGATCGCCGACAACTACACCGAGGACGCCGTCTTCGTCACCTCCGAGGGAGTCCTGACGGGACGTCAGGGCGTGCGGGAGGGAATCGGCCGCCTGCTGTCCGATCTCCCCTACGCCGACTGGCAGTTGACCCCGCAGTTCGCCGGGAACGTGCTGTTCCTCCGTTGGACCGCCACCACAGCCACCCACGAGGTCACCGACGGCGTCGACACGTTCGTCTTCCGCGACGGCCTCATCAGCGCCCAGACCGTCCACTACACACTCACCCCCCGCACAACCCGTACCGCCTGAAAGGCCACACGCACCATGGCACTGTCCGCCATCCCCACCATCACCCTCAACAACGGCGTCGAGATCCCTCAGCTCGGCTTCGGCGTCTTCCAGGTCCCCGACGAGCAGACCACCGCCGCGGTGAGCTCCGCCCTGGAAGCCGGCTACCGCAGCATCGACACCGCCGCGATCTACGGCAACGAGACCGGCGTCGGCCGCGCCCTCGCCGACTCCGGCATCCCCCGCGAGGAACTGTTCGTCACCACGAAGCTGTGGAACGCCGACCAGGGCTACGACGCCACCCTGCGCGCCTTCGACGCCAGCCTCGCCAAGCTCGGCCTGGACCACATCGACCTCTACCTGATCCACTGGCCCACCCCCGCCCGCGATCTCTACCGCGAGTCCTGGAAGGCCATCGAGAAGCTCGTCGCCGAAGGGCGGATCCGCGCCGCCGGCGTCTCCAACTTCCAGCCCGCGCACCTCGAGCGGCTCATCGCCGACTCCGAGCTGGTCCCGGCGGTCAACCAGATCGAACTGCACCCCGGCCTGCAGCAGAGCGAACTGCGCGCCTTCCACGCCCGGCACGGCATCGCCACCGAAGCGTGGAGCCCGCTGGCGCAGGGCGCCGTCCTCAAGGACGAGGCGATCACCACGATCGCCGCCCGCCACGGCAAGTCCCCCGCCCAGGTCGTCCTGCGCTGGCACCTCCAGCTCGGCAACATCGTCATCCCCAAGTCGGTGACCCCCGCCCGCATCCGCGAGAACCTCGACGTCTTCGGCTTCGCCCTCACCGACGACGAGATGGCCGCCATCGCCACCCTCGACCGCGACCTGCGCACCGGCCCCCACCCGGACGAGCTCAACTGACCCTTCCGACCGGCCCGGCGGGACGGCGCTCCGCGCGGTCCCGCCGGGTTGCTCCAGCTCGCGCGGGCGTGGATGGCAGGTCCCGCCCGCGCGAGCCCGTACTCGAACTCGCACTCCGTACCACCGCGCCGCCCCGTGTCGTCGCCGCGCGTCGTCGCCGCTCTCCCGAAAGTTGTGTCCGTCATGTCTGTCGCCCCCACTGCCCTGGACCGGCTTGTGAACGCCGCGAGCCTGCCGACTCTGGGGCTCGAGCTCCCCCTCGACAACGACTGGGGCGCGACCCGGCTGCGCGCCGACCGGGCCGCGGGCCGCCCCTTCGGTGTCCCGGACCTGACCCGCCATGCCGAACTCGCTCGTCTGGCGGACGAGCTGGGCTTCGCCGGGCTCTGGGTGCGGGACGTCCCGCTCTACGATCCCGAGCGGTTCGGCGACGCCGGTTCCGTCTTCGAGACGTTCACGCACCTCGGGCACCTCTCGGCCGTGACCGAGCGGGCCGTGCTCGGGACCGCGGCCGTCGTCCTGCCGCTGCGGCAGCCGTTGCTGGTCGCCAAGGCCGCGGCCACCGTCGACGTGCTCTCCGGCGGCCGGTTCGTCCTCGGCCTCGCGAGCGGGGACCGGCCCGTCGAGTACCCGCTGTTCGGGGTGGACTTCCAAAGCCGCGGCGCCGCATTCCGCAGAGGTGTGGAAATCCTGCGTGCCGCATGGGCCCGGCACATCGACGGTGCGGGCATGGAGCTGCCCGGGCTCGGCCTCGACGCCGACCGTCATCTGGACGTCCTGCCCAAGCCGACGGGCCCGTCCGTGCCTCTCGCCATCGCCGGGCACGCCCAGCAGTCGGCCGAGTGGATCTCGCGGAACGCGGACGCGTCCCTCGATTACCCGCGTCCGCTGGGGGCCTTGCGCCTCAAGACACGGGAATGGCAGGAGCTGACCGCCGGCACGCCCAAGCCGTACCTCACCCCCATGCAGCTGGACCTCACCCGGGACCCGTCCACGGCGGCGACCCCGATCCGGCTCGGGCTGCGCACCGGCCACCAGGCTCTGATCGACCGTCTGCGGGCGATGGGCGAGCTGGGCGTCGCCCACGTCTCCTTCAATCTGCGTCCCGGCGACCGCCCCGTGGAAGAGGTCCTCCACGAGCTCGCCGAGACGGTCCTGCCGCACTTCCCCTCCCCCGGCACGGCGGCCGGGGCCGACGCGACCGGCGTGGTCGCCTCCTGAGCCGGGCGGACAGCGCCCGCCGAACACGGGACGGCCGAACTCCTGGCTGTGCGTCCTGGTCCAAGGCCGGGCGGATCGTCGCCGAGGTGCGCGCTCCGCCGCGCTGCCGAAGAATCGTTCTGTCCGGTTCCTCGCGGAGCCGCCCTGCGATCGCGAACGTTTCGCCGGGGTGGGGGGCGCACGACGAAGGGATGCGTCATGACCGCTTCCACCACTCCGATGAACCTCACCCGAGCGGCCCACGTCGGGATCTCGGTCTCCGACCTGGACGCGTCGGTCGCCTTCTACCGGCCCTGACCGGGCGGGAGCCCGTCGCGTCCGGAACCATGCACAGCGTCCCGTTCGGCGGACCTCAGGGACTGCCCACCGCGAGACTGCGCTACGCCACGATCAACCTGGACAACAACCTCGGCATCGATCTCATCCAGTTCCAGGAGCCGGTCGGCGAACGGACGAACGGAGTGGCGAACCGCCCCGGCTCGATGCATCTGTGCTTCAGGACCGACGACTTCGACGCCGTGTACCAGCGGATGAAGGATGCGGGCTACAACTTCCTCGGCGACGACTACACATTCATCGCGGGAGAGGTGACCCCTGATGCGGCGCACGGCACCAAGGTCGCCTACTTCAACGACCCCGACGGCACGAACCTGGAGATCATCCAGCCCAAGGGCGGCTTCGCTGCCTAGGGGGTGTCTGATAAATGAGTGCGGGAGAAGGAGCGGGGTCCGGCACGTGCGATCGCGAGGCGGAGGGCCACCCTCCTACTGGGCACGTACCGGGGCGACCCCGACGACGCCGCGAACGCGCGGGCCAGACATCGCACGGCAGACGGCAGTTCGAAGACAGCGCCCACGGGCGGGCTCCCTCGCCGCCCCAGCCCGCGCCGACACTCGGTACTCGGTGACGCCCTCGTGGATGTGCGCCATCACACGTGCCCCGCGCAGGAACGTCCCGTCACCGCCCGGGGCGACGACAAGATCCGGGTCCCCGGCTGCGGCCGTCTCCTCGCGCGGCGTCCTCTCGGAATGCGGTGCGCCACCGTCGGCACGGGAGCGGTCATCGTGGGGACGCCCCCGGCTCGCAAGCCCGCGCGGATCGCGGTGCGGCCGTTCGACGGGGAAGGGGAAGGCCTGTACCTCATGGGCCGGGCGTCCGAGCCCGGATCGACGACCGACCCCTGGCGTGGCAGCCACTCGCATTACCCAGCGTCTGCAATTATTGTTCTTGCCCGTAAGGCGCTTTCGCATTCATTCGCGTCGTACACCTGGCACTGACAAGACGCCGCCCTGCGTCCACTGCCACGGCTCCGCCGACAGAGCCGCCGGCCGCAGAGGCATCCGCCTGCTCATGCCTCACCCCCGCACCGGGGATGGAGTCACACCCCGGCACCACTGACCGAAAAGGCACATCATGTCCCTCAAGGAAATCCTTCCCGGCCGACTCGGCTTCGGCACCGCCCCGCTCGGCAACATGTTCCGCGCGATCCCCGACGAGGAGGCCCGCGCCACCGTCGAGGCCGCCTGGGATCAGGGCATCCGCTACTACGACACCGCCCCCTTCTACGGCGCCGGTCTCTCCGAGCAGCGCCTGGGTCAGGTGCTCTCCACCAAGCCCCGTGACGAGTTCGTCCTGTCGACCAAGGTCGGCCGCGTCATCCTCGACGAGCTGGAGGAGGGCGCCCGCGACCTCGGCGAGAAGGGCGGAATCTTCGAGCACGGCAACCGGAACAAGATCGTCCACGAATGGACCGCCGAGGCCACCGAGCGCTCCATCGAGGACAGCCTCAGGCGCCTCGGCGTCGACCGGCTCGACATCGTCTGGGTCCACGACATCGCCCAGGACTTCCACGGCGACCTGTGGGTGCAGAAGTTCGAGGAGGCCCGCACCGGCGCCTTCCGCGTCCTGTCCCGCCTGCGTGACGAGGGCGTCATCAAGGCATGGGGCCTGGGCGTCAACAAGACCGAGCCCATCGAGATGACCCTCGCCCTCGACGAGCCGCAGCCCGACGGCTTCCTGCTCGCCGGCCGCTACACCCTCCTCGACCACGAGCACGCCCTCCAGCGCCTGCTGCCCATGGCCCAGGAGCGACACGTCGGCATGGTCGTCGGCGGCCCCTACAGCTCCGGCATCCTCGCCGGCGGCGCCCACTTCGAGTACCAGCAGGCCCCGCCGGAGATCATCGCGAAGGTCAACCGCCTCAAGGAGCTCACCGCCGAGCACGGCATCTCCATCAAGGCCGCCGCGCTGCAGTTCTCCCTGGCCCACCCGGTGGCCGACGCCGTCGTCCCCGGCGCCACCAAGCCCAGCCGCATCGCCGAGGACATCGCCGCACTCAACGAGAAGATCCCGGCCGCGTTCTGGCACGACCTGCGCGCCGCGGGCCTGGTCAGCCCCGCCGCCCCCCTCCCCAACGGCGCCTGACCCCCAACCCTCACCTCGCAACCCCCACCACAGCACCAGAATCCAGGAGAAAGACCATGGCCTCCACCTCCGTCAGCCGCATAGTGCCCGCCTCCCCCGAGAAGGTGTGGAGCCTCATCGGCGGCTTCGACGCCCTGCCCGACTGGCTCCCCTACATCCCCGAGAGCGTCGCTGTCGAGGGTGGCCGGGTGCGCCGGCTGAAGAACCCCGAGGGCGAAGTGATCATCGAGCGCCTCGTGGACTTCAACGAGACCGAGCGCCACTACAGCTACGCCATCCTCCAGGCCCCGTTCCCGGTGGACGACGGGTACGTTTCCACCATCCGCGTCCACACCGTCCCCGGCCGTGACGACGTCGCCGAGGTCCAGTGGTCCGGCCGCTTCTACCCCAAGGGCGCCACCGAGCAGGAAGTCGTCGACCTGTTCACCGGCATCTACCGCGACGGCCTCGACGCACTCCACAAGACCCTCTCCGCCTGACACTCCAGGGTCACCCACCGCGCGGCCCGGGTACGCACCCCGCGTACCCGGGCCGCGGTGCGCCCGGGGCGCCCAGTCACCCACCGCAACGGCCGGAACGTCCAGCACGCGGCGCCGGAGCGGACCGCCCCGCCGCCGGAGCACCGCCGGGCGGCCGACACTTCGATCGCCCCGCCCCAGGGGCCGATCGCCAGGCGTCCCCGCTCGCGCCGCGCGCTCGCCGACACCGCCGGGCGCACGGCAGCGCCTTACGGGCGCGCGCTCCCGGCCCGGCCCACCCGAAGCCTCCACCGACTCCGCGTGACTCATTCCACACACTGCTATACGGCTGGAACAAATAATCAGCGCATGCACTTATTGAGTCATGTACCGCGCAACCGACGTGGGCTGATCACAGCCCGCTCCGCAGGCCCCGGCCACGTACAAGGAGTTCTCCGTTGACCTCGCTCTTCGCCCCCTGGACCCTCAGGTCGCTGACCATCCCCAACCGCATCTGGATGGCAGCGATGTGCCAGTACAGCGCGGCACCGGAGGGTGACGCGGTCGGCGCCCCCACCGACTGGCACTTCGCGCACCTGGCCGCCCGTGCCGCCGGCGGCACCGGCCTGATCATCACCGAGGCCACGGCAGTCCACCCCGAGGGCCGGATCAGCCCGTACGATCTGGGCATCTGGAACGACACGCAGGTCGCCGCCTTCCAGCGGATCACCGCGTTCCTCAGGGCCCAGGGCGCCGTCCCCGGCATCCAGCTCGCCCACGCCGGACGCAAGGCCTCCACCGAGCGCACCTGGGTCGACCGCGGACGCCAGATCACGCCTGACGAGCCCTACGGCTGGACGCCGTCCGGCCCCAGCGCGATCCCCTTCGGCGAGTCCTCGACCGTTCCCGGGGAACTGTCCGTCCCCGACATCCAGGAGATCGTCCAGCAGTTCGCCGACGCCGCCGAACGCGCCCTGGCCGCCGGATTCGAGGTCGTCGAGATCCACGGCGCCCACGGCTACCTGATCCACCAGTTCCTCTCCCCGCACAGCAACCACCGCACCGACGAATACGGCGGCTCCTTCGAAGGCCGCACCCGCTTCGCCCTCGAGGTCGTCGAGGCGGTCCGCGCCGTGTGGCCCGAGAACCTGCCGGTCTTCTTCCGCATCTCCGCCACCGACTGGCTCACCGAGAACCCCGAGGACGACCGCGAAGGCTGGACCGCCGACGAGACCGTCCGCTTCGCCAAGGAACTCCAGGCCCGGGGCGTCGACCTCATGGACGTCTCCACCGGCGGCATCGCGCCCGACGCGAAGATCGAGACCGGACCCCACTACCAGGTGCCCTTCGCCGAGCGGGTCCGCAAGGAGACGGGCATGCCCGTGGCGGCCGTCGGCCTGATCACCGAGCCCGCACAGGCGCAGGATGTCATCGCCTCCGGCCAGGCCGACGCCGTCCTCCTCGGACGTGAACTCCTGCGCGACCCGTACTGGGCACGCCACGCCGCCGCCGAACTCGGCGGCGAGGTCCCCTCCCCCATCCAGTACCACCGCGCCTGACCGGTCGGCGGAGGCCCCCTGACCTCGCCCGCCGAGAGATGCGCGCAGGGTACCGCGCCTCGCACAGTGCCAGGTTCCCTCGCCGACGGCGGCACGACCCGACCGCCGTCGGCGAGGGAACCCAGCACTCGGCACGACCGGCCCTCCCGGCCGATGCCCCGTCGTGACCGGCGCGGCACACCCAGGGGTGACGACGATCGTGTCGCCCCCCCGCTGACGAGCGCCGCGGTACCGGCCCGGCCGGCGCCCGCGGCGCCGCTCCGCGGACGCGCCCCGGCCTCCAGCACGCGGTCCACAGTCGCACGCCCCGACGCGGCAGGAGGGAGGAATGCGGCAAGGTGCCGTCCACCGCTGCCGGTGGACCGCGACCCGACAACCACAGATGATTGCATTAGCCCTATATAGGCCATGGCTAATATTTCGCTCCATGGCTTATCCTGTAATCCAGCCGCATCCCGAAGGAGACCTGGCCCCATGACCGCCACGGACCCAGCACTCACCGCCCTCGCCAGCGGATGGGGCGCCCTCTCCCTCCTGCACAGCAAGATCGAGGCACGCATCGAGCGTGCCCTGCAGTCCGGGCACGGCCTGAGCGTGCGGGAGTACTCGCTGCTCGACGTGCTCAGCCGCCAGCACGACGGCGAGGGCGGGCATCTGCAGATGAAGCAGGTCGCCGACGCCGTCGTGCTCAGCCAGAGCGCCACCACCCGCCTGGTCACCCGCCTCGAAGACCGCAACCTGCTCTCGCGCTACCTGTGCCCGACCGACCGCCGCGGCATCTACACCAACGTCACCGAGGCCGGCCTGAAGCTTCTGGAGGAAGCCCGGCCGACCAACGACGCCGCCCTCCGGGAAGCCCTCGACGAGGCCGCCAAGGACCCCGAACTGTCCTCGCTGGTCGAAGCGGTGGAGGCGGTGGAAGCTCCTTCGCGACGCCCGTAGACCCCGGCGACGCGACCGCCTTCCCGCGCGACCCGCCCGGAACGGAGAAGGGTGCGGGCCTGCCCGTCGACGGCGCCGTCGAGGAGTTCCTCGGACGGGCGGTCGCCTCCGGATTGCCGGTGCGCTGGGAGCGGCGCGGGGCGATGCCCACGCTGTCCCCCCTGGTCGAACAGGGGTTGTACCGGGTGGTGCAGGAGGCCCTCACCAACGCCGTGAAGCACGCGCCGGACAGTGCGATCCGGGTGCGGATCACCCACGAGGCCGACCGTACCCGCGTGAGCGTCGTGAACGCCGCTCCGTCGGCCGACGGGCCGGCGCACGCGAGCGAGGCCCCGGCGACCGGCCCGCGCCTACGCCTACCCGCCCGATCGCGCCCGTTCCGCGCCCCGGCCGCCCGGCGCCCGTTGCGAGTTCTACCGTTCCGGCCGCGACCTGTTCGACGAGGTCGACCTCTACCGGCTCTGCTGGTCCGGCGACACGCTGGTGACGAAGGACACCGTGTCCGCAAGCCGGCCCTGACCCGCGACCTCTGCCCGGCCCGTGGCTGACCGAGGAGCGCCTTCCTGAGATCCGGCAGCTCGAACACGCCCGCCTCGCACTGTTTCCACCGCGGTGGAAACCCCATACCGGGAGATCGTGGCGCGCTCTCCGCAATGGACATCGCCGACGCCGTCACGGCCGTCCTCGGTGCCCCGCAGTGCGCCGCCGCCGTGCGCACCGCCGATGCCGAGCTGTCCCGATGGGGCGCGCTACGGAAGGCTGATCCCGGGGCCCATGTCCTTCGCGAGGGCCACCGCGAGCGCCCGGAAGATCCGCACCTCCGGGTTGTCGTCACCGGCCCGCACCGCGAGGTGGCTGCTCTCCCACGGCGCGTCGAGGACGGGTACGAAGACGGCGCCCGGCCACGCGTAGTACCGAGCGAAGGAGCGCAGGCCGGAGCCCGCGGCCCGTCCGGTGATGACGCCGGTCAGCACCTCCTGCGGGGTGACGGCGAACTCGGAGCTGCGGCGCTGGGCGCGGTCGTCGAAGTACAGATAGTCGGTGAAGGAGTGCGGGGTGTGTCCCGGGACGCGGAACAGCGGCAGCTCGGTGAGGTCCGCGACGCCGACCCCGGACGTCCGGGCGTCGGCCAGGGGTGACCGCTCGTGCACGACGACGATCCGCTGCTCGGTGGTGAGGACGTCCGCGACGAGCCGCTCGTCGTCCGGGCCCGGCCGCACGAAGGCCACGTCCACCCGGTCCTCCACCAGCGCGGTCACATGCTCCGTGAAGTCCAGCTGCCGGATCTCGACCCGCACCTCGGGCCGGGCCCGCCGGTAGGCGTTGATGGCCGCGGGCGTCAGCTCCGCCGAACCGTGTCCCATGATCCCCACCCGCAGCGGCCGCCCTCCGTCGGCCTCGTGTGTGACGTCCGCCAGGTCGTCGAGTGCGGCGTTCGCGGCGTCGAGAAGGGTGCGCGCGTGTCCGGCGAGCCGCACCCCGGCGGCCGTCGGCACGACGGGGGAGCCGGACCGGTCGAGGAGCCGCGCGCCGACCTGGCTCTCCAGGCGGCGTACGTGCTGGGTGACGGCGGGCGGCGACAGGAAGAGCCGCGCCGCGGCCCGTCCGAAGTGCCCCTCCTCGACGACCGCCAGGAACGACGACAGCAGCCGCAGGTCAAGCGTCATTCGACCAGCGTAGACGGGGAGCCGGGCAGGCGGCGCGGGCCGTTCACGAATCGTGAACGTACGGCGCGGGCCGAACGGTCGGGCACGTACGAATGGGGGCATGACCGCACCCCCTGTCACCATCACTGCCACCGCGTCTGTCACCGCCGTCCCCGCGGCCGCCGGCCCCCGGGGCGCCCGCGCCGCGTGGATCATGCTGGCCTCCGGCTGGAGCGCCAACCAGTTCTCGGCCCTGCTGGGCGCCTACCGCAGCCGTCTCGGCCTCACCGAGTCCACGGTGACCGGCCTGTTCGCGGTGTACGTCGTCGGTCTGATACCGGCGCTCCTGATCGCGGGCCCGCTCGCGGACCGCAGGGGACGGCGCCGGGTGGCGCTCGCGGCCCTCGCCCTCAACGTCCTGTCCACCCTGCTCCTCATGGCGGGCGGCGCGTGGGGCGGTATCTGGCTGCTGCTGTCCGGCCGCTTCCTGACCGGTGTCAGCGCGGGCGCGCTGCTGGCCGCAGGCAGCGCCTGGATCAAGGAACTCTCCGACTCGCCGCGCCGCCCCGGCCTGTTCGTCTCCGCGGGCTTCGCGACGGGCGGCCTCGTGGCGGCGCTCATCGCTCAGTGGGCTCCCTGGCCGATGGTGACGGCGTACGTCCCGCACGTCGTCCTCGGGGCGGCGGCGGGGTGGCTCGCACTGGCCGCCCCGGAGACGGGCGGGCGGGTCCCGGTCCACAGCTCCGAGGCCGCCCGCGAACACACCGGCCGCCGCTTCCGGCGTACGGTGCTGCCCCTGGCCCCCTGGGTCTTCACGGCCCCCACCATCGGCTTCGTCACATTGCCGAGCACCCTCCACACCGGCCTGATCCTCACGGGCGTCGCGACGGCCGTCGTCCCCGGAACCGGCCTGCTCACCGCGCGGCGGGCCCGGTCCACGCCCACCACGGGCCTCCTGGTCGTCGCGGCGGGCACGGTGACCGCCGCCGTCGCCGCCGCGACGGGGAACCAGCCCCTCGCCCTCCTCGCCGCGATCGTTCTCGGCGCGGGCTACGGACTGGCCCTCGCCCACGGGCTCACCCGGACCGCGGCCCTCGCCCCGCCCGACCAACTCGCCCGCTGGACGGCCCGGTTCTGGACGGCGGCGTACCTCGGCATGTTCACCCCGTACGTCCTCACGCTCCTCGGCCACCTCACGACGACGCCGGTGCTGCTGGCGGCCGTCACGCTGCTCGCCCTCGCCCACGCCGGATTCGGTTCGTACCAGGTCGAACGGCCGGCGCGACGCCGTACGCCGTGACGCGTTCCCGCGGTCCCGCAAAGGAGCCGCACCCGATGCGGACCGTCCCGGACATCCGTCCCGCTTCCCGGAGAACCGTGGGACGGCCGGCGGGGCGGGCCGCGGTCGGCGGGGCGGGCCGGACGCCTGCCCGGCCGCGGACCGTGTCCAGGCCCTCGCGGGCGCCGGAGCCGATCAGCTCGCGGACGGGCTCGGCGAGCGCGGCGAAGGCGTGGAGGAGCCTGACGGCGGGGCCGTCCTCATGGACGCGCCCCGCCGTCGGCGCCGGCCGGTCGGATCACCAGTGGTCGTGGTGCTCGCAGCGCTCGTCGTGCTCGTGGCGCTTGATCCTGGTGGGGTCGTTGGCGGTGTGGGTCGTGGTGTCGCCGCCCCCGGTGACGGTGACGGTGTTCGTCACCTGGGCATGTGCCTTGCAGGAGACGTCGACCTTCAGGGTGATGGGAGGGTAGCTGCTCCCGGCGGGGAGGACGTCGCTGCGGGTGCAGGTGAGGGTGTTCAGGGTGCAGTTCCATCCCGTGCCGCGGATGCTGTCGGCGCTGAGCCCGGCGGGGAGGGTGTCGTGCACGGTGACCGCGGTGCCGTCGGTCGGGGCGGCCCCGGCGGCGTTGCCCACGGTGATGGTGTAGGCGCCGTCCCGCCCCTGGGTGAAGTGCCTGGCGTGGGTCTTGGCGATGGTCAGGGACGGGACCGTGTAGGAGATGGTCACCTGGCCGTTGTGGTTCGCCGTTCCCGTGGTCGAGAGCGCGTAGCTCGTGCCGGTGCCCGTGGGGGTGGCGAAGCTGCTGCCGCCGCCACCGCCGCCACCGCCCGCCGAGGTGCCTCTGTTGTTGACGGCGCCGCTGCCGCCGCCCCCGCCGGCGAAGTACCCGCCCCCGCCGCCCCCGCCGCCGGCGATGGCGGTGGCGGCGCAGCCGCCGTCGAAGCTGCCCCCGGTGCCACCGGTCCCGACCGCGGCGCCCGAGAACCCGCTCCCCGGCCCGCCGTTCATGGCCACGCAGGAGGGAACGGAGCCGGCGGCCCCGCCGGCGCCCCCGGTGCTCGTGCTGGTGCTGCCGCCGCCTCCGCCCTGCCCCGGCGCGGCCCCGGGCCCGGTGGCGCTTCCCGCGGTGCCGCCGGTGGCATCAGGTGTCGTCCCGCCGTGGCCCCCGTTCCCTCCCGGCGAGCCCGCTCCGGTGCCGCCCGCGGCGCCGCCGCCCCCGGCGACCACCAGCAGGGAGCCGCCCGTGCTGACGCTGGAGGCCCCGCCTCCGCCCGGACCTTCGAAATGAAAACCGCTGAGCGGGAAACTCCCGCCCGGGGCGCCGCCGTTGAAGCCGCCGGCGCCCGGCGTCCCGGTGCCGTTGCAGCCTTTGCCGCCGGTGCCGCCGACGTCGACGGTGAAGGTCGTCGGTGCGGTGGTCTGCGGGAGGGTGGTGACGACCCGCGCCCCCGACCCACCGGTCCCCGTGACGGAACAGGGCGTGCCGGCGTTGTCGGCGCCGCCGGCGCCGTCCGCGGTGATCGTCACCACCGCCCCCGCCGGAACCGTCAAGGTCTGCGGAGCGCCGGTGAAGGCAAAGGTCTGCGACGGATCAGCCCTCTGTTCCCGCGTCGGCACGGCCCCCGCCGGCGCGGCGGTCACCGGCGGAGCCGTGGCCGCCAGCAGCGCCATGCCGGACAGCAGCACGCACCCTGCCGATACCGCCCCCGCACCGCGCTCGCCACGCCGTCCGCCCGGGCCGACCGGACCGGACGCGCCGACGTCACGCACTGGGGCCGTCCCACCGGCCGGGTCCCTGAACACGGACACGGGCCACTGCCGGCCGACCCTATGCCACGGCAGAACGCCTTGTCCGCGAGTACGAGCTCTCATCCGCGGGTTCACCTCTCCTCACAGCGAAGCGCCCCGCACCCCTCGCGCGACAAGACGCAGGCATGACGGGACATCTGATGGGAAATCACGACAAATCAGAATTAGATACCCTGATCCGATCACTTCGGGGCAGCGAGGCGGAGGCCGCCGTCCGCGCGGCCCATCCATCACGCGACTGGCCCCACCGCGAGGGCGGGACCGTCACAGCACCTGGTCGTCCCATTGGCTCAGGAGATCGTCGCCCGTGGCGTGACCGGGCTCGGCCGCACCGTCGCGCAGCGATTGCTCGGCCCAGATGACCTTGCCGTGGTCGGTGTACCGGGTGCCCCAGCATTGGGCGAACTGGGCGATGAGGAACAGGCCGCGCCCGCCCTCGTCCGTGGTGGCCGCCCGGCGCAGATGCGGAGAGGTGCTGCTGCCGTCGGAGACCTCGCAGATGAGAATGTTGCGGTCGTACAGCAGGCGAAGCCGGACGGGGGCGGCGCCGTAGCGAATGGCGTTGGTGACCAGCTCGCTGACGATCAGCTCGGTGGTGAAGGCGGCCTGGTCCAGGCCCCAGGTCTCCAGCCGGCGGGCGCAGGCGGAGCGGAGAGGGGCTACGGCTGTGGGGCCGCCCGTCACGTCCCACTCGGCGACCTGCTCGGGATCCAGCATCCGGGTGCGAGCCACCAGAAGGGCGATGTCGTCGCCGGGGCGGGCGGGCAGCAGGGCGTCGATCACCGTCCGGCAGGTCTGTTCCGGAGTGTGGTCCCGATGGGCGAGGGCCTCTCGCAGAAGTTCGAGGCCGGTGTCGAGGTCGCGGTCGCGGTTTTCGACGAGTCCGTCGGTGAAGAGGGCGAGCCGGGTACCGGCGGGCAGGTGCAGCTCCGCGCTCTCGATCGGCAGGCCGGCGCTGAGGCCGAGGGGCGGGGAGACGGGGATGTCGGGGAAGGAGACGGTGCCGTCGGGGTGGACGACGGCGGGGCCCAGGTGCCCGGCCCGGGCCACGGCGCACCGGCCGGAGACCGGGTCGTAGATCGCGTACAGGCAGGTGGTGCCGGTGATGGCCGTGCCGTTGCCCTCGGCGGTGTGTTCCTGGTCGATGCGGGCGACGAGCTCGTCGAGGTGCCCGAGAAGTTCGTCGGGTGACAGGTCGAGCGCGGAGAAGCTGTGGATGGCGGTGCGCAGGCGGCCCATGGTGGCGGCGGCGTGCAGGCCGTGGCCGACGACGTCGCCGACCACCAGGGCCACCCGGGCGCCGGGCAGCGGGATGACGTCGAACCAGTCGCCGCCCACCCCGGCCTGGGCCGGCAGATAGCGGTACGCGACCTCGACGGCGGACTGCTCGGGCAGCTCGCGGGGCAGCAGGCTGCGCTGCAGGGTGACGGCCATCGCGTGCTCACGTGTGTAACGGCGGGCGTTGTCGACGCAGATGGCCGCGCGGGCGGTCAGCTCCTCGGCGAAGGACAGGTCGTCCTCGTCGAAGGGCTGGTTCTCCGAACGCCAGAAGTCGGCCGTCCCCAGCACGATCCCGCGCGCCTGCAGCGGTACCGAGATCAGGGAGTGGATGCCGTAGTCCAGGATTCTCCGAGAGCGTTCCGGGTCCTGGGCACGCCAGCTGTCGGATGCCGCCAGGTCGGGCGCGAGCGTCGCACGGCCCGTTGCCAGACCAGCGGCTATGGGGTTCGCGGGGACGAACCGGATCAGCTCGCCGACCGGGAAGAGGGGCTGGTCGTCGCGGATGCCGCGGACGGCGGTGCGGCGCACTTCGGTGCTCGGGCCGACCGGTTCCTCGCCTCGCAGGACGGGGTCCCGAAGCTCGACGGTGACGAAGTCGGCGAACCGGGGGACGGCCACTTCGGCCAGTTCCTCGGCGGTTCGCACCACGTCCAGCGTGGTGCCGATCCGGACCCCGGCGTCGTACAGCAGCCTCAGGCGCGCCCGCGCCACCTTCGCCCGGCTCGTCACGGCGCGCAGTTCGGTGGTGTCACGCAGCGTAGCCACGCTGCCCGCCTGGCCGCCGTCGCCGACGGGCCGCAGGTTGACGGCCAGCAGCCGGTCCTCCGCGAGATGGACCTCGTCGGTGGCCGTCCGCCCGGAGGCCAGCAGCCCGGCGATGTCCGGCGGCAGGCCGAGGTCGGTGACGTGGCGCCGCTCCGCGTCCGCCGGCAGGTCCAGCAGCCGCCGCGCCTCGTCGTTGGCCAGCAGCAGCCGCCCGTCCCCCGCGATGATCAGCACACCCTCGCGAACCGCGTGCAGCACCGCGTCATGGTGCTCGTACATGCGGGTCATCTCGGTCGGGTCGAGTCCCCGGGTCTGCCGCCGCAGCCGCGCGCTCACCAGCGCGGAGCCGCCGCCGGCCAGCACGAGCGCGCCTCCGGCGCCGCCGAAGAGCATCGGCAGCTGCCGCCCCACCGTCTTGTGCACGTTCTTGACCGTGATCTCGGGAGTCACGATGCCGGCCACCGAGCCGTCGGGCCGGAACACGGGAACCGCCGCGTACACGGACAGCCCCAGAGGGTCCTCGACGATATGCGTGAAGGCCTTGCCGTGCACGGCCTCCTTGTACGGGCCGACATAGCGCTTCCCGATCAGATGCGGGTCACGGTGGGTGAGACGGATGCCGCTTGTCGTAGCCACGACCAGGTTGTCGAGGTTGGACCGTTTCTCGGCCTTCTGGGCGAGCGGCTGAAGCACCGCGGTGGGATTGGGGCCGTCCAGTGCCTTCACGATCCCCGGAGAGTTGGCGAACGCCTCACCGGCGGCAAGCACCTCGCTGCGGGCCGCCTCCGTGCCTTGGCGCCGGGCCTGGAACACCAGCGCCCCCAGCGCCGCGGCGACCATGATCCCCACCACCACCAGCTGCAGGAGGAACACCTGGCCCGCGACGCTCCGCACGCGCAGTAGTGAGCGCAGGGGCCGCTCCCGCGAACGGCGCGGGACTTCCCGTTCATCTCCGGCCCGAGCGCCCCGCGTATGCTCCTGCCAAAAATGAGACAATATACCCATATTTCAATGCTCTATTGATGGGTGGCAGCTGGCACGCTGTACAGCCCGGAGCCGGGTGTCAGCGGCCGGTGGATCCGTCGATCTGCTCGCGGAGGATGTCGGCGTGGCCGGCGTGCCGGCCGGTCTCCTCGATCATGTGCACCAGGACCCATCGCATCGACGGCGCCGGCCCTCGGCGCGGGGGGCGAGGGGCGGGAAGAGCCAGATCCGGGCAGGCCTCGATGACCTGGTTCGCCCGCTCGACGGCCGCCCGGTAGTCGGCGAGCACGTCCTCGACGGTGTCCTGGGAGGACGGCCGCATGGTCGCCGGCCAGTCCTCGGCCTCCTCGCCGAGGAAGTAGAACCGTTCGACGAACGCCAGATGCCTCAGCAGCCCGAGAAGGCTGGTGCCCGAGGGCACTCCGCCCGTCCGCACCTGCGGTTCCGGCGCGCCCGCGACCTTGTCCGCGACCGCATCGCGCAGCTGGTCCAGGAAGCCCCGCAGGGTGGCCTTCTCGTCGGCGCCGGTCCGCGGCGGTCCGGTGTCCTTCGCCCCGGTCCGGGATCGCCGCGCACGGTTTCCCGGCATCACGTCGCTCCTGTCGCCGCACGGCGTCGTCCGGTTCGGGCGGTCATTCGGCGGTCCGCCGGACGAGCAGGACGTTGTCGGTGACGGTGGCGGTCTCGCCGGCGGGCCCGGTGGCCCGGCGGCGGGGCGTGTCGGCGCGCAGGACGGACCAGCGCGCGGGGTCGAGATCGAGTTCGGCCGCGATCTCGGCGGGCGCGGGGCAGTGGCGGTCGGGGTCCTGGTTCCAGGACCAGGGCGCGGTGGAACCGTGGTCGACGACCAGCAGGAGACCGCCGGCTCGCAGGGCCCGCGCGGCGGTGCGCAGGATGCGGCCGCGGGGCAGGGGAAGCGGGGTGTGGAAGTACTGGGCGGAGACGAGATCGAACCGGCCGGCCGGGAAGCCTGCGGCCAGATCGTGCTGTTCGGGGGTGACCCGGTCCGCGACGCCCAGGTCGCGGGCGCGTTCCCGTACCCGTTCGACGGCGGTGGTGGAGATGTCCACGGCCGTGACGTGCCAGCCCCGCCGGGCGAGCCAGAGGGTGTCGCCGCCGGCGCCGCAGCCCAGATCCAGGGCGGCGCCGGGGCGCAGCGGTGCGGCGGTCTCGGCGAGCAGCGGGTTGACGCGTGCGCTCGGGGCGCGCCGGGCGCGGTAGTGCCGCTCCCAGAACAGCTCGGCGTGCTGGTCCGCCGTGCCCTCGTCGTTCGCGGCGTCGGCGGTGGATCGGCGATGCCGGGTGGAATCCATGCGAGTTGGCCCTTCGGTCGGCCGGCGTGCCGCGCGCTCCGGATGGGCGTCCTCGGCGCCGGTGAGGTACGGACAGCATCACCACCGCCGCTTCGCCCTTGCAAGGAAAGTTGCGGATCCGCATCATCGGGGCATGGACAACCCCACCGAGGACGTGCTGGCCGGGGTCGGGCCGCGGCTGCGTGCCCTGCGCCGGGCGCGGAGCGCCACGCTGGCGGCGCTGGCGGACGAGACCGGCCTCACGGCCAGCACCCTGTCGCGCCTGGAGAACGGCAGACTCCGCCCCACGCTGGAGCAGTTGCTGCCCCTGGCCCGGGCGCACGGCGTCCCGCTCGATGATCTCGTCGCGGCGCCGCCCACCGGCGACCCGCGTGTCCACCTGCGGCCGGTGCGGCGGTCCGGTCTGGTACTGGTACCGCTGACCAGGCGGGCCGGCGGCATCCAGGCCTACAAGGTGGTCTATCCGCCCGCCGGCCGCGCACCCGCGATGAACCCGCGGACCCACGAGGGATACGAGTGGTTCTACGTCCTCGACGGACACGTCAGGTTCGTGCTCGGCGAGCAGGAGTTCCGGCTCGGCGCCGGCGAGGCCGCCGAGTTCGACACCCGCATCCCGCACTGGATCGGCAGCGCCGACGGCCGGCCCGCGGAACTGCTCGCCCTGTTCGGGCCGCAGGGAGAGCACGCGCATCTGGCGCCGCGGCGGCGAAGGACCCGCGACTGATCGACGGGTGATCTACGGGCAGTCGACGGGTGATCGACGGGCGCGAGGACCGGGAGCGGGCCGCTCCGACCACGGCGGCAGCGGATCTCCCGCGCTGCTGCTCCACGGCCCCTGGCAGGTCCTCGCGGGTGGCGGCGCGGGCGCCGGGCGCTCTCCTCCGGAGTCCCGCGACCGGTGGTCAGGAGCGCGTTCCGTCTCCGCCGTGCTCCGGTGGCGGCCCGCCACGGTGACGTCGTTCTCGAAGGTTCCGTCCGTGCCGGGGCGTCCGCGCCGTCACGGGACGGACGGGCCGCGCAGGTACGTGCCTTCGGACGTGTACGGCCACGCGTTGGCGACGCACCCCTTCAGCCCGTCGATCTGCTGCATCATCGCGGGCGCACGGCGTCCCGGCCCCGGGCAGGTCTCATGGCCGTGGCCCAGCCAGTGGCCGACCTCATGGTTGATGATCAGCGCCCGGTACTCGGCCAGCGGGCCGTCGAACTGCGGCGACCCCCGCATCCACCGCTTCAGGTTCACGACGACCGTGGTGCCGACGCGGCAGTTGACCTCGCCGTGGGTGTTCAGCCCGTACGCCCCGCAGAGCCGGTCGACGGTGTCCGGTGTCGCGATCCGGATCACCAGACCGACCGGGCCCGAGCCGACCTGCTGGAACGCGTCGTGCCCCGTGCGGGTCCAGCCGCGCGGGTCGGCGAACACCTCGGAGACCGCGGCCGCGGCGGGACCCGTGGCCAGACCGGCGCCCCGCTCCACCTCGACGCGGTAGCGGTGAACGGTGCCGGTGCCATGGCTGCCGGTGTGCGCCGGGGCAGCGGTGACGAACTCGCCGGAGCCGTGCACGGGCAGTTCGTCCGCGTTCTTGCCCGGCCCGGGCGTCCCCTCCCTCGCACGCTCCTCCCCCGCCCCGGTATCGCCGTCGTCGGCCGACGCGGCGGAGCGAGGACCGCCGGCCTTCGAAGGGGCGCCGGGACCGACGCCCGGGCCCGGGGAGGACGACGCCTCCACCCGGTCCGACGGGGCGCCCGCCCGTGCCGACGCCCCTTCGCCGCCACTCCACGCCAACGCCCCGCAGAGCAGCAGCGCACCCGGCACCAGCACGGCGCCCATCACCCGTATCCGGGTCTTCCGGCGGCGGGCCCGCCGAATCGCACCACGACCACGCGTCCGCCGTCCCCGCTCCTCACCCGCCATGGCCGGACTCCTGCCTCGGCTCCATGGGGAACGCTTCGGCGTAACGCACCAGACGCAGGAAGCGTTCGTCCCGGGCGACGTGGAGCAGTCGGCCGGCGGTGACCGGCGCCGAGACCCCGGCGGAGTCGTCGCCGTCGGCCGAGAGGACGACGGCGCTGTCCTTGTAGGTGAAGCGGACGCCGACGCCGACGACCTCCTTCCCGTCCTTCGAGGTCCCGGTCATGGTGAACGCGCGGGCCACGATCCCGTCCACCAGGGTGACCTGCTCGCACTCGTACTTCATCTCCGGGGCCTCCTGGCAGGGCGGCTCCTGCGTCTGGCCGCCGGTGGGGCGTACGGAGAAGACGACGGGGAAGACATGGCCCCCGGAACCGCCCTGGTACTGGCTGACGGCCAGGTCGACCGGGCGTACCGTGCCGAACGCCGCGGGCAGCAGTTCGTCCAGCATGGCCGCCGCCTGCTGCTGGAACTCCTCCTGCCGCCCGCGCTCGGCCGCGGGCAGGTCGGCCATGGACGACTCCCCCGGACTGGGCTGGATGTGGACGGGCACACGTGTCGGCCCGGTGTACGAGGGGTTCGGCGTCGGGAATCCGGGCGTGGGCCTGGTGGACACGGGGGACGGGGGCCCGTCGCTCATGCTCGGTACGGGCGAGGGCGCCCCGACCTGCGCGGCGTCCTCCCCCGTGCCCCAGGACGGCAGCATCGCGCCGAACACCCCGAGCGCCACCACTCCCACCACCCCGCCACTGATCGCCGCCCGCGCCCTGGTGCGGCGTCGGCGGCCCACGGCCAGGGCGACCGGCACCAGGTCCGGCAGCGGAGGCGCCCCCTCGGCCGCCTCCGCCATGGCCTCCCTGATCAGCCGGTCCTCGCTCTCCTGCGGCGCGCCTTCCGGAAACATGTCCATGACGTTCTCCTCAGCTGCGGGTGGTGTAGAGGCACGGGTCGCCCAGCCGCGTACGCAGCGTGGCGAGCGAGCGCGAGCACTGGCTCTTGACGGTGGACTCGCTGCAGCGCAGCAGCTCGGCGACCGTCCGCACGTCCAGGTCCTCCCAGTAGCGCAGGACGACCATCGCCCGGGCACGGGGCGGCAGTTCGGCGAGCGCGGTCAGCAGCGTCACCGTCAGCTCGGGGCCCACCGAGGGGCGGGGGGCGTCGACACGGCTGTGGGCCAGGAAGTCGCGGAGCCGGCGTCGGCGCTCGGCGAGATACGTCCGGGTGAGGACGGTGCGCGCATAGGCGGCGGGATCGTCGGCCTTGCTCGCCCGGTGCCAGTACTGGAAGAGCTTGGCCAGCGTCGTCTGGGCCAGGTCGCGGGCGCTCTCCGCATCGCCGCACAGCAGGTATGCGGTCCGGTACAGACGCCGTTGGTACGCCCGGGCGAACTCCTCGAATCCGGTGGAGTCCCGACTGCCGTCTGCGGTCATCTGTCCCCCTCTCCGGGGTCTCGGTGGTCTATCACCCCTGTACTGAGTGGCGGCGCGGCCAAAAGGTTGAAGACGAGTTCGGGAATTTTCCGGCGCGGCCGCACAGGCTGGGGAAGCGGAGCTTCAGCACGTCGTCGACGGTCCGCGGGTACGGCCCCGGAGATCGTCTCGACGCGGTGCCGGCTCAGACGGTGGAGTCCGCCACGGCGGAGGCGGTCCGCACGCCGGGCAACAGGCGGATGACCGGTCCGGCGGGCAGCGGGGCCGACGCGATCAGACCGGTCATCAGGATGCCGCACCCGAACAGCGCGGTCCGCAGGTCGTCGTCGGCGGCGCTCGTCGCGTCGCTCAGCGAGAACGGACCAGGAGCACGGCCCCGGTCCGGCGCCGCCGCGACGGGAAGAGCACGACGACGGCCGCGATCACGCACGGCTGGAAAGCGGCGTGCGGCAGATTCGGCAGCCGCTGGGAGACCGCGAACGGACACGAGGCGGCGAGGGCCGCGGCGGCCGTCTCCACGACGCCCCGGCCGCCTCTGCCCGGACGCGCTGGAGCGTCCGGGCAGAGGCGGCCGACACGACGGAAACAGCTGACGAGGGGCATGCGGTCCAGTATTGGCCGCCACGGGCGCGCGGGCGTGGGCCTCAGGGCCGATCCGGACTCCGCCTTTCGGCAGAGCCGAGCGCTCAGCGCCCTTCAGGCCGGATTCGGCGGGGGGACGGGGGCGCCGGGGCCGGCCGCGCGACGCCGCCGGTCGCCGGAGCACGGGACGCGGCGCCGCCGGGCGGCACCGACGGCACGGGCGGCACGGGCGGCACGGAGATCGTCGTACGCCACGGGCGTCCCAGCAGTTCTTCGACGCCCTTGAGGTCACCGGCCGCCAGACGGCTGCGAATCAGGGTGGAGGAGCAGGTCCGGCCGTCGTGGGCGACGAGGGGCACGGCGTCCACGGTGAATCCGAGCCGCTTTCCCGCGCGGCGGAGCAGGGTGGGGTCGCCACCGCCTCCCCGGCCGAAGCGGAAGTTCTCGCCCACCACCACGGCACGGGCCCCGAGCGTGCGGCCGAGGACCCGGTCGGCGAACTCGTCGGCCGCCATGCCGGCCAGCACCGGAGTGAACGGCAGCACGAGGACGGCGTCGATGCCGAGGCCGTGGGCGAGGCGGACGCGTTCTTCGAGGGACGTCAGGCGCCTGGGCGCGCGCTCCGGGAAGGTCACCGTGAGGGGATGCGGGTCGAAGGTCAGCAGCACGGACGGCAGCCCGTGCCGAGCCGCCCGCTCGCGCACCCGCCGGACCAGTGCGGCGTGTCCGCGGTGGAACCCGTCGAAGACGCCCATGGTCACGGCGCAGCCACGCCAGTCGGGGGGCACCTCGTGCAGCCCCGTCCACACGGTGCCGGCCGACGCGCCGGAGCCCGCGCCGGTGGGAGGTGTCGACGTACGGGTGTCGCTCATGGTGCGGCTCCAGGGTGGGCCGGGGCGGCGGCGGGCCGCCCCGGCGGGAGGGGTCAGCGGCGGTGGATGCTCACGTCGTCCGGGTTGATCAGGTCCGGCACGGTCCAGCCGTTCAGGTCGTACTCGGCCATGCACTGCTCCGCGAAGCCCTTCATGGCGTCGGCGGCGCCTGAGGCCTGAGCGGTGAAGAGCATCTCCGCGCGCACCTGCTCGTGGTTTCCGGAGTAGTTGCGTTCGTACAGCTCGTGCCGGCCGCCGAACTCGCTGCCGATGGAGTCCCAGATCAGCTTCATCAGCTTGACCCGCTCGACGGAGTCGTACCCGTTGGACCCGCGCACGTACTTGTCCAGGTAGGGGCGGATCTCCGGCACGGAGAAGTCCTTGGCGTTGGAGTTGAGGTAGATCAGCCCGCTGCCCAGGTCCTGCATGATGATCTCCTTGATCCGCGGGTAGCCCAGGGTCATGAACCAGCGGTAGGCCAGGCCGTAGTCGAGCTTCGGCAGGAGGGCGTCGTCCTTCCAGGAGTCCGGGTTGTTCGCCATGGCGTCGGTCAGGCCCCAGAACAGGTTGCGCCAGGCGATGACCTCGCCCACGCGGGTCTGGATGCCGCGGAAGTCCTTGGTGCCGGTGACCTCCACGCCCTTCATCAGCAGACCGGCGATGAAGTCGAGCTTGACGGCGAGGCGCGTGCAGCCGTGGAAGGTGAAGCGGTGCAGGAAGCCCGAGCCGGGGAAGAACGTGCTGGCCTTCTCGGCGTCGCCGTAGATGAAGACGTTCTCCCAGGGGATCTTCACCTTGTCGAGGATGAAGATGGTGTCGTTCTCGTCGAAGCGGCTGGACAGCGGGTAGTCGAAGGGGCTGCCCATGACGTCGGCGTTCATCGCGTAGGAGTGCCGGCTGATCAGCTTCATGCCGGGCGTGCCCATCGGGACGGTGCAGACCAGCGCGAACTCCTTCTTCTTGATCGGCAGGCCGTAGTGGGCGATGAAGTTGTAGTGGGTGATGGCCGAGCCGGTGGCCACCACCTTGGCGCCGCTGATGACCAGGCCGTCGTCGCGCTCCTCGTCGACGTGGACGAAGATGTCCTTGACCTCGTCGGGGTTGCGGTCGCGGTCGACCGGCGGGTTGATGATGGCGTGGTTCCAGTAGAGGACCTTCTCCTGGGACTCGGTGTACCAGCGCCGGGCGTTGTCGCCGAAGGGCTGGTAGAAGTCACTGTTGGCGCCGAGGGTGCCGAGGAAGGCCGCCTTGTAGTCGGGGCTGCGGCCCATCCAGCCGTAGGTCATCCGCGCCCACTCGGCGATCGCGTCGCGGTCGGCGACCAGGTCCTCGCGGCTGCGCGGCGTGCGGAAGAACGGGTGGGTGAGACCGTCGCTCCCGGTGTCGGTCGGCACGGTGAGCACCGACTGCTTGTCCGGGTCGTGCAGGGCATCGTACAGCCGCGCGGTCATGCGCACCGAGTTGCGGAAGGCGGGGTGCTCGGTGACGTCCTCGACCTTCTCGCCGTAGACCCACACCTCCCGTCCGTCGCGAATGGACTCGATGTACTCGTCGCCCGTCAGCGGGCGGGTCCTGCGGACGCCCTCCGCGGGCGAGGCGGCCGGAGAACCGGTGTCTTCCAGAGTCATGTCTGCCCCAACTGGTCTCGAAGGTGTGATCGGGAATTGATCGGAAATCACGAGGCGTGGCGCGCGGCGCGCTCCGCGTGCATCGCGGTGAAGGCCGACGCGCCGGTGAACCATCCGCTCTCGGGGCTGTCCAGGCAGGCGCCCCAGTGCACGCCCGCGTCGCGTCGGCCCAGGTGGCGGAAGGTTCCGGCGTGGAACAGCAGCGGTTCCAGATCGGTGATGTCGGCCTCGACCACCTCGCCGACGACGATCAGGTGGTCGCCGCCGTCGTAGGTGCGCCACGGGCGGCACGAGATCGTGGCGGCCGCTCCCGTGAGCACGGGGCCGAGCGGACCGTCGGACCACCGGGGTTCCGGTTCCACGGGCCGGCCGGCGAAGTGCCAGGCGGTGTCGGTCTGGTCGGCCGCCAGGATGTTGACCGCGAAGGGTGTGTCCTTCAGATACCGGCACGCCTTGGACTGGCGGGTGAGGGTCACCTGGCAGAGGGCCGGTTCCAGGGAGACGGCGGTGAACGCGTTGACCGTGGCGCCGTGGCGTCCGCCGTCGGAGGTGGCGCAGGTGACGACCGTGACACCGGTGGCGAAGCGGCCGAAGGCGTTCCTGAGGTGGCGCTGATTCATGCGGCCCGCCCCGGAGAGCCCGCGGACGCGGGGCGCTCGCTCTTCCCGCGCCCGGCGCCGCCGCCGGCCGTCCGGTCCCGGGCGCGCCCCGGTGGGGGCGTCCCGGCGCGCGTCGTGGGCGCCGTGTGGAGTCCGGCGGAACCCGCGCCGGCGGTCGTCGTGCCGGGCGTCCTTCCGGGATCCCTCGCCGGGCGGCTCGTACTCGTGGGTGACATTGCCCCGCTCCTGCCTGTCGGAGGTGTGGCACGCGGCCGACGCCGTGCCCGCCACAGCCCCGGTCCTCGTCCGTGGTGACAGAAGACTCGGCGCGGACACGGCCGCGGTCTCGGGTGGGACGACCCCCTTCGGTACCCCCTCCGTCCCTGCGGGTACCCCTCGCTTCGAACCTGCGATCGGATTGAGTCGCGGGCGATATGAGCCCTGCCCGCGGGACTCTGGATCAGGGCCCTGACCGGGGAAGACGCCTCCCTCTTCGTGCGCGTGTCCTTGGCACGGCGGGTCCTTCGGCATAGCGTCGGGGCAGCGGAACGGCCAAGGCGAGGACATCGAGGACCATGTACGACGACAGTGGACGCGGTTGTCTGGTCGGCTCCGGCGGCCTCACCAGTTTCGTGGGGCGCCGGCAGGAGATCGCCGACGTACGCAGGAACCTGTCGGCCTCCCGGCTGGTCACGCTGACCGGCCCCGGCGGCATCGGCAAGACGCGGCTCGCCCTGGTGGTCGCGGACCGGGTCCGCAGGGCGTTCCGGGACGGCACTCAGGTCGTCCAACTGGCCAGCCTCCACGACGTACGCGAGGTGGCCTCCGCGTTCACCTCGGCGCTCGCCGTCCTGGACCAGTCGAACCGCTCGGCGACCCAGCAACTGGTCGATCACCTGGGGACCCAGCAGGTGCTGCTGGTCGTGGACAACTGCGAGCACGTGCTGACGGCCACCGCCGAGCTGCTGGCCGAACTCCTCGAAGCGGCGCCGGGCCTGCGCGTCCTCGCCACCAGTCGCGAACCGCTCGGCATCGCGGGCGAGCTGGTCACGGTGATCCCGCCGCTGTCGGTGCCGGCGGCCGAGCAGTCGCACGACGCCGCGAGCGTCGACCACAGCGAGGCCGTCCAGCTGCTGGTCGACCGGGCGCGGAGCGTCGCCCCCGACTTCGCCGTCACCGATGCCAACCGCCCCGCCGTCCAGCAGCTGTGCGAACGGCTCGACGGGATGCCGCTCGCCATCGAACTCGCCGCCATCCGGCTGCGCACGTTGTCCGTGGGGCAGGTCGTCGAGCGTCTGGACCATCGCTTCGAACTGCTCACCGGCGGCAGCCGGGCGGCCCGCCCGCGGCAGCAGACGCTCCGCGCACTGATCGACTGGAGCCACGAACTGTGCTCCGACGACGAACGCCTGTTGTGGGCACGGCTGTCGGTCTTCCCGGGCGGATGCGATCTGAGGGCGGTCGAGGAGGTCTGCGGGTTCGGCGATCTCGCCCCCGAGCGCGTCGTCGACGTCCTCGACCGGCTCGTCGCCAAGTCGATCGTGATAGCCGAGCACACGGGTGAACTGGTCCGTTACCGGCAGCTGATGACCGTGCGCGAATACGGCGCCGAGCGGCTCGACGGACTCGGGGAGCCGCCGGTGCTGCGGCGCCGCATGCGCGACCACTATCTGTGCCGGGCCCGTTCCATGGTGGAGCGCTGGTGCGGGCCCGGGCAGCACGAGATGCTCGCCGCCATGCGGCGCGACCACACCAACCTGCTCGCGGCCCTGGAATGGTCCCTCACCACGCCCGGCGAACGTCCCGCGGGCGGTCGGCTCGCGTCCCTCCTGTGCTACCACTGGATCGCCGGCGGCTCGCTCAGCGAGGGAAGACGGTGGCTGGACCGCATCCTCGGCGTGCTGGACGGCGACACCCCCGAACGGGGATCGGTGCTGTGGGTCGCGGCCTGGGCGACCCTTCTGCAGGGCGACCGCGAGGCCGCCGACGTCCGTCTGACGGAACTGGAGCACGTGGCGACGGCGCTGGACGATGCCGAGCTGGCCGCGCACGCCGCGAACTGGCGGGCCCTCCACCACCTCTTCAGCGGCGACCTGCCCGCGGCGATCGGCCTGTACCACCGGGCCGTGCGGGGACACCGGGCGCTCGGCAACACGGGCGCGGTGCTCACCGCGCAGTTCCAACTGGCCATGGCGAGGAACTTCCAGGAGCCCGTGGGCGACGCTCTGGAGACCTGCCGGGAGGTGCTCGCCGTGAGCGCCCGGCACGGAGAGCGCTGGAACCACGCCTACGCCCTGTGGATCAGCGGTCTGCAGCACTGGCGCGCGGGCGACGTGCCCGCGGCCAAGCAGGCCGCGGTGGCGGCCCTGGAGATCCAGCGCGACTTCACGGACGGCGTCTGCACGGCCCTGGTGCTGGAGCTGATGTCCTGGATCGCCATGTCCGGCCGGCACGCGGACAACGCCGCCATGCTGGGGGCCGCCGCCCGGGCGGTGTGGCACCGGCTCGGCACCTCCGTCGACGCGTTCGGACCCCACATCACCGCCGACTCCCGGCGCATGGCCCGGCAGGTCGCCGAAACGCTGGGCACGGAACGGGTGGAGAGGGTCACCCAGCGCCTGGCCCGGCTGACCAAGGCCGAGGCGATCGAACTCGCGCTGGAGATCGCCGCGGCCGTCAAGCCCGCAACCGCGACGCGTGTCCTCCGCAGCTGCCCGCTCACGGACCGGGAACTGGAGGTGGCCCGCCTGATCGCCGAGGGGCTGAGCAATCGCGCCATCGCCGAGATCCTGGTGATCTCGCCCCGCACCGTGGACGGCCACGTCGAGCGCATCCTGGGCAAGCTCGGCTTCGCCTCCCGCACCCGAGTCGCCTCCTGGATCGTGTCCCTCGACGAATCGGGCGACGGGGCCCGCGCCTCCCGGGCCGCGACGTCCTGAACCCGCGGCGCCGCCCGCGACGGACGGAGACGCCGAAGTGGCCCGCAGGCCGGCGCGCCTGCGGGCCACTTCGGCATCCGCCGCCGATCGCGGGCGGGACCGTCAGTGACCGGCGGCCCGGTCGGACCGCGGCAGCCGGGTCCCGCCCCCGGCGAGGCAGGCGGACAGGTGGGCGGTCAGAGCGGCCCGCAACGCGCGGGGCTCCTCGACGGCCAGGTGCCCGCAGCCGATGACCTCCAGGGCGGCCCGCGGGATGCCCCCGGCGAGTTCCTCGGCGTGCTCCGAAGGAGTCGCCGTGTCGTGGGAGCCGCCGATCACGAGGGTGGGCGCGGTGATCCGGGCCAGGGCGGAACGCGCATCCCACGCGGCGAGGGCGTCGCAGCAGGCCGCGTACCCTGCCGGGTCGGCTTCGGCGAGGTTGCCGAGCAGCCTGCGGCCGAGAGGGGTGTTCGCGGTGGCCGCGGTGGCGAACCAGCGGTCCGGGACGTTCGGAAGAAGGGGGGCGGTGCCCTCTCGCCGGACGAGTTCCGCCCGCCGGCGCCAGGGATCGGCCGCCCCGAAGTGCGCGGAGGAGCAGACCGCGGCCAGGGAGGCGACCCGCTCGGGGTGAAAGGCCGCGAGGTGGGTCCCGATGGCTCCGCCGAGGGAGATGCCCGCGTAGTGGAAGCCGTCCCAGCCGTGGTGGTCCGCGAGGCCGAGGACCAGGGACGCCAGGTCCTCCACCGTGGTACGGCCGGGTGCGGGATCGCGCAGCAGCGCGGTGGGTGAGCCGCCGTGTCCGGGCAGGTCGAAACGCAGTACCCGGAAACGGCGGGTCAGGGAGGGCAGGTGGGGTTCCCAGACCGCCCGGGAGGTGCCCAGGGACGGGCCGAGGATCAGGGGCGGCGCGTCGGCCGCACCGGCCAGGTGGTGGTGCAGCAGGTGGGGCGTGGACACCGTGCCTCCTTGGGCGGGGTCAGCGTTCGAGGACGAGGGCCAGTCCCTGGCCCACGCCGATGCAGAGGGTGGCCACGCCGAGACCGCCGCCTCTGCGGGCGAGCTGGTGGGCGACGGTGCCGGCGAGGCGGGCGCCGGAGGCGCCCAGGGGGTGGCCGAGAGCGATGGCCCCGCCCTGGGGGTTGAGGACGGCGGGGTCGAGCTCGGGCCATTCGGCGAGGCAGCCGAGGACCTGCGCGGCGAACGCCTCGTTCAGTTCGAGCACGTCCAGATCGGCGAAGGACCGGCCGGCCCTGGCGAGTGCCCGGTTCACCGCCTCGACCGGGGCGAGGCCGAAGTACCGGGGGTCGAGGGCGGACACTCCGCCGGCCCGGATGCGGGCGAGCGGCTCCCGGCCGGTGGCCTTCAGGCCCTCCTCGTCGGTGAGGAGCACCGCGGCGGCGCCGTCGTTGAGCGGGGAGGCGTTGCCCGCGGTCACCGTCCCGTTCTCGGTGCGGAAGGACGGCTTCAGCTTCGCCATCGCCTCCAGGGAGGCGTCCGGACGGACGGACTCGTCGGCGGCGAGAGCGACCGCCCCGCCTCTGGGCCGCGGGAGGTCCACCGGCACGAGTTCGGCGTCGAAGCGCCCCTCGGCCTGGGCCCTGGCGGCCTTCCGATGGCTGTGCAGGGCGAATTCGTCCTGTCGCTCCCGGCTGATCCGGTGCTTCTCGGCGATGAGTTCCGCGGACTCGCCCAGCGGGATGGTCCACTCGGGGTTCATCCCCGGATTGACCATGCGCCAGCCGAGGGTGGTGGAGTACAGCTCGGCGTGACCGGCCGGGAACGGCCTGTCGCTCTTGGGCAGCACATACGGCGCGCGGGTCATCGACTCCACGCCGCCGGCCACGGCGACGGAGGCGTCGCCGACGGCGATGGCGCGGGCGGCCTGGACGACCGCTTCGAGGCCGGAGGCGCACAGCCGGTTGACCGTCACGCCGGGCACGCTGGTGGGCAGGCCGGCCAGCAGGGCGGCCATGCGGGCGACGTTGCGGTTCTCCTCGCCGGCGCCGTTGGCGTTGCCGAAGTAGATGTCGTCGATGCGGGACGGGTCCAACTCGGCTGTTCGGGCGAGGAGTTCGCGGATCGTGTGGGCGGCCAGGTCGTCCGGGCGCACGCCCGCGAGGGCGCCGTTGTAGCGGCCGATCGGGGTGCGCACCGCGTCGACGAGGTAGACGTCTCTCATGACGGAATTCCTTCGGGGATGCGGAGCCCGGCGGCTGTCCGCCCGGTGATCTGCGCGGTGGTGACGCCGGGGGCGGTTTCCACCAGGACCAGGCCGTCGTCGGCGACGTCGAGGACGCCCAGGTCGGTGATGATCCGGTCCACGCACGCCTTTCCGGTGAGCGGCAGCGTGCATTCCGGGACGATCTTCGCCGAGCCGTCCTTCGCGGTGTGGGTCATCACCGCGATCACCCGCCGGGCTCCGTGGACGAGGTCCATGGCACCGCCGATCCCGGTCACCAGCTTGCCCGGAACGGCCCAGTTGGCCAGGTCTCCCTTCGCGGAGACCTGCATGGCGCCCAGCACGGCGACGTCGATGTGCCCGCCGCGGATCATGCCGAAGGACAGGGCGGAGTCGAAGAAGGACGCGCCCGGCAGAACCGTGACCGTCTCCTTTCCGGCGTTGATCAGGTCCGGGTCGACCCGGTCCTCGGCAGGGTAGGGGCCGGTGCCCAGGATTCCGTTCTCCGATTCGAGGACGACCTCGATCCCCGGCGGCAGATGGTTGGGAATGAGGGTGGGCAGGCCGATGCCGAGGTTGACGTACTGCCCGTCCTCCAGCTCACGTGCCGCGCGGGCGGCCATTTCCTGACGCGTCCAGGCCATCAGTCGCTCACCGTCCGCTGCTCGATCCTCTTGTCCGCGGCCTGCTCCGGGGTGAGCGCCACCACCCGCCGCACGAAGATGCCCGGCAGGTGGACCGCGTCCGGCTCGATGTCACCGGGCTCCACCAGTTCCTCCACTTCGGCGATGGTGACCCGGCCGGCCATGGCGGCGAGCGGGTTGAAGTTGCGGGAGGACTTGTTGAACACGAGGTTGCCGTGCCGGTCGCCCCGGGCCGCGCGGACCAGGGCGTAGTCGGTGCGGATGCCGCGCTCCAGCACGTACTCCGTGCCGTCGAACTCGCGCACCTCCTTCGGGGGCGAGGCCAGCGCCACCCCGCCGGTGCCGTCGTAGCGCCAGGGCAGCCCGCCGTCGGCGACCTGGGTGCCGACCCCGGCCGGGGTGTAGAAGGCGGGGATCCCGCAGCCGCCGGCGCGCAGCCGCTCGGCGAGGGTGCCCTGCGGGATCAGTTCCACCTCCAGTTCCCCGGCCAGGTACTGGCGCGCGAACTCCTTGTTGGCGCCGATGTAGGAGCCCGTCACCCGGGCGATCCGCCCGGCCGCCAGCAGGACCGCGAGGCCGGAGTCCATCGCCCCGCAGTTGTTGGAGACCACGCTCAGACCGCTGACCGCCCGTTCGTACAGCGCCTGGATCAGTGCGTTCGGCACACCGCTGAGCCCGAACCCGCCGACGGCGAGGGACGCGCCGTCCGGCACATCGGCGACCGCTTCCGCGGCGGTGGCGACCACCTTGTCCATCACGCCACGACCTCGTCGGCGGCCAGGTCGGACGGGTGCTGGGCCAGGGGGGTGACCTCGATCGTCATGTAGGGGAAGAGGGGCAGGCCCCACAGGATGCGGTGCAGCGCCTCGTTGTCGGCGACGTCGAAGACGCTGATGTTGGCGTACTGCCCGACACAGCGCCAGATGTGCACCCACTCCCCCGACTTCTGCAGTTCCCGGCAGTACGCCTTCTCGCGGGCCACCAGGTCCCCGCGGACCCCGGGGTCGAGGTCACGCGGGATGTCGACGTCCATGCGCACGGCGAAGAGCACGGCCGATCACGCCTTGTCGAGAACGAAGTCGTAGGTGACCTCGCGGCCCGTGCCGCCGGCGACCGGGGTGGGATCGAGGATCAGCTCGGGCTTGACGGCGGAGGCGATGTCGTCGGCGACGTACTCGCCGCCCCGGAAGTAGAGCTGGGTGGTGATGAGCCGGTGCCCGGGCGCGGAGACCTTGAGGTGCAGGTGGGCCGGGCGCCAGGGGTGCCAGCCCGCCGCCCGGATGAGGCTGCCGCAGGCGCCGTCGGTGGGGATCTGGTACGGCGCGGGCTCGATCGTGTGGATCCTGAAGCGGCCCGTCTCGTCGGCGGTCACGGTTCCGCGCAGGTTCCACTCGGGCAGGTTCGGCGCGAACTGGGAGTAGTAGCCCTCGGCGTCCGCCTGCCAGATCTCCACCGTGGCGTCCGGCAGCGGCGTTCCGTCCACGCCGGTGACCTGGCCCTGGAAGAGCAGCGGGGCCCCGGCCTCGTCCTCCCGCATCGGCAGGGTCGCCTCGGCGGGCAGCGCGGGCGCGTCCGGCACGTAGTACGGGCCCTCGATGGTGCCCTTGGTCCCCTCGCGGCTCTCGTTGGCGACCTCCTCGACGACGTGTTCGACCCACACGTCGAGGAAGAGCGGCCACTCGCCGTCCTCGCCGACCCGGATGAGCCACGCCTTGAGGGCGTCGTACTCGGCGTAGGTCATCTTGTGGCGGCGGATGACGGCGTGGGCGGCGGTCAGCAGTTCGGTGACCAGGTCGTCGACGCGCTCGGTGTCGACGGCGGCCGCTTCCCGGCGCTGCTTGCTGCGGAACTGCTCGGTGGCGGCGGCTCCGGAGGCGGCGGCCGTGGCCTGCTCGGTGATGATGTCGGTCATGATCGTCCCGTCTTCTGAGAGTGGGTCAGCGGTCCTGGCGGTAGCGCGCCAGCTTGTCGGGGTCGATGTCGATGCCGAGTCCGGCGCCCTCGCGCACGCGCAGGGCGCCGTTCTCGATGGTCAGCGGCTCGGTGAGGAGGTCGTCCGTCATGTCGAGGAAGTTGGACAGTTCGCCGGCGTGGCGTGAGCTGGAGCGGTGGGCGGCGCCGAAGGCGGCCGAGCACACCGTGCCGATCTGGCCGTCGACCTGATTGCCCATCACCACCTCGACTCCCAGGCCCTCGCACTCGTGCAGGATGCGTTGGGAGGCGGTGAAGCCCGTGCGGGCGGTCTTGACGCTGATGGCGGTGGCCGAGCCGCCGAGGAGTTCGCGGGTCACCTCGCCGGTGCGGGTGGCGCTCTCGTCGGCGATGAACGGCACCGGGCTCCGCGCGACCAGCCAGCGGCGGCCCAGCACGTCGTCGGCGGGGCAGAGCTCCTCGGCGAAGGTCAGGCCGAGGTCGGCCATCTCGTGCAGGGCGCGGGCCGACTCGGACACCGTCCAGCCGCGGTTGCCGTCGACGTAGAGCTCGACGTCCGGGCCGAGCGCCTCGCGCAGGGCCCGGACGGCGGCGACGTCGTCGCGGTACGGACGGCGTCCAACCTTCACCTTGAACGTGGTGATGCCGTGGACCGACCGGATGCGTTCGGCCTCGGCGACCATCTCCCGGGCCGGTGCGAAGCCGACCATGTGGCTGACCCGCATGCGGTCGGTGTAGCCGCCGAGCAGTCCGGAGACCGGCAGGCCGGCGGCCCGGCCGAGGATGTCCCACAGCGCCATGTCGATGGCGGCCTTGGCGGCCGGGTTGCCGACGGTCCGGTCGAGGCGCTCGTGCACCGTCTCGCGTTCCAGGGCCGTCAGCCCGAGGATCTGCGGGGTGAAGATCTTCTCGATCACCGCGACGATCGACTCCTGCGTCTCGCCGTAGGTGTACGGCCGCGGCGGCGCCTCGGCGGTGCCGGTCAGTCCCTCGTCGGTGTGCACCCGGACCAGGACGTGGTCGGCGGTGTGCACCTCGCCGCTCGCGAACTTCAGCGGCTTCGCGTAGGGAATGGCGAAGGGGATTGCCTCCACCTGGACGATCTTCATGCCGGTCCTTCGAGAAACATGTCGTTCTGCTCCAGCACTTCGAGGAGGTTGCGCAGCAGAGGGGATTCGTCGTCCTCGCGCCAGGCCAGGGAGAGGGGGACGGACAGGGCGTCCTCGATGTCCTTGCACAGCACGCCCTCACGGGGCGCGGAGCGGATCGAGTCGGGCAGGACGGCGATGCCGAGCCCGGCGGCGACCAGCGCCAGTGCGGCGGAGGTCTCGGTGACCTCGTAGGCGCGGTTCGGATAGAACCCGGCGGCCAGGCAGCTGCGGACGACGGCGTCGTCGACGACGGAGCCGAGTGTGGCGCCGTACATGACGAAGTCCTCGTGCCGGAGCTGCTCGACCCGGACGGTGTCCGCCCTGGCCAGCCGGTGGCGTTCGGGAACCGCGACGACCAGGGTCTCGGCCGCCAAGGAGCGGTGGGCGATGCCCTCCTGGCGGACCGGCGGCCTGAGGACGCCGATGTCGAGGCGGCGCTCGATCAGCCCGGCCTCCTGAGCGGGCGTGAGCATCTCGGTGTGCACCTCCAGTATCACTTGAGGCATCTCGCGCTTCACCAGCCGCGCGAGAGCCGGAAGTTGTCGGTACGAAGCGGATCCGGTCAGACCGATCCGCAGCACCCCCTCCGCCCCCGAGGCGAAGCGCCCCACCCGCTCGACCGCCTCGTCGACGGCCTTGAGGATGCGCTCCGCATCGGTACGGAAGACCTCGCCGGCCCCTGTCAGGGAGACCTGCCGGGTCGTCCGGCGCAGCAGTTCCACTCCCAGCTCGTTCTCCAGGCGACGGATCGCCTGGGAGAGCGGAGGCTGGGCCATGTGCAGTTGTTCCGCGGCTTTGCCGAAATGACGTGTCTCGGCGACGGCCACGAAATACCGGAGGTGCCTGAGCTCCATCGGACAGCCCCTTTCCTGTTGCCGGGGCCCTCGAATACGCCTCAGCGTAGGAGCGGCCCCCATACGACACAAATACCTAGTTACAGGCTATTGAGACGCACCAGATATCAATGCCCCATGGGCTGGGCCCCGGGCCGGGAGCGGTCCTCGAAGGGCGGACGGCGGCGGTGGGAGCAGCTGATGGCTGTCAGCTACGGTGCGGGGTGGCGGAGTTGTTCGATGATCGCTGTGTAGCTGTTGCTGCCGCGTCCCTCGGCTACTGCTCGTTCCGCCAGCGTCGCGAGGAGCTCGGGCAGTTCGGTGTTGATGCCGGCGGCGTGGCTTTCGTGGAGAAGGTGTTTCATTCCGGTCAGGTTCGTGTTGACGGTGGAGTCGGTGGCGGGGTAGGCGCCGTCGTCGATCTGCTGCGCGTAGCCGGGCACCCAGTCGGCTACGGTTTCGATGCCCGTCCTGGCGAGGCGGGCGAATGCGGTTGCGGGGATTCCCGCTTTGCTGAGCAGGGCAGCGCCGTGCAGGAAGCCGTTGAGGGTGCTCCACACCAGACTCAGCGCGGCCGCGTCGAACAGGGACGGCAGGCCGTGGTCTGCGCCGACGTACACGGGGTCGCCGAGACTGCCGAGTGCCTGCCGGTGCCGGTCGAATGCGGTGGTCGGACCGCCGTAGAGGATGGCGGCGTGCGCAGTGCCGATGGCCGGGGGCACGGCCATGATCGCACCGTCGAGGTAGTCGGCACCCTGGTGCATCGCCCACTCGGCCGTTTCGCGGGCCGCTTGCGCGGTGCCCGAGGTCAGGTTGACCAGGGTGCGGCCGGCCAGGTCCCGGCTCACGGGTTCGAGGATGTCACGCACGTTGTCATAGTCGGAGACACAAATGACCACGAGCGGGCCGGCCGTGACGGCGTCGCGGGCGGTCCAGGCGAGCTGCGCGCCCTGCGCGGTGAGGGGGTCGGCCTTGGCGCGGGTGCGGTTCCACACGGTGGTGGGGTGGCCTTGGTCCAGGAAGGCCTGGGCGAGGGCCTGGCCCATCAGGCCCAGGCCGAGGACCGAGAGAGGGCTACGGCCGGTGCCGGTGTCGAGGTCGTGCATCTTGTGCTCGCTTCCGGTGAATGGGTGTGGGCGGAGGGGCGCATGGCGGTCAGCTCGTGGTGCTGGGCAGCCGCCAGGAGGTGCGCAGCTGGCGTACCAGGGCGGAGGCGGGGGTAAGGCGGACGAGGGTGTTGCGTACCCGGGTGCGTGTGGGGGTGCTCCAGTGGGCGATGCGTCCGATCTGGTGGGCGGCCTTGACGACGGCGTTGGCCCTGGGCTGGCGGAAGCGTTCGTAGCGGCGCAGGGCGTCGGGGATGGGGCCGTGCTCGGTGATCAGGTCGGTGAGGGCGAGCGCGTCCTCGATGGCCTGGCACGCGCCCTGGCCCAGGTTGGGGGTCATGGGGTGGGCGGCGTCGCCGAGCAGGGTGGTGCGGCCCCGGCCCCACAGCGTGACCGGCGGGCGGTCGCGGATGTCGTCGCGGCGGATGGCACTGAGAGGGGTGTCTTTGACGGCTTGGCGGACGTAATCGGGGAACTCGGCGGTGGCCCGGGTGAGCGCGGCACGGGTGTCGCTGTCCTTGCCGCCGGCGGGGCCGTTGGCGCACAGGAACCAGTACAGGCGGCCACCGTCGATGACGCATCCGCCGAAGCGGCGGCCCGCTCCCCATATCTCTCCGATCCAGTCGCTGGGCAGGGGGTTGGCGTCGGTGACGCCGCGCCAGCAGTAGTAGCCGCTGTAGCTGGGGGCCTGGGCGCCGAGCAGCGCGGTTCGGACCGTGGAGCGCAGGCCGTCCGCACCGACCAGCACGGAGCCGCGTACTTCCTGTCCGCCGGCGAGGGTGACGGTGGCCTGATCGGGGTCGACGGCAGTGACGGTCGAGGCGAGCCGCAGTTCGCTGGTGCCGAGCTGACTGACCAGTGCTTGGTGGATGGTGGCGCGGTGCAGGCCCAGGGTGGGGGCGCCGACCTCCGCCAGCAGGGCGCTGGCCTGGGCAGGGCTGGGCCGCAGCAGCACGCGGCCGCGAGCGTCATAGACGGCGGCCATGGAGAGCCGTGCGCCAGCGGCTTCGAAGGGCGCGGCCAGGCCTAGACGGCGCAGCGCGATCAGCGCGTTGGGCTGCACGGTCAGGCCGGCTCCGACAGGGGCGAGCCGTTCGGCCTGCTCCAGCACGATGGCGGGAATGCCGCGGCCGGCGAGTCCCGCCGCGAGGGTGAGTCCGCCGATGCCTGCTCCGGCGATGAGTACGGGGTCCATAGGGTGCTTTCCTTTTCGGGTTCCAGGTTCTGGAGGCGTCTTGCGGCAGATTCCGGCCCGTAGCCGGCGGTACGGAGGTCAGTCGGTGAAGGTACGCAACAGGCTCAGCAAGGTGGCACGGAGTTCGGCCGGGTCGAGGTCGAGTCCGTCCGGGCCGGCCAGACGCTCGAAGAGCAGACCGTCGATGGAGGCAATGAGTGCTTTCGCGCGCTGCTCCGGTTCGGGGACACCGGCCGCCGCGAGCAGGTCGACGACCGGACGTCGCACGTGCCAGGCCGCGGTCTTCAGTACCGCCCGCAGTTCGGGCCTGCGCGTGGCCTCCAGGGCGAGTTCATGGCGGGCGAGCGTGCGCACGCGCCCCTGGGTTCCCCAGTGCTCCAGGAAGACCACCGCTGCATCGGCGAGCTTCTCTGCCGAAGTAGCGCCCGTCGTCGGCAGCGCGGCGGCGTCCGCGATGTCCGCCTCGGCGAGCCGCTCCACGGCCGCCTGCAGCAGCGCCTGCCGAGTCCTGAAGTAGTAGGAGCAGCAACCTTCCGCCAGTCCCGCCCGCTGGTCGACGGCCCGGTGGGTCAGCCCCCTCATACCCTCCGCGGCCAGCGTCTCGATCGCCGCGTCGGCCAGCCGCTTCCGTCGTGTCGAGCTCTCCGCCACAGTCGTTTCCTCTTCACACGCTCAATTCCTCTACAGAAGTAGAGTACCAGTGTTACTACACCTGTAGAGGGCGGGATGGAGGGAAGGTCGGGTGCGGTGAAACCACCGGTCGGTTCGGGTTCCACCGCAAGCGCGGACCGAAGGTGGGCGTGGCCGGACCCGGCGCCGTGGAATCCAACGTCGCCGGCATATCCGGATGGGCGGTCTCGGGAACCATGGAACTCAGCGAGCAACTGCCGCGCCTTGGCACACGGATGATGCGGTACGCCCACGAAGCCGCGCGGAGCAGTACGCGGCGCGGGCGAAGCGATCGGGTGACTCCGCGCCCCGGCTTCGGAAGCCGAGCCTCGCGCGGCGGGGCGCCCGGAGGCTCCGCACCGACGAGGCCGGGGCTTGATCCCGACCTGCGGGGCCGGGCCCCTGCCGCGCCACACGGTCGGGGGAACCGGCCGGGGCGGTACGTTCGGCGCGGGCGCGGCGGAGTGCGGCGGCCTCGGCCGCTGCGGCCTGGGTCGCTGCGGCCTGGGTCGCTGCGGCCTGATGGCGGCGTTGGGCGCGGGCCTGCTCGACCGGGGCCGGCGCGTCGTCCGCGACGACGTCGGACCCGGGAAACGCACGGCGCGACAGCTCCCGCACCGCGGCGGTCTGCCGCTCCACCGCCTCCGCGATGTGCCCCCTGGCGGCCGAGCTGGCGGATCTCGCTGTCCTACTCGGTCGGCATGGTGATCAACGAGGCCATCCGCAGCCACGTCCTCAAGGTCCCGGCATCGGCCTGGGCCCCGGCCCGTCGAAACGGACGGCGAGATCCGCGAGGGGCCTGGGTCGCCGAGCTCGCCGGTGACGTCCTGAACGGCTGGCCGAAGGGAATGCAGCTGATCGTTCGGAAGGAACGACCGCCTCGCGGGGCGTGGGCGAGGCGGCGGCGGGCCTCGGCGAGCGGGGGCCGGCCGGGAGAGCAGCGTGCATCACGCAGCCGACGTCGACGACCCGGCCGGTTCTGTGCTCAGCGGATGTGCCGGGCCATGCCCGTCGCCCTGGTCATCAGCCACTCCAGTGGGCCGCGCTGCTGGAAGCGCGACCAGACGGTCGCGAACACCGTGGCGGCCGCGATGAAGCCGAGCAGGACGTACAGGGGCGATCCGGGCAGCTCCTCGATGCCCAGGAACCGGATGCCGATGAGGTGGAAGACATACGCGGTCAGCGACATGGAACCGACCGCGATGACCGGCCGGGCCAGGGACCGGAGCCGCGGGAGGGCGTCCGTCGCGGCCAGGCACGCGGCCACGACCATGATCGCCACGCCGGTGTTGCCCAGGATCGACAGGGTGGTCTCACTGTGCGGGGAGGCGGCCAGCAGCCAGGCGGGGGTGTCACCGGACGGATAACCCGCGCTGTCGGACCACCACGCGCTCGCCCCACCCGCGCCGATGGCGTCGGCGGTGCCGGGAACGACGTGCAGCGCCAGCCAGGAGCCCCCGTAGCCGACGATCATGAGGGCGGCGCCCGTGAGGGCCAGACGTGCCCGGACCGCGGAGGACGCCAGGTCCAGACGGGCCACGGCCATGCCGGCGATCACGAACGGGATCCAGGTCAGGGCCGGGTAGGAGCCGGTGAAGAGCAGCGAGACGATGCCGTCGGGCTCGCCGGGCGCGCGGTCGCCGCCGTCACCGATCACCTGCTGCACCACGTAGAGCACCTGGGGCAGCACGAGGGCCGTTCCCGCGGCGATCGCCGCCAGGGGGGCGGCGCCGAGCCGGTAGAGCGGCAGTACGAGCAGGAAGTACAGGCCGTAGAAGGCGAGGATCACATCGACCGGGATGCCGCTCATGGTCAGCGCGGTGCCCAGGACCAGAAGGATCACGGCCCGGATCACCACCTTGGCCACTGCCTGGCTTCCGGCGAGCCCCGTCCTGGGCGTCACGCGGCCGGTGATGAGGACGACCGCGAAGCCCGCCAGGAAGGCGAAGAGCGCGGAGGACCGGCCGTGGGCCAGCTCCATCAGGAAGCCGATCACACCGCCCCGGTCGGGGTCGGGCCCCACATGAGCCGCGTACATGCCGAATACCGCGAGTCCGCGGGCCAGGTCCAGCCCGATCAGCCGGCCCGTCGGCGCCTTTCCGCTGTCGCGCACGGGGGCCGGGGCGTCTGTCACAGGAGCTGCGATCTCTGAGTGCTGTGTCATGCCTTCCAGGTTTGGGAGTGGGCTGACCGCCGGGTGTCCGGCGGATTTACGGGCCGCCCCCGCCCTCGGGCGGAGGCAGATCTGCCGGGTGTCGGGAGCCGCCGCTCGCGGAGCCGCCCCGGTCGTCCGGGGGCGTCGGGCTCGGCGCAGCGGTGCATCAGGCGTGGACAGCCATCGGCGCGTGTACTTCGAATGTACAGCCGACCGCCAGAAACGCAGCGAGCCAGAACACATGTGATCCGGCTCTCGTCGGGGCCGGGCGGGACCCGGCCGCACGGGCGGCGGCCGGGCCCTCGTCCGAGCCGCTCCCGACCGCACGCACCACTCACCGTGCGACAGTCATCGTTCTCCCCTCTCGGCGCGCGGCCGGACGTCAGCCCGCCGCGGTGAGACAGCGCCGGGCCAGCAGGGCGGCGATCGCCCAGTCCTGCACGGCGACGCCGACTGTCTTGAACACGGTGCGCCCGGTCCGCCCGGGCGGCCCGGGCGGCCCGGCGGTGAGGGCGGCGCCGAGTTCGGTCAGGTCGTCCTCGCTGATCGCGCCGGTCCGCAGGGCGTGGATCACCTCGCCGGACTCCTTGAGGACCGCCGCGCGCTCGTCGACGACGACGGTGGCGTCGGCGAGCAGTTCGTCCGGCAGCTCGCGCATGGTTGGACGGAACGCACCGATCGCGTTGACGTGCGCGGTGTCGCTCAGCGCCTGGGGGCGGAACAGCGGCGCCGTCGCGGTGGTGGCGCAGCAGACGACGTCCGCTCCGCCGCAGGCGTTCTCCACGTCCGTGCCGACGACGATCTCCGTGCCCGGCAGCTCGGGCGCCAACACCTCGGCCAGGCGCTCCGCCCGGCCTCGATCGGTGTCGACGATCGTGACGTCGGACAGCGGGCGCGCGGTGTGCACGGCGCGGATCTGGTCGGCGGCCTGGCCGCCCGCCCCGATCATGGCGCAGGTCCGAGCGTCCGGCGGGGCCAGCAATTCGGTCGCCACACCGACGACCGCCCCGGTGCGGAGCCGGGTGACCTCGGCCGCGTCGGCGACCAGGTGCGCGGTACGGCCCAGCTCGCTCCACACGACGGTGCCGACGATCGCCGGCTCCCGGCCGTCGAAGTCCAGGCTGAGCGTCTTGATCATGGCCGACGCCGTGGGCCGGTGGTGGGCGGACATCACCAGGAAGGCTCCGTCGCGCAGCGATGTCCGGGCCGGCATCTCGAATGCGCCCCGGGTCAGGTCCACGAAACCGTCACGAACGGCCCGCATCGCGTCCGGCATCGACACGACCGAGCGGATCTCCCTCGGTCCGATCGTCACGACGTCCACGGCGTCCTCCTCCGCGCGCCGGCGGGACGCGCATTCGTCATGTGGCATTGCGTTATGGGGAGCGCTCTCGCGCGGTCCGGATCGAGGACCGGTCGGTTCCGGGAGTCCGATGCCCGGATGGTGCGGGTGCGGCCGGCGGGCTCGTCGAGCCTCGGGTCACGCGCCGCGGTCTGCCGGCGCCCGCGGTCGCGGGTGACCGCGGCGCCTGACCGTCACAGCACGCGCCGGCGTTGTGACCGCCTCTCAGCGAAGCGCGAACCCTGGCACCATGTCGTCGTCGGGGTCGACGACGAACCGGTGCTCGCCGGTCTGGTGGGCCCGGCCGGTGACCACCGGCAACACGGCCTCCCGGCCCGCCTCGTGCGTGGTCCCCGGCACCCTCGCGAGCCAGGTCGTCCCGGTGATCGAGCTGTGTGCGAGCACCTGGCCGGGCTTGAGCCGGCCGGTGGAATGGAGCGCGGCGACCCGCGAGCAGGTGCCCGAACCGCAGGGCGAACGGTCGACCTCGCCGTCGGCGAACACGGTGACATTGCGCTGCCTCAGGCTGCCGTCCAGGCCGGTCCCCCGGTCGTCGGTGTAGATGACGCCGTAGATGCCGCTCAGCCTGTCGTCGAGCGGGTGCTCGGCGAACGCGGTGGGGTTGAGGAAGCCCTTGATCTCACGGCTCAGCTCGATCAGCGCCGGGAGCGAGGCCACACTCGTGTCGAGGCCGACCGCCGCGGCCGGGACGTGGGCGTAGATCGCGCCGCCGAAGCCGATCCCGCACCGCACCTCCCCGCGCGAGGTCGGAACCGTCACCTCGTCGTGCAGGACGTAGCTGGCGACACTGACGAAGTCGACGCCGACGACCCGGTCGCCGTCGGTGTTCACGCGGGCGCGGACCCGCCCCGAGGGCACGTCGATCACCACCTCCGTGACCCCGCTGGGATCGATCGGCACCCGGCCGCTGCGCACCGCCCACGCGCCCAGAGCGATGGTGCCGTGACCGCAGGCGGTCGAGAAGCCGTCCTTGTGCCAGAAGAGCACACCGAAATGGGCCCCCGCGTCGTCGGGCGGAACGATGAACCCGCCGTACATGTCGGCATGGCCGCGGGGCTCCAAGCACAGCAGGGCGCGCAGCCCGTCGATCCCGGGATCGGAGATCGCGTTCGCGCGTTTGTCCGCCACGGTGTCGCCCGCGATCCGGGGCACGTCGGTGACGATCCGGAACGGCTCACCGCCGGCGTGATAGTCGACGGTGCGGATGTCGGTGTCGGTCAGGGTGGGGTCCGATCCTGATGCGGAAGAACGGGACGGGCCGTCAGGCCATGGGCGCAGAGGGGCGGTCGGCCGGCGCGGCGCACGTCTGCCTGATCGACCACGTGGACACCCCGCGCCTCCCGAACCGGCCTCACTGCGCGTGAGTGAAGCATGTGACATGGCACAGCGCAATGGCGCGTCCGCTGGCCGACGGGCCGGGCGGGCGCTCCGGGCGGCACCGACGCGCACGCGACGCGTACCTGGCGTGCGCTGTGCGGCGGGTGTCGCGGGCGTGGCGGTCGATTGCGCGGTGTGCGCCGTGCTGCGCTCAGCGGTGCGGTGACCGCCGGACGGACAGGACCGCCACGTCGTCGTGCCGGTCTCCCTCCCCCGGCGTACGCGCGCGCGTCGTCGTAGAGGGCGCGCGGCAGGTCGGTGGGTGAGAGATGTACGCGCTTGGTGAGGCGTTCGTCGAGGGGGTAGAACGTGCCGTCGGCGGCGCGTGCCTCGGTGAGCCCGTCCGTGGTCAGCAGCGGGGTCGCACCGGGTGGGAAGGCGAACCGGTCGACGGTCGCGGGTCCGGCGGCGAGTTCGGCGAGACCGAGAGGGACGCCGGATGTCAGGGGCGGTGCGGTGACGGTGGCTTCGTGCGTCAACTGCGGTGGAATGTGCCCGCAGTTGATTTCGAGACACCGATGCTGTGGTCCGTGGGATTCATGGTCACCTTCGTCTTCGGAGGGCTGACCGGTGTGCTCCTGGCGTCACCGCCGCTGGACTCGCACGTCCACGACTCGTACTTCGTGGTCGCGCACTTCCACTACGTGGTCTTCGGCACGGTGGTCTTCGCCATGTTCGCCGGATTCCATTTCTGGTGGCCGAAGTTCACCGGAAAGATGCTCGACGAGCGCCTCGGGAAGATCACGTTCTGGACCCTGTTCACCGGATTCCACGGCACGTTCCTCGTACAGCACTGGCTGGGCGCCGAAGGAATGCCCCGCCGCTACGCGGACTACCTGGCCGCCGACGGCTTCACCCTGCTGAACACTGTCTCCACCATCAGCTCGTTCCTCCTGGGCCTGTCCATGCTGCCCTTCCTCTACAACATCTGGAAGACCGCCAAATACGGGCGGCGGGTCGAGGTCGATGATCCGTGGGGATACGGCCGTTCCCTGGAGTGGGCGACCTCCTGCCCGCCGCCGCGCCACAACTTCACCCGGATTCCGCCCATCCACAGCGAATCCCCGGCCTTCGACCTGCACCACCCGCACATCGCGGACCGGGTCTGACATCCGCCTCCCGAGGAGGGCACATCACCATGCACCCCCTTGACGAAGAAGCGTCCTCGGGGATTCGGAGGCTCGAAGGCCATCTGCTGGTCGAGGCCGAACGCAGCCGGGCCCTGGCCGACGCGGAGGCCTTCCTGGGCGGCCTCGGCCCACTCACCGCGACCCAGCACCGGGAACTGCGCCGGGCCTATCTGGAGGAACGCGACCGGCTCACCCGCCGCACACTGGAGCGCGTCATCGCGCGCGCGGAGGAACTGCGCGCGGAGTACGAGGACCGTTACCGCAGGCTGCGGCTTCTCGTCTGGGGCGCCGCGGGGGCGACCACCGCCACGGCGAGCGGAATCCTCGCCCTGATCCACCAGTGACAACACTCCGGTTCCCGTCGGCCCGGTTCCCGCGCCGGACGACGGGCCGGGGCGGTCGCCGGACCCCACCGACCGCCCCGGCCCGTTCGCCACTGCGGACGGTCCCTCGGCCGGCGGCCACGGCCGGTTCCTCCTCGGCCGCGGCCCTCGATGGCCCGGCGCAGTTCCCGCAGGGCGGCACCGCCGACTTGACGGAGAGATGATTAGCCCCCATATTACTTCTCATGAGTCATGAGGACGCGAACCCCGGCGCCGCACCCACGCTCGATCAGGCACGGAAGCAGATCGCACGGTACGGACTCGGCGCCGACCCGCAGGCGGTCCTTGTCGCGGTGCGCCTCATGGCGGCCGGGGCCCGTCTGGACCGGGCGTCCGAAGTGCACTTCTCGCGCTCCGGACTGTCGACCGGACGCTATCGCCTGCTGGTGGACCTCGAGGACAGCGGCGGCGAGAAATCGCCGTCGCAGCTCGCGAAGAGCCTCGATGTCTCGCGCGCCACGGTGACCGGCCTGGTCGGCGGGCTCGAACGGGAGGGCCTGGTGGCTCGCCGCGCCTCGACGGAGGACGGGCGGGGCACCGTGATCGTCCTCACCGCGCGCGGCGCCCAGCGGCTGCGCGACATGGCCGCGGATCACTTCGCACGACTTGAGGCACTGGTCGACGGCCTGTCCGTCGAAGAGCGCGGATCGTTCCTGGACCTCCTGGAGAGGATCACCCGGCGGATCGGCGCGCTGACCGCCGAATAGCGCCACCACACTCCGCGAGGAGCGGCCGCCCCGGCCGGGCGGCACCGCCCCACGCCCCAATAGTTAGCTTCCTAATTATTTTTCAGGAGTCCCCATGAGTCCCCCGCGCAGAACCGCCCCGCACAGCCCCGCCCCACACGGCTCCGCCACGCGCCCGTTCACCCTCTGGAAGGAAGTCGCGACCGCCTACCTGGCTCCCGCGCTCACCGCCGGGCTCGGCGGGGTCCTCAGCGGCCGGTCCGAACTGACCGCGGCCGCCTTCACCTCCATCGGGCTCACATCGGCTCTGGTGGCCTGCGCCGTCGGCGCGTGGCTGCACCGCCGCGGCCGGCCCCGCCGCTGGACGACCTCGGCGCCGCGGCCGGCACTCGCCCTCGTGCTCACCGTCGCGGCGGCCGGAATCGCCGGCGCGGCCGGATGGTTCGCGTCCGACTGGCTTCCGTCGCACGCACCAGTGCCGGATGCCGAACGGCTGGAGCGGCTACGGATCGACCTGCCGTTGTCGGCCGCCCTGGCCACCGCCATCGTCACGTGGCGGTGGCACGGCACGGCATCCCGGCGGCGGGGATGACCCGGCCCTCCCCATCCGTTTCCCGAGACCCCTCATCTGCGAAAGGCACACTGTGATCACCATCGTGGGCGCAAGCGGCGCCACCGGCGGCGCGCTGCTCCGGCGGCTGACCGAACTCGACGTCCCCTGCCGCGCCGTCAGCCGCTCCCCCGGCGAACAGGGCGTCGCCACCGGTGCGAGAACGCCGGTCGAGACCGTCGGCGCGGACGCCGCGGACCCCCGCACGCTCCGCGCCGCGTTCGCGGGATCCACGCAACTGTTCCTCGCCATGGCCAACAGCCCCCGCCAGGTCGAGCTGGAGAACAACGTGATAGACGCCGCGGCCGTGTGCGGAGTGCGGCACGTGGTCAAGCTCTCCGCCCCCGCGGCCGAGCCCGCCTCGCCGGTGGCCGTCTCCCGCGGCCACTGGCGGGTCGAGGAACACCTCGCGGCAACCGGCATGACGGCTACGCTGCTGCGACCGTACGCGTTCATGCAGAAGCTGCTCCTGAACGCCCCGGCGATCGCCCGGGGCGTGCTCATCGGGGCGATGCGCGAGGCGCCCTGCAACTACATAGACGTCCGGGACATCGCCGACGTCGCCGCCGAGACCCTCCTGCGCCCCGAACTCGCCGGCGCCACGTACACCCTGACCGGTCCGCAGGCCTTCAGCCACCCCGAACTCGCCCGGCTGCTCGGGGAACTGACCGGCCGCCCCGTCCGCCACATCGACCTGTCGCCGAGCGATTTCCGGAACCACCTCCTGTCGACCGCACACATGCCGTCCTGGCTCGCCGACCACGTGGTGGAGATCCAGCAACTGGCCGTGGCACGCCCGGAGTTCCCCGACGACACCATCGAGACGGTCCTCGGCCGCCCCGCCAGGACGCTCCGCGCCTTCCTCCACGAACATCTCGGCGCGTTCGCCCCGACCACCTGACCGGCAGCTCGGCCGCAGTCCGTCACGGCCGGAGACACGGGGCGCGGCGCACCGGCGCGCCGCACCCCTCGCCGGTCGAGTCCTCCGCCCGGCCGCCGAACGCCCGCCGGCCCACTGCGACGCCGTGCTCCGGCTCCCCGGCGACCCCACTGGAGCCGGTCAGGACGTCGCCGTCGCCCGCCGCCGAGACCCGCCCGGCCGCCACCACGCGCACGAGCCCCCTCACCTCACCTCACCTCACCTCACAGGAGAGCACATGACCAGTCCGACGCCCCGCCCCGGCATCGACGCCCCCGACCACCGCGGCCGCACCGGCCTCGACCGCGCCGGACGCGACCTGGACCGCAACCCCGACGTCGTGATCCGGGACGTGGAACTCACCTCCCAGGGCTGGCACGTGCTGCGCCGCACCACCTTCGACTACCGACGCCGCGACGGCCGCTGGGAGACCCAGCAGCGCGAGACCTACGACCGCGGCAACGGCGCGGTCGTCCTGCCGTACGACGCCGGCCGCGGCCGCGTGCTGCTCACGCGCCAGTTCCGCTACCCGGCCTACGTCAACGGGCACCCGGACGGCATGCTCATCGAGGCCGCAGCCGGCCTGCTCGACGGCGACGCCCCGCTCGCCGCCGTCCGGCGTGAGGCCGCCGAGGAGCTCGGAGTCGTACTCGGCCCGCTCACTCATGTCCTGGACGCCTACATGAGTCCCGGCTCGGTCACCGAGCGCCTGCACTTCTACACGGCTCCCTACACGCCGGCCGACCGCACCGGGGAAGGCGGCGGGCTGGAGGAGGACGGCGAGGACATCGAAGTACTCGAACTGCCCTTCTCCGAGGCCCTCTCCATGGTCCGCGACGGCCGTGTCGCCGATGGCAAGACCATCCTGCTCCTGCAGTGGGCCGCCCTGAACGGCCTCTTCGCCCGCACCGGGGGCACCGGCTGACACCCCGGCGTTCCTCACCCCGCTCCCCGCGCGGCGTCTCCGGTTCCTCGGTGACGGTGAGCGGTCGCGGACGGGAAGGAGGCGTGGCCGCCGGGCGGCGGGTGCGCGGCGGCGACGCCGTCGTCCGACGGCGCGGTCCGACTGTGGGACGGGGTGACCGGCGAGGCCGTCGGAGCACGGCCGCCGGGCCGCCCGCGCCTCGCGGCCCAGAAGCGGTGGACGGCCCGGCACGCGCCGATCACCGAGATCGCCCAGATGACGGCCTCGGCCAGGACGGTCTCCCGCGCGAAGCCCACGCCCGCCCGGGGCGGCATCGCGATCATCTGCGCCGCACCGCCCACGGGCACCACCAGCCCGGCGAGCAAGCCGGACATGCCGGGGCGCTCGACGGCCGCGCCCACCGCACCCAGGACGGACCCGAACAGCACACTCGCCGTCCACCACGTGAGCAGCTCCGGCCAGTACAGGGCGAACGGCTCGTCCCGAAGCAACGCGTCCGTCGGGTAGTACGCCGCTGTGGCGGCGCTCAGCGCGAGCACCGCGGCCACGGCGCCTCGCGTCCACGTCCTGGCCAGTCGGCCCGTCACCACGGCGAGCGCGGCCCACGCCCAGCCGAGGCCCACGAGCAGGCTGAGCACCTTGGCCGCACCGGCCCAGACCGTGCCCGCCCATGGGGCGCCGAGTGCCGAGTACGGCGAGGAGAGCGCGTTGGCGAGCGAGGTGAGCGCGCCGAACCCGGCACCCGCCGCGAGGGCGTACACCGTGATCTTCATTCCGTGAGCATACTCGGTATGCCGGTGCGCCTTCCCGGGGAACCTCCTCGCCCCGGTCGCAGCCGGTCCGCGGTCTCCCCGAACTCCCCGGCCCATCACGGTTGGTAGCCTCCCGGGATGACCGCGACTTTCGACGAAGCCGTCCGCGCCCGCCTGCGAGCCCCCAACATCTGGTACGTCGGCACCGTGTTCGCCGACGGGGCGCCGCAGGTCAGCCCGATGTGGGTGGATCTGGAGGGGGAGGGGGAGCTGACGTTCAACACCTCGGTGGGCCGGGTGAAGGAGGAGAACCTGCGCCGCGACCCGCGCGTCTATCTCTCGCACGCGGACACCGCCGACCCCTTCGACCGCGTGCAGATCAGCGGTGCGGTGGCCCGCTTCATCGAGGGCGAGGAGGCACACGACCGCATGGACCGGCTGGCCCGCAAGTACCTGGGCGTCGAGCGCTTCGAGTGGACCATGCCGGGGGAACGGCGGGTCACGGTGGTCGTGCGCCCGGTCAAGGTGCGGCACATCGTCGGGGTGGAGCGGTTCCGGCCCGGCGGCCCCGTCCCCGCCCCCTGACCGGCACGTCCGCCGCGACCGTCGTCGGCGCGGCTTCGCCTCAGAGGAAGCACGGCCGCGCCGCCCGCCGGTTCGAGGGTTCAGGCACCCGCCACGTAGCCTCTCTCCCGTGCCACCCTCCCGCCTGTATCGCGTCGCCGTCCTCGTGCTCGAAGGTGCGAAGCCGCTCGACGTCGGCATTCCCACGCAGGTCTTCGCGACCCGCGCGAGCATGCCGTACGAGGTGCGGGTCTGCGGGGCGGCGCCCGGTCCCGTGACCGGCGGCGACGGCCTGTCGTACAGCGTCGCCCACGGCCTCGACGCGCTCGCGTGGGCCGACATCGTCTTCGTCCCCGGCTACCGGTTCCCGGACCGCGACGACCCCCCGCAGGCCGTCCTCGACGCGCTGGTCGCCGCCCATGCCAGGGGCGCGCGGCTCGCGGCGATCTCGACGGGCGCCTTCGCGCTCGCCGCCACGGGCCTGCTCGACGGCAAGCGCGCCACGACGCACTGGCACTACGCGCGGGCGCTGGCGGCACGGCATCCGCTCGTTCAGGTCGACGAGAACGTCCTGTTCGTCGACGAGGGCAGCGTGCTGACGTCGGCCGGCGCCGCCTCGGGCATCGACCTGTGCCTGCACATCCTGCGCGGCGATTTCGGAGTGGCCGTGTCGAACCATGCGGCCCGGCGCCTCGTCGCGGCCCCCTACCGCAGCGGCGGTCAGGCGCAGTACGTGCCTCGGAGCGTGCCCGAGCCCCTCGGCGAGCGGTTCGCCGCCACCCGCGAGTGGGCGCTTCACCGGCTCGGCCGGCCCCTCACCCTTGAGGCGCTCGCTCGGCATGCGGCGGTGTCGCCGCGCACGTTCTCACGACGCTTCGTCGAGGACACGGGTTACACGCCGATGCAGTGGGTCATGCGCGCCCGCGTCGACCTGGCCCGCGAACTGCTCGAATGTTCGGAGCGGAGCGTCGAGCAGATCGCCACCGACGTCGGCCTCGGCACCGGCGCCAATCTGCGGTTGCACTTTCAGCGGATCCTCGGCACGACGCCGAGCGAGTACCGGCGCACCTTCACCCAGGGCGAGTGACCTCGCGGCGCGTGGCGAGATCCTTTTGAACCGTGGCGATCAGGCCGCTGTCGCGGACGGATGCGCGGAGGCGAGATTGGTGGCGAACCGAAGGGACACCATTCATGACTCGCATCGCCATCAACGGATTCGGCCGCATCGGACGCAACGTCCTCCGTGCGCTGCTCGAACGCGAGAGCGACCTCGAGGTCGTCGCCGTCAACGACCTCACGGAGCCCGGCTCCCTCGCGCGGCTGCTCGCCTACGACACCACGGCCGGCCGGCTCGGTCGCCCGGTGACCGTCGACGGCGACGCCCTCGTTGTGGACGGCCGTCGCATCGCGGTGCTCGCCGAGCGCGAACCGGCGCAGCTGCCGTGGGCCGAGCTCGGCGTGGACATCGTGCTCGAGGCGACCGGCCGCTTCACGTCGGCCGCGGCCGCCCGCGGCCACCTCGACGCGGGCGCGAAGAAGGTGCTCGTCAGCGCTCCGTCGGACGGCGCCGACGTCACGCTCGCGTTCGGGGTCAACACGGACGCCTACGACCCGGAGGCGCACACCATCGTCTCGAACGCCTCGTGCACGACCAACGCGCTGGCGCCCCTGGCCGCGGTGCTCGACGACCTCGCCGGCATCGAGCACGGCTTCATGACGACCGTGCACGCCTACACGCAGGAGCAGAACCTGCACGACGGTCCGCACCGCGACGCCCGCCGGGCCCGCGCCGCCGCCGTCAACATCGTGCCGACCACGACGGGCGCCGCCAAGGCGATCGGCCTCGTGCTGCCGAACCTCGACGGCAAGCTGTCGGGCGACTCGATCCGCGTGCCGGTTCCGGTGGGCTCGATCGTCGAACTCAACACGACCGTCGCCCGGGACGTGACGCGCGACGAGGTGCTGGAGGCGTACCGCGCCGCGGCGGAGGGGCCGCTCGCCGGTGTGCTGGAGTACTCGGAGGAGCCGCTCGTGTCGTCCGACATCACGGGCAATCCGGCTTCGTCGATCTTCGACTCGGCCCTCACCCGGGTCGACGGGCGCCACATCAAGGTGGTCGCCTGGTACGACAACGAGTGGGGCTTCTCGAACCGCGTGATCGACACGCTCGAACTCCTCGCCGCCCGCTGACCGGACAGGGCGGCGCCCCGCCCTCCGCGACGCTTCCGGCAGGGGCGACGGGCGGCGCCGGACGACGGCGAAGCGGCGGGGCCGCCCTGCTCCGGTCCGGAACGCCCCCGGCACGTCCGTGACCGCGTCGAGGACTGTCGAATCGTCGCCGACGGGCCGTGTCCACGGCTCCCCCGTGATCGTGTGCCGGGCCGGCCCCCGACGTTCGCTCGGCGGCCGGCCCGAGGCCGACGAGACGCCCGGCATGCCCCTGCCCACGGGCCCGGTGTGCGCGGGACGTCGCGGTCCATGGGCCGCGTCCGGCCTCGGTCCTCGCGCATGCGAGGCTTGCCGACGTGCGAACCCGTATCTTCTTGCCGACCGTGGCCGTATCGCTCGCAGCGGTGCTCGGCATCGCCGGATGTGCCGCCGGGGATGCCGCGTCCGGATCCGACGATTCCGACGTCCCATACAGAAACCTGCCCGCATCGGGGGTGCCGGACTACCAGCTCGGCGGGTCGTACACACCGCCCGCCGGGGTGACCATCGTGGAGCGGGACAGCACCGCGCACCCGGCGAAGGACAAGTACAACATCTGCTACGTCAACGGGTTCCAGACCCAGCCGGAAGACGCCGGCCTGTGGAAGTCGAAGTACCCGGCCGCGATCCTGCGGGATTCCGCCGGCAGCCCCGTGTCCGACCCGGGCTGGCCGGATGAGATGCTGCTCGACACCACGACCGCGGCGAAGCGGGCCACGATCACGAAGGTGTTGACGAAGTCGATCGCCCGATGCGCCGACCGGGGGTTCGACGCCGTGGAGTTCGACAATCTCGACTCGTGGACCCGGTCGCACGGGGCGTTGACGCGGTCCGGGAACCTCGCACTGGCGAAGTCGCTCGTCGGGATCGCGCACCGCGACGGGCTGGCCGCCGGGCAGAAGAACACCCCTCAGCTCGGCGCCTCCGGCCGGAAGAGCACCGGATTCGACTTCGTCGTCGCCGAGGAGTGCGTCGAGTATCAGGAGTGCGACGCGTACACGAAGGCGTACGGCAGGCACGTCATCGACATCGAGTACTCGGACGGCACCGGGCGGAAGTGGTCCTCGGTCTGCGCGCTGAAGAACCGCCCGGCGATGACGATCCTGCGCGACCGCGACCTGGTGCCCCCGACGAAGAAGGCCTACGTCTTCGAGCACTGCTGACGCGTGTGCCTTGTTCCGCTTCCGCCGATGCGCACGGCCTCCCCGCCGCCCCCCTTGGGAAGAACCGTCCGGGGCGGTCAGGGAGTGTCGCCGGTCCAGTCGAAGCGGGCCGGGTCGCCGGGGCGCGGGTCGTACACCGCCCGGCCGCCGGGGCCGAACTGCCCCAGCTCGGTGGGGAGGGCGACGCCGGTGCCGGCCTCGCCCTGCGTCCGGCCGGTGATGTCGAACAACAGGCCGTCCAGGGGGCCGCCGACCAGTTCCGCGTAGCGCCGATCGGGCTGCGGGCCCGGCTGGTCGTGGTCGGCGCCGTAGACCCGGCGGGGAGGCAGCTGCTCGTCGTAACGGTTCATCCGTTCAGCCTCGCAGCCGCCACTGACAGCCGGACGGGTCCGTTCGCGTCAGCCGCGGAAGCGGACCCGGAGCGGGCGTTCGCCCCGCTGCGGTCGGCCGTACGGGTCAGTCGCCCTGACCGGCGCTCCCGATCGGGCCGACCTTCACCGGGGAGCCGGAACCGTCCGTGACGGGCAGCGTGCCGGCGCCCGGCCAGTCGAGGGTGACCGACTTCGTCTCGTCCGGCGGGGTCACCACCAGCCCCGTGACGCGGACGCCGGAGCCGCCCGACTTGTTGATCGGGTAGTCGATGCCGAAGGACACCGACTTCCCGTCCTTGAGGACGAACGGGTCGGCCTTCTCGCCGGTGCGCTTCGCGGAGAGCGGCCCCGAGCTGGTCTTCAGGTCGACGCCGGCGTACGCGGACAACGTGCAGTCCCGGCCGCCGCCGTTCTTCAGCGTCACCGCGACGGTGCCGTCGGTGTCGCCGTCGATGGTGCTGTCCGTCGCCGTGATCTCCAGCTCGTCGGTGCGGCACTTGCCGGCCTTGCCGTTCTCGTCGGAACCGGTTCCGGCGGCCGTGCCCTGCCCGTCGGCGCCGTTCCCGGCGGGGGCCTTCCCGCCACCCTGATCCGAACCGCCCGAGCCCGAACCGCCGCTCGTGGAAGACACGGTGGACGCGGACGACGGGTCGCTCTGCCCCGTGCCGTCGTCGTCGTTCTGGCAGGCCGTGAGCGAGAGGCTCGCGGCAACGGCCAGGACGGCGAAGGCGAGTTTGTGAACGCGCATCGTTTCTTCCTCAATGTCGGTGGGGGGCGGCTGCTCGGCACGAGTCGGTACGAGCGAGCGTTTCTGATCACCAGGACCCACCGGGCCCGGCGATCCGTTCCGCCCAACCGCCCTCCAATACAGCCCTGTTACACGCACAGCCGGGCACAACGCGCACCACCGCCGGGCACGCCCCGCCCGGACCGCCCCTCCCCCGGCCCCTCTCCTGCCGCCGTCCAGCACGGGAAACAAGGCCCGAACCCGGTGCGCCACCCGCTGCGGGGCGCCGCCGCCGACGGGCCGGGACGGCGGTTCCGCGCCTGTTCGCAATCCGCCGCCCGCTGGGACAGACCCGTAACCCGGCGGGTCTTGACCACGACCGGCGAGATGAAAGGTCGTCCTGCGCGGTCTGGTTCTGTTCACGAGAGACTCTGAGCAGAACCGGGGGAGCAGAGGCCCGACCGCTGATCCGCTCCGATCGTGGCCGCAGCCCCGGCCGCTCAACGGCCGTTCGTCCGGCACGAAGGGAAGTGGCTGGTCCTCCGGGTGAAGGGTTCTCGCGGGCACAGATCAGACGCCTTGGGCTCGCTCCGGGTACGGGGCTGCGGCGTCGGCGTAGCGCCGGGCGAGCGCGGTGCAGGCTTCGCGGAGGGCCGGCGGGCCGATGACGCGCATGTTCGCGTCGAAGCGGCCGAGGCCGGCGGCGAGGGCGGTCCAGGACCAGGATCCGGTGATGAGGCGGCATCGTGCGGGGCCGAGAGGTTCGACCATGCCGTCGGTGGTGTAGGGGGCGACCTCTGTGGCGGGGAGGTCCAGGGTCACCTCGCCTCGGCAGGGCCAGGCGGTGTCAGTGCCGTCGGAGCCGCGGAACCGGCTGGTGACGAACGTGGAGATGTCTCCGCCCGGCACCTGGCGCGGGGTGAAGCGCGGGCCGGTCGGAGTGCGTGGGGTCATGCGGTCGGTGCGGAAGGTCCGCCAGTCGTCGCGATCGAGGTCCCAGGCCAGCAGGTACCAGTGGGTGCGCCAGGCCACGAGGTGGTGCGGCTGCACCCGGCGTCGCCGCGGCGCGGCGTCGAGACGTGGGGTGTAGTCCAGGCGCAGTTCTTCGCGGCGCCGGATCGCGGTGCTCAAGGTGTTGAGCAGATCGAGGACGCGCGTCGTCGATGCGTCCGGTTCGGGTGGGCGGACGGTGGTGACGTGGAGTGCGTCGATGCGCTGTCGCAGGCGCGAGGGAAGGACCTGCCGGATCGTTGCGAGCGCGCGCTCGGCGTCCTCGGCGATCGCGGGGTGGGCGGTGCTCTGCAGGGCGACGGCCAGAGCGATGACCTGTTCGTCGTCGAAGAGCAGCGGGGGCAGATGCGCCCCGGGCTGCAGGCGGTATCCGCCGGCGGGTCCCTTGACCGCGGCGACCGGGTAGCCCAGCGCGCGCAGCCGGTCGGCGTCGCGGCGCACGGTGCGCACGGTCACCTCCAGCCGCTCGGCCAGGTCCTCTCCGCGCCATTCCCGGCGGGTCTGGAGCAGGGAGAGCAGTGTGAGGAGCCGCGACGAGGTTTTCCGCATGTCCTCATGATGACCGGAGCAGAGGACACAACCTGTCCTCTACTGGTGGCACGGTAGCCCCCGGCTCGCTGATCAGGGCTGTTTCGCCCCGTCATCGCCGCGATCGCCTCAGTCGGCACTCACCAGGCCAGGAGCAGACCATGTCCGTCACCACCACCACGCATCTGAACTTCCGCGGCTCGGCCCGCGAGGCGCTGGACTTCTACCTGTCCGTCTTCGGCGGGCGCGCTGTCGCGGTGACCTACGGGGACGCCGGCAACGTCCGGGACGAGAGCGAGGCGGACTGGGTGATGTGGGGCGAGGTGGTCGCCGGCAACGGCTTCCGCGTCATGGCCTACGACGTGCCCTCGGCGATGCCCTACGAGCAGGGCGCCAACCCGTTCTTCGTGTCCGTGCGCGGCGAGGACGCCGATGAGATCAGCGCCCTGTGGCGGCGTCTGGCCGACGGCTCGAACGTGCTGCGCCCGCTGGAGCCCGCGGCGTGGGCGCCGCTGTACGGCATGCTCACCGACCGCTTCGGTGTGACCTGGGTCCTGGACGTCACTGCTCCCCACAACGGCTGACCCGCCCGGGGCGGACGCGGCTGCGGGCGTCCGCCCCGCTCGTTTCCCGGAACCGGCCGGCCGGCGGCAATCGGCGCGTGCGGAGAGAACGCCGTCCCGCGGATGCGTCGATTCGGCCTGCCCATAGACCAGTTCGACGGCCTTCCGGCAGGCGCCCCGACCGTCGTCGTCGACGACGACGGCGTCCTGGACGGGTTCGAAGAAGTCGTCCCGCCGGGCGCCGACGCCGGCCCGCTCGACGCCTTCTGCCAGTCCCGCCCGCTCACCGTTCCCGACCGACCGCGTCGCCCCACCGCGGAGCGCGCCACAGCCCGAGGAAACCATGGATGTCCTGACCCTGCGCGACCTCAACCGGGCCACCCTCGCCCGCCAGTACCTGCTGGACCGTGAGGACTGCACCCCTCTTGATGCCGTGTCCCACCTGGCCGGACTCCAGGCGCAGGCCCCGCAGGAGCCGTTCATCGGCCTGTGGTCCCGCGTCAGGGCGTTCGCCCCCGCCGACCTGGACGGCCTGGTCACCGGCCGCCGCGTCGTGCGTACCCACCTCATGCGCCGCACCGTCCACCTCGTCACCGCCGACGACGCACTCGCCTGGCGCGCCCGCCACGACGCCATGCTGCGGCAGCGGGCCCTGTCCACGTACCGCAGCGAACTCGCCGACGTCGACCTGGCCGAACTGACCGCGGCGGGCCGGGCCGTGATGTCCGACGGACGACCTCGCACCATGGCCGAACTCGTCGACGCCCTCCGCGACCGATGGCCCGGCCCGCCCCGCCGGGTACTGGGCGAGCTCCTCGTGGCCGCGCTCATCCCCATGGCCCAACTGCCGCCCAGAGGACTGTGGAAGAACACCGCGGGCGTCCACAATCTCCCCCTGACCACCTGGCTTCGACGCCCCGTCACACCCGCGCCCGCTGATCCCGACGATCCGGTCGGACAGCAACTCGTCCTGCGCTACCTCGCCGCCTACGGCCCTGCCACCACCGCGGACATCCGCGCCTGGAGCGGCCTGGCCGGCCTGCCCGCCGCCGTCAGAGCCCTCCGCGGCAGCCTCGTCGCCTTCCGCGACGAACGCGGCCGCCGACTCCTCGACCTGCCCGACGCGCCCCGCCCGCACCCCGACACCCCCGCCCCGGTCCGCTTCCTGCCCGCCTTCGACAACGCGATCCTCGGCTACCAGGACCGCAGCCGCATCGTCGACGACAGGCACCTCGGTCTCTCCGTCGCCGGACAGCGCGCCGTCCTCGTCGACGGCCGTGTCGCCGCCACATGGACCACCGGCGACCGCCGCCTCACGATCACTCCCCTGCGCATCCTCACCCGGCTCGAACGGCGGGACCTCAAGGCGGAGGGCCGGATGATGGCCGCCTTCCTGGACCAGAACATCGACACGACACATATCGCCGACCCCGGCTGAACCGCGTCATCGATGACGCGAAGGCGGCGGCGCCGCGTCTTTCGACGCCGCCATCCGGGTCGGTGCGCGGCGGCGCGCGTTTCGGTGGCCTGCGCGTCCGCACCCGATCTACGCGAGGTACTGCCGGACCAGGCCGACCAGGCCGTCGATGAGGGGGCCGGGGTCGACGGATGGGTCGAGCGAACGCTGGAGCAGGTAGCCGTCGATCGCCGCGGTGAGGGTGACCGCGACGGCGAGCGGTCGCGTGACTCCCCGGGCGGCGAACCAGTCGCACAGCCACTGCCGGAACTCGGCCAGCAAGGCGGCGATCTCGGCGCGCAGCCGGTCGTCGCGGCTCGCTGCGACGAGGGACTCGTACAACAGCAGCAGTTCCGGGTCGCGCGGATCGTTGGCCGACAGCTTGCGGAGCATGGTTTCGACGGCTGCGGCCGGATCCGACTGCGCCAGGGCTTCGCCGATCCGGTCGAGGAAGAACGCCCGGATCTTCCGCACGGCGGCGATGCGCCGGAGTTCGCCGATGCTCTCCACGTGGTAGTGGATCACACCGGTGTTCACGCCCGCGCGCTCCGCGACCCGTCGGCTGCTCACATCGCCCCAGCCCAACTCGGGAATGAGCGAGGCAGCGGCCTCGATGATCTTCTCGCGTGTGTCCGTCCGGCGTGAGTGTTTCGTGGACTCGCTGTTCACAGTCGCATCCCCTGGATCGAGACCACCACGTTCACGCCGGCCGAGGCCAGTGCGATCGCTTCGAGGACGAGCAACTGTACCGGCAGGCGGTCGGGCACGACGGGGAAGACCGCACCGAGGTCGGCCGCGAAGACCGCGATGTAGCCGAGGCTCAGCACCAGTGCCGCCACGAACGCCCAGTGATGGTTCGCCATGGCGAACCCGGCCACCACGAAGCTGGCGAGCCCCAGAGAGGTCAGATAGACGTTGAAGCTGTTGAACTGCCACCGGGGAAGCGGGGAGAAGTCCCTCGTGTCGATCAGCTTCCCCGGGACCATGGGAATCAGCAGGAGCGCTTCCCAGACCAGGAGCGCCGCCGTCACCGTTGCCAGCAGGGGTTGGTTCATTGCGCCCTCCGATAAACGGGCCGGAATCGGCCATCTGTTTGGACGATAGTCCTGGACGGTCGTCCAAATCAACTCAAGGGGAAGGCGTCGCTCAGGGGCGCGCGCTCGGCGAACGCCGCCCCGCCATGGCGTGACGGACAGCGAGTCCGTCCGCCCCGGGGAGACGGGGCACGCCCGGCCGAGCGCGCCGTGTGCGTACGTGGCCCCGGGCGCGGGCCGGGGCCGGACTCGGCGTCAGGCGGCGGAGGCGCGCCTCAGGAGCGCGGCGGGGAGCAGCAGCGCCGTGCCCGCGACGACCGCGATCCAGAACCCGTTGCTCGCGCCGAAGCCGTCGATCACGGGCCCCGCGGCCGCGGGGCCGATCGCGGCGCCGAGGCTCAGGCCCGCGGTCGTCCAGGTGAGAGCCTCGGTGAGCGAAGCCTGCGGGACGTTCTTCTCGATGAGCCGAGAGCTGAGGATCATGGTGGGGGCGAAGAAGGCGCCCGCGACGAAGACCGTGACGGACAGAGCGCCGATCGATCCGGCGAGCAGCATGGGCACGGTGGTCAGCGCGGTGGCGACGAGTCCCACCCGCAGGAGCCCGCCGATCGGGCGCGTGATCGTCCTGCCGCCGAACACGAAGCCCGAGAGGCATGATCCCGCCGCGTAGACGGAGAGAACGACACTCGCCAGCGCGGTGTCACCCGCGGCCTCGGCGAACGCGACGGAGACGACATCGACGGTGCCGATGATCACTCCCATCGCCGTCATGGCGACCACGACGACGGTCACGGTCGGACCCGTGAGCACGCGGAGGAAACCCGGCCCGCCCGGTCGCTCGCCGTGCGACGGCGCCGCGATCGGGGGCTCGGTGCGGCGTTGCGCGGTCAGCCACGACGTTCCCGCCAGCAGGAAGACGCTCGCGGCGACGGGGCCCGCCTCGGGGAACAGGGCGACGCCGAGACCTATGGAGAGGGGAGGCCCGAGGATGAAACAGACCTCGTCGAGCACGGTCTCCCAGGAGTACGCGGCGTGCGTATCGCCCGATTCGCGAAGGATGTGGCTCCAGCGGGACCGCACCAACGCCGGAGCGCTCGGCGTCACGCCGGCCAGCAGGGCGAATACGAACAGGAGCGCGTCGGGTCCGCCGGACGCCGAAACGGCGGCCATCGCCCAGATGCAGACGGCGCTGGAGACGGCGACGGGAACGACGACGCGGCGTTGCCCGTATCGGTCGATCAGGCGGGCCACCTGCGGCGAGGCGACAGCGGCGACCAGAGTGTGACAGGCGGCCAGCGCACCCGCCAGGGCATAGCCGTCATGGGTCCGGGAGGCCATCGTGATGATGCCGATGCCGACCATCGACAACGGCATGCGCGCGAGCACCCCGGCGGAGGTCATCGGGGCCGCACCGGCGTGCCGGAACAGCGTTGCGTAACGAGTGAACACGATTCTCCTGCCTGCGGGACCGCACACGGCCTCATTCACATACGCCGCGTATGCGAATGACGCTAATTGACATACGTTTCGTATGTCAATTACGTTTGCGGCACCGAGGGACGGAGGAGCCGTGGGGCGCAGGACCCGGGCGGAGATGCTGGATGCGACCAGGCAGGCCCTGATCGACGCCGGCCGGCGCCACTTCGGCGATGCCGGTTACGCGGCGACGTCGATGGACGATCTGACGGCGTCGGCCTCGTTGACCAGAGGCGCGCTGTATCACCATTTCGGTGGCAAGAGCGGTCTGCTCGCGGCCGTGGTGGAGACGGTGGACGCGGAACTCAGTGCGAGCCTGGACGCCGCGGCGGCCGAAGCCCCTGATCCGCTGGGCGCGCTGACGGCTCGTTGTGTCGCCTACATCGAGCTCACCCAGGCGCCGGACGTGCAGCAGATCGTCTTCCACGACGCCCCGGCCGTGCTGCCCGATGCGGTCGAGTCGTCCACCGCGTCCTGCATACGGTCGATCACCGACGCGATCGACCGCGCACAGCGCGCCGGGGGTCTGTCCACGCAGGTAGCCGCCTCGACCCTGGCCGTGCTGCTCAACGGCGCGTTGGTCGACGCCTCACGCTGGGTCGCGGCCGGTCGCTCGGAGGATCACGCGGCCCGGCAGGCGGAAGCGATCGCGGCGGCGCGTCTGATCGTCGCCCGTCTCGGCAGCCGATGACGGCCTCCGGGCCGCTGCCGGACCTGCCCCTGCGGGAGTTCGAGTGTTTTTCGGTGCTGGCCGGGGAGCTTCATTTCGGTCGCACCGCCGAGCGGCTCGGGGTGTCCCAGGGGCGCGTCTCGCAGATGATCAAACGGCTGGCAGGACGGGTCGGCGGGGCGCTGTTCGAGCGCACGAGCAGACGCGTCGCGTTGACTGCCGTGGGAGCGGCGCTGGCCGCCGGGACGACGCCCGCGATCGACCGTCTGCGGCGCGGGTTCGCCGACGCCCGGGCCGGGGCCCTGTCTCCGGAGCGCCCGCTGCGGATCGGTTTCCAGGGCGCGGTGTACGAGTCGTCGGGCCGAGCGATCGCGACGCTCCCCGGCGGAACTCACGCATCTGGTCGAACCGCCGTGGGCCGATCCGTTCACCCGGCTGGACGCCGGCGACATCGATGTGGCCGTCGTCCTCGCCCCCAGCACGGAAGACGGCTTCCGGCGCGCCTGGTCGAGTTCTCGCGTCAGCCGCAGTGTCTCGCGGTCTCCCGCGCTCACCCGCTCGCCCGCTCGCCCGCTCGCCGCGAAAGAGCGTGTCACCTCGGCCGATCTCGCGGGCGTGGGCATGGTGGCCCCCACGCCGCGGGCACCGGCGTACTGGCGCGAGGCGAACGCTCCGCACCACACGGAGGACGGATACGAACTGCACTACAGCGCCACCGCGACCACGCTTCAGGAGGCGCTGCCGCTCGTCGCGAGCAACTGGCACGGGGTGCTGCTGTGCCGGGCCGCTGCCGCCTGTTTCTCGCGCCCGGGTGTGCGCTTCGTCCACGTTCCGTCCCTGCCCGACGCCTCGATGGTCGCGCTGACCCGCCATGACACGAAGCACCCGCTGATCGCGCGATTCTCCGAGGAACTGGCCCTCCGGACCCGCGCCGCCCGACAACGAGGTCCCGGCAACGAGATCCCGACGACGAGATCCCGACGACGAGGTCCCGGCGGCGACGCGCTCACCGGCGAGGGCGCGTCACGATCGCGACGACGAGCGCGCACGAGGCGATGAGCGTCGCAACCCACATGACCGCCGCCCCTCCGGCTCCGTCGATCGCTGACCCCCCGATGACCGCACTGACCGCAATGCTCGCGTTGAACACCCCGGCCCACAGCGCCGAGGAGGCTTCGACACGACCCGGGTCGGCGGCGGCCGTCCAGGTCTGCGTCGAGACGGAGACACCGCCGTATCCGAACCCCCACACGACGAGCAGGAGGATCGCCGACACCGCCGCCGGACGCCAGAGCGAATGTCGCGGCGGTGACACCGCCGACCGCCGTCATGACGGCGGCCCGAGCGGCGTTCCCGGCCAGAGTCCCGATGACGAAGTTGCCGACTCGCCGCCGCCCCCGGGCTCGTCGTGGCGGAGGTCCCGGGGGCGGCACGGCGAAGGTGTGGATCAGCGGTGACGGGCGCGCCATTCGGGGGCCAGGATCGCCCAGAGCTCCTTGTCGTGACGGGTGCCGCCGTACGGCCAGTACTCGCGTCGCACGCCCTCGCGTGTCATGCCGAGCCGCTCGGCCACGGCGGAGCTGCGCTCGTTGTCGGCTCGGCAGTGCCACTCGGCACGGTGCACGCCCCGGGAGGTGAACGCCCACTCCAGCAGGGTGCGGCAGGCCGCTGTGATCAGGCCGTTCCCCTCGGCGGAGGGCTCCAGCCAGCAACCGATCTCGCACGAGCCGGCGGCGGCGTCGAAGTCCACGAACATCACGCCGCCGACCAGCGTGCCGTCGAGCCAGATGCCGTAGAGGCGGGCGCCGTCCGCGGCCTGGCGGTCGGCGTACCGGCGCAAGGTGGCCCGCGCGCCGTCGAGATCGTCGGTGACGAACGCCGGCCCGACCCACGGCCGGATGTGTTCGCGGGCCCGGTCCATGTGGGCGGCGAACTCCTCGGCGTGCCATATCTCGAGCGGACGGAGACAGGCGTCGTCCCGCAGCGGGAGGGAGAACATGATGGCCCCATTCACAAAACAAACGTTATGGCTATGTACGGTAGCAGCATGCCACGTACCAAGGGGGACCACGAGGGCCGCCGGCGCGACGTCTCCGAGGCGGTCTGGCGGGTGCTGGCCGCGCACGGCTTCGGCGGGCTGACCATGCGCGCCGTCGCCGCCGAACTCGGCGCGACCACCGGCCTGCTCACCCACTACTTCCCCGCCAAGCGCGACCTGGTCGCCCACGCCCTCGACCTGCTCGACCTGCGCACCGCCTCCCGTCCCCGGCGTGCCGCCGGGGACGGGATGTCCGCCGTGCGGGCCGCCCTGCTGGACATCCTGCCGCTGACGGGCGAGGCCACCGTCAGCAACCGGATCTGGGTGTCCTCCTGGGACGCCGCGCTCGCCGACCCCGAGCTGAGCGACGACTACGCCCGCAAGTACGCCCGAAGCCGCGACAAGCTGCGCGACCTGGTCGCCGCGGCCCAGCGGCTGGGCGAACTGCCCGCCGGGGACCCGGCCCGCATCGCGGCCGGCGCCCAGTCCTTCGCGCTCGGCCTGGTGGTGCAGGCCCTGTTCAGCCCCGAGGCGTTCCCGCCCCGCCGCCAGACCGAACTCCTCGACGACTACCTGGCCGCGCTGGCCTCCCCGCCTCCGTCCGGCGACGATCGCGCTTCCTCGTCCTGACGTCCGGGCCGGATCGCGCCCTCGCCGTCACCGTGGTCCCGTTCCCGCGGGTCCTGACGCGCCCCGCGCTCGCGGAGGCGTTCGGCGAGCAGGACGGTGTCCGGCGCGGTGGGTTCCCGGCCTAGGGGCAATACCGGTGATTTAGGTGTTTTTTTGGTGCTTGCTGGTTGGTTTGGTGGGCGGGACGAGTGTGATTGCCCTGGTGGGTGGTCGGGGCGGGTTGTGGTGGTGGGTGTGTTTGAGGTGCCAGTTGGCCATCTTGCGTTTGATGACGCGGGGGTTGGAGCGTTGCCCGCGGGGTGGCAGGAGTCGTTCCAGCAGCTCACGGATGGTGTGGGTCAGGGCTTGGCTGAGTCGTGAGGGGGGAAGGTGCCGCCTGGCCGGTGACGTGGCGGCGGGCGATGCGAAGAGTGCGGGTGAAGGACAGCCGGTCGGGGGCGAGGCCGGCCTGGTGAGCGGTGTGGTGCATGACGTCCCGAAGTGCGTGGTGGACGAGGAGGAAGCCGTAGATTTCCTGCTCGGCGCCATCGGGGTATTGCGATCTCAGGACCAGCTGTCGGCCACCTTGGTGGGTCTTGATCTCGTCCAGGGTGTTCTCGATCTCCCAGCGCTGATGGTAGAGGCCCGCCAGGTCGGCAGCAGAGGCCTCCTGCGGGTTGCAGACGGTCGTGATCAGCCGGTATACGGTGCCGTCGTCCTCACGGCCGAGGGTGTACTCGATGACGCGGACCCGGACCGGATCTTGGCGCTTGCGGTCGCCTGCCGCGACGATCTCGGACAGGTAGGAGCCGTCCTCGAAGGCTTCGAGGAACGGGAGCACGATGTTCTTGCGGACGCGCCACAACAGGTCCGCGCCCGTGCCCGAAGCGGCCCGCCACAGCTCGAATCCGGTGATGCCGCGGTCGGCCATCAGCAGCATTCCCGGCTCGAGCCGGCCCAGCAGGCCGGGAATCAACTGCTGTTCATGAACCGACAGCGGGCCGGTTGCCGCGGCGAACACCGCATGCGTCCCGCACTCCACCAGGGCTGCGACCCTCACCTGCGGGTAGGCACTGCGCTGCTGTCCCCGGCCGGAACCGGGACGGCCGAAGTACGTGCTGTTCGCCTCGGTGTCCGGGACGTCGAAGACGGTGCCGTCCACGGCGACCAGCCGCCACCCGCGATACCAGGCGCCGGCCGTGTCCTGGACGGCCACCGGTCGGCAAACCCGCGCGAACAGTGCCTTCAACGGCTCCGGCCCCAGCCGTCTGCGGGCTCTGCCGATCGCACCCGTCGTCGGCACGTGCCATGGCTTCTCCCACTGCCGCACCCGTTCCAGGCCCTGCGTCAGCAGCCGGGCGACTTCCTCATAGCCCTGCCCGGAGAACAGGCACATCGCGAGCACGAAATACACCACCACCCGGGCCGGCAGCAGCCGGGAACGCTGTTCCCGGCGCCCGCACTCCGCGATCACCTCATCCACCACCCCAGGTGGAAACACCCGCGTCAACACCCCCAAAGCAATCCGGTCCGACAACCGCTCACCCGACGACTTCACCTGCCCAGGCCTTGGCACAACACATCCAACGACCAACCCAGCTCAAAGTCACCGGTATTGCCCTTAGGGGGTGTCCGATGAGTCAGGAACAGGGGCGCCCACCCCGGCTGCCATGAGGCGCTTTAATGCCCAGGTGGTGAACTGGACGCAGATGCACGACTGCTACGGGGATGTCGATCGAGTCCCCGCGCTTCTGGAACAGGTTGAGCTCGAGGACAACGCCGAAACATGGAAGGAGCTGGGATACCGGCTGGTCCTCGAACATGACCTCGTCTTCCCTGCCAGCTTTGCCGCCCTGCCGCGCCTGATGTGTCTTGCCTCCAGGAGTGCACGGGCGCGTGGACTGGCGGGAACGATCCTGCGATGCGCGGCAGGACACCACGGCTGCGATGATCTGCTGGCGAACTGCGCTGAAGAGACTTCAGAGTTCCGCAAGCTGCTCGACCGGCACCTGCAATCGCGGCCGGTCGACTACCTCGCGGCCTTCCTCGATTCGCTCGCGGCCATGGAGGAGTACCACTGGAGTGCCGTCCTGGGGGACTTCACGGACGACTTCTACCACCTGGCCTGCCCCGACTGCGCCGTGGAAGTGACGATCGCCATCGGAGACCACGGGCGCTATTCAACGATCCGGGACTGGAACCGGGGCGACGTGGATCGCCGTGGCCTACGGCCGGCGCCCTGCGAGGCACTCTCCGGCACCGGCCGGTGGATGTACGAAACTGCCGTCCGGGACGGGCACGAGGCACTCGCCGACGGAATCGCCCACCTTTTCGGCAAGGCCGAATGCCCACACTGTGCCAGCGTGTTCAACATCACAGACGAGTACACATCCGCCAACCGCCCCGTCGTGCAGTAGGCCAGGGTGGGTCGGAAGTAGGCGAGAAGGGCTCAGGAGCGGAGCCAGAGACGGATCGCGGTGACGGTCACCGTGCCGTGAAAGACGTAAGCCCGTTTGTCGAATCGAGTGGCCACGGCACGAAAGCCCTTGAGGGCGTTGATCGTGCACTCAACCTCGTTCCTGCGGGCATAACGGGCCCGGTCGAAGCCAGCGGGCCGCCCGCCCTTGCTACCGCGGTTTTGCCGATGGGCTTGCTGGTCGCGGCGCTCGGGGATGGTGTGCCAGATCTGCCAGCGTCGCAGATAGTGGCGGTTGCGGCGGGAGCTGTACGCCTTGTCTCCGCCGAGATGCTCCGGCCGAGTGCGAGGACGCCCGCCGGCCGGGCGCGGCACACGGACGCGCTCCAATACGGGGATCACCTGCGGTCCGTCGCCTGCCTGCCCTGGTGTGATCAGCACGGCCAGCGGACGCCGCCCGCCTTCACCCACCAGATGAATCTTCGTGGTCAGCCCTCCTCGGGAACGGCCCAGCCCTTCGTCGTCCCGATGATGAGCGGGCCGACTTCGTCGGCCAGGGACGCACGGAGGCTGCTTGCGTGCACCGGCCGCGTGCTGATGCGCCCGGCAGACCGTCGAGTCCACCCCCGCCATCGTCCGGTCGAGACGGTCCTCGATATCAACGTCGGCCTGGACGGCCTGCAAGATCCTGTCCCACGTGCCGTCCGCCGACCACCTGCGATGCCTGTCATGCACCGTCTTCCACTTGCCGAACCGCATGGGCAGGTCCCGCCACGGGATGCCGGTCCGTTGCCGGAAGAGAATGCCGTTGATCACCACCCGGTGGCTCTTCCACCGCCCGCCTCGGCCTGTGCTCCTCGGCAAGTGCGGTTCCAGCCGGGCCCACTCCGCATCTGTCAGATCACCCCGCCCCACAACGGATGGAACGATTCACCTGTCAGCTTGTCACGCAAACCCTTGGACAGGCCCTAG
>NZ_JBAGJZ010000039.1:0-83074 GCF_037034285.1 Streptomyces tyrfis | reverse complement strand
GCCGGTTGGGCGTGCCCTGGGTCGCGTTGGAGATCGCGTCGGGGGTGGCGCCCTCGGTCAGGGCCGTGGCGACCTCGTCCGGGGTGGCGTCCGGGTGTCCGGAGAGGTAGACGGCGGCGGCGCCGACGACGTGCGGGGTCGCCATGGAGGTGCCGGAGATGGTGTTGGAGCCGTCGTCGCTGTCGTTCCAGGCCGAGGTGATGTCCGAGCCGGGCGCGTAGATGTCCACGATGGAGCCGTAGTTGGAGAAGTACGACTGCTCGTCGTCGACCGTGGACGAGGCGACGGTGATCGCCTCCGGGACGCGCGCCGGCGATGTCCGGCTCGCGTCGGAGGAGTCATTGCCCGCGGCCACCGCGAAGGTGACCCCGGAGGCGATGGCCTTCTGGACCGCGGCGTCGAGGGCCTCGTCCGCGCCGCCGCCGAGGCTCATGTTGGCGACCGAGGGGCCCTCGTGGTGTTCGGTGACCCAGTCGATGCCCGCGACGACCTGCTCGGTGGTGCCCGAGCCGGAGTCGTCGAGGACCCGGACGGCCACGATCTTCGCCTTCTTGGCGACGCCGTAGGTGGCACCGGCGATGGTGCCGGCCACGTGCGTGCCGTGGCCGTTGCCGTCGTCCGCGCTGTCGTCGTCGTCCACCGCGTCGTAGCCGGAGCTGGCGCGGCCCTCGAACTCCTCGTGCGTGGTGCGGACACCGGTGTCGATGACGTACGCGGTGACGCCCTCGCCCGCGCTGTCCGGGTAGGTGTAGGCGTTGTCGCCTTCCGTCTCGGTCTGGTCGATCCGGTCGAGCCCCCAGGAAGGCGGGTTCTGCTGGGTGGCGTCGATGTGGAACTTCTTGTTCTGGACCACCTTGGAGACGGCCGGGTCGGCCGCCAGGCGCTTGGCCTCGGTGAGCGAAAGACCGCTGGCGGAGAAGCCGTTGACGGCGGAGCGGTAGTTGCGCTCCAGCTTGCCGCCGTACTTCTTGGCGAGCTTCGACTTGTCGGCCTTGTGGTCCAGCATCACGATGTAGCTGCCCTGGACGGCGGTCGCCGCGTCGGCGCCGTAGACGACGCCCGTCGCGGGAGCGGAGGCCGCTCCGGCGACGGGCGTGTTCAGCAGGGTGATTCCGGCGGCCGCGGCCACCGCGGTTATCGCGGCGGTGAGCTTGATCCGGCGTGCGCGCTTGTGAACGGTCATGAAGAGGGGTCTCCTCGTCATTCTTTGTGGGGGGAATGGCCCTCGGCCGGAAGATCTCCGGGGGCTGGCTCGAAACCCTCGCCGATTGACGCGCTCAGATCAAGACCTGCTTGCGGTTGTGACTTACTCAACAAACTTCTGTAATAAGAATTCGGCCAGGCATGTTCAAGTCGGGCTCATTCGCCGCAAGATGGGCCCGTCGGCACGGGTCCGCCCACCTCCTCGCCCCGGTGGCGGGAACGCCTCGCGGGCCGGGAAGGCGCGCTGGGGGCCGGGTGCGCGGGCGAGGACTCGGCTTGATTGCGCCCCCGCCCGCGGAACCCTCGCCGCCGTCCCGCCCCGGCCGCCCCCGAGGGTGCGGACGCCCTCCCGGGCCGCGCGCTCAGCCCCGGACGACCCGGACGCCGGAGACGCCCATCAGCCCGGTGAGGGCCACCTCCGCCGAGGTCTGCTCCGGACTCACCGTCAGTCCGTCGCGGCGCAGCAGGCCGAGGAGCAGTTCGGCGAGCGGCATCACCATGTGCCGCCCCCAGCAGCGCTCCGACACATGGCCGAACGGCAGGTACCCGGGGTGGTCCTCGGGGTCGAGTTCGTCCCAGCGTTCGGGGCGGAACTCGTCGGGGGCGTCCCAGAGCGCGGGGTCGCGATGGCTCAGCAGCGGCAGGATCAGGAGGTCGTCGGCCGCGCCGATCCGGGAGTCGAGGGCGGGGTACTCCGGCGAGGCCCTCCGCAGGATGTTCCAGGAGGGCGGCAGCAGCCGCATGGCCTCGTAGAGGATGTTCCGGTTCGGCGTGCCGTCGGCGAAGGGGGCGCCGAGCCAGAGCGCGTTGGCGACGAGCGTCGAGACGGTGAAGCAGACCGGGGCCGCGGCCCGCCGGTACAGGCCCATCGCGTGGCGGCGTTCGCCGTAGCCCCGGGCCTCGGCGGTCAGACCCGCGAGGGCGGTGCCCGGCGCCCCGGGGCGCGGCCGGCCCGGCAGCGCGGCGCCTGCGGCGATGACCGTCCAGGTCAGCTTGGGCGTCAGCTCCAGCGCGCGGTCCATGAGGACGCGCAGCCGGTACGGGTCGGCGCCGAGCACGAGGTCGCGCAGGAAGACGTGGCCGGTGTGCGGCCATTCGCCGGAGAGGTCGACCTTCTGGGGAAGGGGCTTCTTCAGGGCCGTGCGCACGTCCCGGCCGATGGCGCGCATGACCGTCGACGCCTCGGTGCGGGCGATCGACCGCCCCTGGAGCGGTTTGAACGTGGGGCGTTCGTCCTCGGTGGCCGGGCGGGCGGCGAGGACGCGGTCGACCAGATCGGCCCCCGCGACGCCGACGGTGCCGGGATCCAGCCGGAAGACCTCGTGCCCCCGGTGGTCTCGTAACAGCGCCCGCAGTCTCGGCGCGAAGACGACGTCCCGGGCACGACTGCCGGTACCGGACCTGTGCATCGGTGGCCTCCAAGAAGCGGGAGACGGCCCGCGTCCGGCGCGCCATGGGGGCCTCGCCGGACACGGACCGCCTCGGGCCCGGCGAACCGTGCCCTTCGAGCGGATGGACTGAACGCGCCGGCTCAGTACCAGATGTACCAGGCGTACGCCTTCAGGCTCTTCTCGGGCGTCAGCTTGTTCTTCAGAGAGAAAAGGAACTTCATGACAACACCTCCACCTTTGCTTCGCGTTTGCATTTCCGGGGGCGTTACTCGGACGGCTCACGACGACAATCCCCGCCGTGCACCGGGAATTCATGCGCCGCTCACCGCCGAAAAGAGTGAAGCCCAGCGTGAAAGGCGTTGTCAATGACGCCTTTCATGGCATCGGATCGCAATAAAAGGACGGAATACGCCTCGAATGCACCCGTGTCGCAACCCGCCCGGGGAAAGCGGCGGCGCGTCCGGTTTACGGCGGCCCCGCACCCGTCGGACGCCGCCGACCTGGCCGGCTGCGGAAAGGCCGGAGGAAGGAGGAGGGAAGGCCACGGAGGGCCGAATGCGTCGCCGCTACCGCACCCGCCCCCGCGAACACAAGGAACTGAAGAGACGGATTCAGCCCCATGAATGGCTGAATCGGCGGCACCCGGCGATGGAACATGCCGCATGCGGAGGTATGCGAACGGCCGCCGAAGCGCCCTTCGCCCTCGCTCGAAAAAATACGTACCGCCCGGTAAGGGAATGCGGGCCGGACGGATGTTTCATGGCGCGTGACGGCGGCGCGAGGGCGGCGAGCGTGCGGTGTGCGTCACGGGATGACGGCCCGTCGGCCGACGCGACGCGTGCCACGGGGTGACGGCCGACCGTCCGGGGGAGGCGGCGTCTGCCGTGCGGGAGAGGGCGTCTGCCGTGCGGGGCACCGGGGACGCCGCGGCCGGCCCGGACGGTACGGGTGAGAAAATCGGCCCATGGACGAAATGCGTGCGCGTGAGGTGCTGGACGCCGCCGGTGTGGCCGGTGGCGCGGAACTGCTCGCGCTGGGCGAGAACGCGGTGTTCGCCGTGGACGATCTGGTGGTCAAGGTCGGACGGGATGCCGTGCGCAGCCCGGAGCTGTGGGACCGGGCCCGGCGCGAGGTGGCGGTGGCCCGCTGGCTGGCCGCGTCCGGGGTCCCCGCCGTACGGGCCGCGGAGCCCGGGGCGCGGCTGGTGGAGGGGCACCCGGTGACGCTGTGGCACCGGCTGCCGGAAGCCGTGCGCCCGGCCGAGCCGCGGGATCTGGCACGGCTGCTCGTCCAGGTCCACGCGCTGCCCGCCCCCGACGGGTTCACGCTTCCGCGCCGGGAGCTGCTGGGCGGCGTCGAACGCTGGCTGCGGATCGCGGGCGACGCGATCGACCCGGCCGACGCCGACTATCTGCGCGAGCGCCGTGACGGATTCGCCGCGGCCGCGGCGGAACTGGCGCCCCATCTGCCGCCCGGCCCGATCCACGGCGACGCCCTCCCCCGCAATGTGCAGGTCGGCCCCGACGGGCCGGTGCTGATCGACCTGGAGACCTTCTCGGCCGATCTGCGGGAGCACGACCTGGTGGTGCTCGCGCTGTCCCGGGACCGGTACGGGCTGGCGGCCGAGGCGTACGACGCCTTCACCGACGCGTACGGCTGGGACGTCCGCGACTGGGACGGCTGCGCCGTGCTGCGCGGGGCCCGCGAGACGGCGAGCTGCGCGTGGGTGTCCCAGCACGCCCCGACCAACCCGAAGGCGCTGGTGGAGTTCCGCCGCAGGGTGGCCTCCTTGCGCGAGGGCGACACGGCCGTGCGGTGGTATCCCTTCTGAGGGGCCGCCGGCCGGGGCCGGTGGCTCGCCGCAGGCCCGGGGACCAGGGCCGGCCAGCGGGCCCGGGGTCCGTTTCCGACGGCGGGGCCGGGGCCCGCGCCTGACGGCCGGCCGGGGTCGTCCGCGCGACGCCCGACGGGGGCGGGGCGGCCCGGAGGCGCGCGGTCCGCTCCCTCAGCCGGCCATCCGGGCCGGCTCCCGCAGCGGCCAGTGGCCGTCGACCACCGCGTCCGCGGTGCCCTTGCGGCGCAGGAAGCTCTGGAAGTCGGCCGCCCACAGCGCGTACCACTCCACCTGGCGTTCGTGCAGTTCGGCGGGGGTCAGCCCGGCCACCGAGGCGTGTCGCCCGGCTATCGCGCGCGCCACCCGGACGGCGGCCAGGGCGTCCGCCGCCGCGTCGTGGGCGCCGCCGTGCACCACCCCGTACTCGACGCAGACGGCTTCGAGGGTGCGCTTGCCCCTGCGGTACCGGTCGACGGCCCGGTCGATGGTGTACGGGTCGACGACCGGACCGATCGCGGCCCCGTCGAGCCGGTCGCTCAGCGACGGCAGCCCGTGCCGGTGGAGTTCGGCCGTGAGCAGGGTCAGGTCGAAGGCGGCGTTGTACGCGACGACGGGCACGCCCTGGCGCCAGTACCCGGTGAGCGTGTCGGCGATCTCGTCGGCCACCTCGCGGACCGGCCGGCCCTCGGCCGCCGCCCGTTCGCTGCTGATGCCGTGGATCGCCGACGCCTGCGCCGGGATCCGGATGCCCGGATCCGCCAGCCAGGTGCGCTGCCGCACCGGCTCCCCATCCCCGCCTTCGACGCCCACGACCGCGGCCGTCACGATCCGGGCCTCCAGCGGCTCCGTGCCCGTCGTCTCCAGGTCGAAGCCGACCAGCGCCTGCCGGTGCCAGCTCATCGGGTACCTCCTTCGTGATGCTCCCCCATGTGGTGACCACCCTCGCACGCGCCACTGACAACCGGCGGCCGGCCCCTCAGGAGACGGGCCGGGAGTCCCCCCACACCGACTCGAACTCCTCGCGGTAGGTCTCGAACAGCCCGTGCTCGCTGTCCTGTCCGGACCGGACCACCGCGCGCCCGCCGCCCCGCAGCACCAGCACGGGCGACTCCATGCCGCGTGCGCGCCGCAGGTACGGCTGCACGACCCCGACCGCGTCCGCCCCGTCGCCGTCCACCAGATAGGCCGTGAAGCGCGGCGTCTCGTCGAAGACATGGATCTCGAACGCGCCCGGGTCGCGGAGTTTGGCGCGGACCCGGCGCATGTGAAGGATGTTCATCTCCACCGAACGGCTCAGCTCGCCCTTCTTGAGGCCGAGCTCCCGCTCCCGCCGCTTGACCGCGCTGCTCGCCGGGTTGATGAAGAGCAGCCGGACCCGGCAGCCGGACTCGGCCAGCCGGACCAGCCGGCGGCCGGAGAAGTTCTGCACCAGCAGATTGAGCCCGATGCCGATCGCGTCGAGCCGCCGGGAGCCGCCGAAGAGGTCCTCGGCGGGCATCTGGCGCTGGAGCCGCACCCGGTCGGGGTGGATGGAGACCACGTCCGCGTACCGGTCGCCGACCAGTTCCTCGACGGCGTCGACCGGGAGCCGGTCGGCCGACGGCACCGAGGCGCCGCCGCCCAGGATCTCCAGCAGCCGGGCGGAGGCGCGTTCCGCCTGGGCCAGGACCGCCTCGTTGAGCGCACGGTTGCGGGAGACCACGTTCCGGGCGACCTCCAGCTCGTCGAGCGCCAGCTCGACCTCGCGGCGGTCGTCGAAGTAGGGCTCGAAGCACGGCCAGTGCTGGACCATCAGCTCGCGCAGCTGGGGCAGCGTCAGAAAGCTGAGCACGTTGTCGTCGGCCGGGTCGAGCAGATAGCCCTTGCGCCGGGAGACCTCGCGCACCGCCACGGCGCGCTGCACCCACTCCTGCCCGGCGGGCCCGGCGGCGGCCACCACCCACTCCTCGCCGTGCACCGGCTCGTAGATGGGGCGGAGCACCGCGGCGACCACGGCCCGCAGCCGCTGCTCCACGAGGTTCAGCCAGATGTAGGCGCGCCCGGCGCGCTGGGCGCGGGTGCGCACCTCGCTCCAGGCGTCCGCTCCCCAGTCCAGCTCCGCGCCGATCTCCACGGGCCTGGCAAGCGAGACCGCCCCTGGTGGGGCATCGGTGGATTCCCCCTCGTGACCTGTGTCACCCGGGGGCAGCTCGAACCCTTCCGAGCTCACCCGCGCACCGCCTTCCACTCCCCCACCAACGATCAAGGAAGACTACTCCGCGAGCGGGATCCGGTGCAGCCGGATGCGCAGGCTCCTTTCGTCAACTTCCTTGGCGCGTCCGCGCGTTCCATGGGACGAGATCGGACGTAGTGAGCGGATTCATAGCGATTGACCGGGCGCCCGGGGCTTCGTTCCGGGCCCGGAGCGGTTCCGGGGCCCCGCATTCCCTCCCCGCGGGCGACACGGGGAGGACCGATGTTGACCGAGCCGCGCGGACCGGGCCGGCACGGACCGCGCCGCCCGGCTTCCGACACGCCCCGTCCGCGGGCGAACGACGGCATTTGCCGGACACGACCCGGGAAGCCGCACCTGTTTCGGGGCATATTCGAGGAAGATACGGAGGATTCGTGAGATATCTGGCCCAAACGGCCCATCAGTACCAGGCCCCCGGATCCGAAGTGGAAGAGTCGAAGCTATGCAGGTCTGGCCGGGACAGGCGTATCCCCTCGGAGCCACGTACGACGGCGCCGGGACCAACTTCGCGGTCTTCTCGGAGGCCGCCCACCGAATCGAGTTGTGCCTGCTGCACGACGACGGTTCCGAGACGGCGGTGGAGCTCAGGGAGACCGACGCGTTCGTCCGTCATGCCTATCTGCCCGGGGTGATGCCCGGGCAACGGTACGGCTTCAGGGTGCACGGACCGTACGAGCCCGAGCGGGGGGTCCGCTGCAACTCGGCGAAGCTGCTGCTGGACCCGTACGCCAGGGCCGTGGCCGGGCAGATCCGCTGGGGCGAGGCGGTGTACGGCTATCCGTTCGGGCGTCCCGACGCGCGCAACGACCTCGACTCGGCGCCGCACACCATGACCTCGGTCGTGGTGAACCCGTACTTCGACTGGGGCGACGACCGCCGGCCGCGCACCGACTACCACCGCACGGTGATCTACGAGGCCCATGTGAAGGGTCTGACGATGCTCCATCCGGGTCTGCCGAAGGAGCTGCGGGGGACCTACGCGGGGCTGGCCCATCCGGAGGTGATCGCCCATCTGACGGAACTGGGCGTCACCGCCATCGAACTGATGCCCATTCACCAGTTCGTCCAGGACCACCGGTTGGCGGACGCCGGGCTGGCCAATTACTGGGGCTACAACACGATCGGGTTCTTCGCCCCGCACAACGCGTACGCCTCCTGGGGCGACCGGGGCGAACAGGTGCTGGAGTTCAAGCAGGCGGTCCGGGCGCTGCACCAGGCGGGCATCGAGGTGATCCTCGACGTGGTCTACAACCACACCGCCGAGGGCAACCACCTGGGCCCGACGCTCTCCTTCCGGGGTCTGGACAACGCCTCGTACTACCGGCTCGCGGAGGACCAGCGCTACTACATGGACACGACGGGGACCGGGAACTCCCTGCTGATGCGGTCGCCGCACGTGCTCCAGCTGATCATGGACTCGCTGCGGTACTGGGTCACGGAGATGCACGTCGACGGCTTCCGCTTCGATCTGGCGGCGACGCTGGCCCGGCAGTTCCACGAGGTGGACCGGCTGTCGTCGTTCTTCGACCTGGTGCAGCAGGATCCGGTGGTCAGCCAGGTGAAGCTGATCGCGGAGCCGTGGGACGTGGGCGAGGGCGGCTACCAGGTGGGGAACTTCCCGCCGCTGTGGACCGAGTGGAACGGCAAGTACCGGGACACCGTGCGGGACCTGTGGCGCGGCGAGCCGCGGACGCTCGCCGAGTTCGCCGGGCGGCTGACGGGCTCGTCCGATCTGTACCAGGACGACGGGCGGCGGCCGCTCGCCTCGATCAACTTCGCGACCTGCCACGACGGGTTCACGCTGCACGACCTGGTCGCGTACAACGACAAGCACAACGAGGCGAACGGCGAGGGCAACCGGGACGGCGAGAACCACAACCGGTCCTGGAACTGCGGGGTCGAGGGCGAGACGGAGGAGCCGGAGGTCCTGGAGCTGCGGATGCGACAGATGCGCAACTTCGTCGCCACGCTGATGGTCTCGCAGGGCGTGCCGATGCTGAGTCACGGCGACGAGTTCGGGCGCACCCAGCGCGGCAACAACAACGCCTACTGCCAGGACAACGAGCTGTCGTGGGTGCACTGGCCCGACCCGGCCGACGCCGCGCGCAGCGGCCCGCAGGGCGGCGACGGGGACGGCGGGGCCGGGCCGGAGGGCGACGGGGCCGGGGACTTCCCGGGCGAGGGCGACGGGCTGGGCAGCAGCCTGCTGGAGTTCACCCGGGCGATGGTCTGGCTCCGGCGCGACCATCCGGTCTTCCGGCGGCGCAGGTTCTTCCACGGCCGCCCGGTCGAGGGCACCCACGACGAGCTGTCGGACATCGCGTGGTTCACTCCGGACGGGCGGGAGATGACGCAGCGGGACTGGCAGGCCGCGCACGCCAAGGCGCTGACGGTCTTCCTGAACGGCCACGCGATCTCGGAGCCGGGGCCGCGCGGCGAGCGGATCTCCGACGACTCGTTCCTGCTGATGTTCAACGCGAGCGCGGAGACGCTGGGGTTCCGCGTGCCGGTGCACCACGGGCGGCAGTGGATGGTGGTCGTGGACACCGCCCGCCCGGCCGGGGTGCTGCCGGGCTGCGGGCCGAAGGTGTCGGCGGGCGAACGGGTGACGCTGGTCGGGCGGAGCATGGCGGTGCTCCAGCGGCCGGCGTAGCCGCCGCGTACGCCGGCCGCGGCGCACGGCGCACGCGCCCGGCGCGGGAGGCACGCGACGAGGGGCGTGCACGGACCGGGCGCCGCGCCGGGCACCCGCCGGGCGCGCGCCCGGCGCGGGGCGGGTCGCGGGGCGGGCCGCGACACCGCCGGTCGAGCCCTTTGCGCCGTTACGTGACACATGGGCGCGCGGGCCGGGTACGTAACGGCGCATGACGCCCACCGCGACCTACCGGCTCCAGCTCCAGCCCGACTTCCCGTTCCCGGCCGCCGCGGACGCCGTGCCGTATCTGGCCGCGCTCGGGGTGTCGCATCTGCATCTCTCCCCCGTCCTGGAGGCCGTGCCGGGCTCCAGACACGGGTACGACGTCGTCGACCACGGGCGGGTGCGCGCCGAGCTCGGCGGCGAGGAGGGGCTGCGGGAGCTGTCCCGCACGGCCCGGCGGCACGGTCTCGGGCTGGTCGTGGACATCGTGCCCAACCACATGGCGGCCGTGCCGCGTCTCAACCGCGCGCTGTGGGAAGTGCTGCGCGAGGGCGCCGGCTCGCCGTACGCGCGCTGGTTCGACATCGACTGGGAGGCGGGCGGTGGGAAGGTGCTGCTGCCGGTGCTGGCCGGGCGGATCGGCGGCGAGCTGGACGCGTTCCGGGTGGACGGGGAGGTGCTGCGCCACGGCGAGCAGGAGTTCCCGCTCCGGGACGGCACCGCGCGGCTGCCGCTGCCGGAGCTGCTGGACGCCCAGCACTACCGGCTCTGCTGGTGGCGGCTGGCCCGCACCGAGCTCAACTACCGGCGGTTCTTCACCATCTCCGGCCTCATCGGGGTGCGGGTGGAGGATCCGGAGGTCTTCGACGCCACGCACGGCAAGATCCTCGAACTGGTCCGGGACGGGGTGATCGACGGGCTGCGCGTCGATCACCCGGACGGGCTCGTCGATCCGGGCGGGTATCTGGAGCGGCTCTCGGCCGCGGCCGGCGGACGGTGGACGGTCGTGGAGAAGATCCTCACCGGCGACGAGCGGCTCCCCGCCGGCTGGCCGGTCGCGGGCACCACCGGGTACGACGCGCTGCACCGGATCGACGGCCTGTTCGTCGACCCGATGGGGGCCGCCGAGCTGATCGGGCGCTACCGGGAGTACGCGGGTCCGGCGACGGAACTCGGCGGCTCCTGGCGGGCGACCGCCCGGCGGGCCGCGTACCAGGTGGTCACGCATGAGCTGGCCGCCGAGACCGCACTGCTGGCCCGGCTCGCCGCGCGGGTCTGCGCCGAGGACCCCGCGCTGCGCGACCACGCGCCGTGGGCCCTGCACACCGCCGTGCGCGAGCTGCTGGTCCGCATGCCGGTCTACCGCCCGTACGCGACGGCCGGCGGCCCCTGCCCGCAGGAGGCCCTGGACACATTGCCGGACTCGGTCGTGCGGGACGCGAAGGAGGCGTTCCCGGTGCCGGAGGAGGCGGCGGCCGTGGACGTGGTGCGGGAGCTGGCGCTGGGGCGGCTGGGCGGCGGGCCGGACCGGGCCGCGTTCTGCGCCCGGTTCGCGCAGACGGCGTCCGCGCTGCGCGCCAAGTCGATCGAGGACACGGCCTTCTACCGGTACGTCACGCTGGTCTCGGCGAACGAGGTGGGCGGCGATCCGGGGCGGCCGGCCGTGTCCCCGGAGGAGTTCCACGCGTACTGCGCCGGTCTGGCCCGCGACCGGCCCGCCACGAGCACGGTGCTGACCACGCACGACACCAAGCGCAGCGCCGATGTGCGGGCCCGGATCGCGGTGCTGACGGAGTGTCCGGAGCAGTGGTCGTGGCTGCTGGTGGAGCTGGCCCGGGTCACTCCCGCGCCGCCGCCCGACGCGCAGTTCGCCTGGCAGGCGTGGCAGACGGCCGTGGGGTGTGCGGACGTGCCCGCCCGGGAGGCGGCCGGGCGGCTGGAACCGGCGCTGCTCAAGGCCGTCCGCGAGGCGGGGCTGTCGACCCGCTGGACCGAACCGGACGCGGGGTACGAGCGGGCGGTGACGGACTTCGTGGCGGCCGGACCGGCCGCCGACGGCGGTCCGGTGCGCGAGGCGCTGGACCGGTTCGCGGGCACGCTCGCCCCCTACGCACGGGCCAATGTGCTGGGCGCGGCGCTGGTGCATCTGACGATGCCGGGGGTGCCGGACCTGTACCAGGGCACGGAACGGGAGTACACGGCGCTCGTCGATCCGGACAACCGGCGGCCGTTCCGCCTCCCGCCCGGGGACGGCCCCGGCGGGGAGAAGGGGGATCTCACGGCGGTGGCGCTGCGGCTGCGCCGCGAGCGGCCCGAGGTGTTCGGGGGGTCCGGTGGGTACGCACCGCTGAGCGCGCGGGGCCCGGCGGCCGCGCACTGTCTGGCGTTCTGCCGTTCGGGCGAGGTGGTCACGGCGGTGACCAGGCTGTCGTTGCGGCTGGCGGAGTCGGGCGGCTGGCATGGCACGGTGCTGGTGCTGCCGGACGAGGGACCGTGGACGGATCTGCTCACGCCCGGCCGGAAGTTCGCCGGAGCCTCGGTCGCGGTGGCCGAGCTGTTCGCCGAGCGGCCGGTGGCGCTGCTGGTCCGGGCGGGACGGGGAAGGGCGCCGGGAAGCGGGTGACCCGGCCGGGCCGCCGGAGAACCGGCCGACGGGTCCGAACCGGCACGCGACCGGCCGACGGCATCGGACCGGGACGCGCAGTCGGCTGGTGGGACCGGGCCGGGCCGCCGGAGCCGGCCGGGCGTGTGGGCGGCTGCCGGGCACGCAGCCGGCCGACGGGGCCGGCCGGAGTCCTCGCGTCCGTGCGGCGCGGTCAGGCCGGGGGTTCGAGGGCGGGCGCGGAGAGCCGGAAGCTCATCCGCCCGAAGCTGACCTGGTCGCCGTCCCGGACCGGGACCGTGCCGGTGACCCGCTGACCGTTGACGCAGGTGCCGTTGGTGGAGCCGAGGTCGCGGAGGAGCCAGCGGCCGTCCCGGGCGGTGAGTTCGGCGTGCAGCCGGGAGACGGTCTCATGGCTGAGCCGCAGTCCGTTGCCCGGGTCGCGGCCGATCAGCAGGGGGTAGGGGCTGGGGGCGGGGAGCAGGAGCCTCGGCAGCCGTTCGGTCTGCCAGACCCGACGCACCCGGCCGGGGAATCCGGACACCCCGCCCACGATCCTGAGTATCCGTCGCGACCAGCGTCCTTCGCCCTCCAGATCGGCGGTGAGGGCGGCCAGTTCCTCCGCGTTCCGGGCGACGAGGGCGAGTTCCATCCGACGCAGAAAGGTGTCGTGGGACAGCTTGCCCTGTGCGGCGCCGTCTCTGAGCACGCCCAGAACACGGTCGCGCTGGGCGTCCGACAGCCGCACGGAGTACGTGTGGGACTCGAAGGGGGACGTCACGCGGCCAATTGTCGGTCCGACCGCCCCGGAGTGTCCAGAAGAGTCCTGCTCCCGGACCCGCAGCCGGTACGGGCCGTGCGCGCGGCGCGCCGGGCCGCGCGGGGCTGCGTGGGGCCGGCGCGGGGCCGCGTGGGGCCCGGCGCGGGGCCGCGTGGGGCCCGGCGCGGAAATTCCGGGGCGTCGCCCGGAGGACGTTGCTAACGTCTGCCGCCGCGCGCCGCCCCGGTCCCGGGGACGGCCCTCCCCCGCCATCCCGTCGAGGAGACCTGGTGCCCCCCGCGTCACACGAACTGACCCTCCGTCCGCTCACCGGCCCGCACGAACTGGGGCTCTTCCGCCGTCTGTCCTACCTCCTCGATCACGAACTCGACGAGGACCTGGCGAGCGGGCGCCGCCGCCCCGAGTGGATGTGGGTGGCGCTGCGCGGCGAGCGCGTGGTGGCCCGGGTCGCCTGGTGGAGCCGGGACGGGGAAGTCCCGCTGCTCCTCGACGTCCTCGACCTGGACGACGCCCTGCCCGGACCGGAACGCGAGGAGGCGGGACTGCGGCTGCTGGAGACGGCGACGGCGGCGGTCCTGCCGGGCGGCGCGCCGCGCCCCGAGTACCTCCGTTTCGTGCCGCCGGACTGGCGCGAGGACCCGGTCGTCCACGAGGCCGTCGGGTCCCGGATCCGGGTGCTGGAACGGTCCGGCGCGCGGATGCTGGTGGAGCGGCTGCGCCTGGAGTGGCGCGCCGGTACGCCGGTGCCGCCGGACGGCGGACGGCTGCGGTTCCGCCCGGTGGGCGGGCGGGAGGACCTGCTCGCCCTGATGGCCCGGGTGATGGAGGGCACCCTCGACGCCCACGGCCGGGCGGATCTGGCCTCCGGGCTCGGTCCTCGCGAGGCGGCCGAGAAGCACTACGACGAGGAGTTGGCGGGTTACACCACGCCGCGCGCGTGGTGGCGCGTCGCCGAGCTCCCGGACGGCGGCCCGGTGGGATTCGTGATCCCGGCGCGCAACGACTACAACCCGGTCATCGCCTACATCGGCGTGCTGCCCGACCGGCGCGGCCGGGGATACGTGGACGAGCTCCTCGCGGAGGGGACCCGGGTGCTGGCCGCGCAGGACGGTGTGGCGCGGATCCGCGCCGCGACCGACCTCGGCAACATGCCGATGGCCGCGTCCTTCGCCCGCCTCGGGTACACGACCGTCGGCCACTCGTTCTCCATGGTCTGGGACTGATACGGCCGATGCGGAACGGGCGTGCGCCCCGGCCGCGACGGCGGCCGTCGGCGCGCCGCCCCGGGGCGGGCCCGCGCCTCAGCCGGTCGCGCGGAGGTCCGGTCCGGGGCCGTCGGCGAGTTCTGCCAGCCATGTCAGGCGCCGGCGCTGTTCGGCGGGGATGGTCGCGTCCTCGCCGCGCGGCCCGACGTTGAGCAGCAGGTTGCCGCCCTCGCGCGCCGTCTCGCGGACGAGGGCCTCCAGCGCGTCCCGGCCGAGGAACGCCCCGGGCGGGGAGTTGCGGTTGTAGCCGAAGCTGTGGTCGATGCCCCGGGTGATCTCGTACGGGTCGGGGCCGCCGCAGCGGGCGAACTCGGGGGTCCGGAAGTCGTAGTACGGGGGCTTGCGGGGCACGAAGCCCTCGCCCCGGGCGATGGTGCGGCGGTCCCAGCGGTCGTACAGGCTCCCGGCGCCGGGAACGACGCGCAGGGCGCGCCACAGCGGCGTGTACGGGCGCAGCCGGTCGTTGACGACGCCGTGCGGCACGGTGAACCGGTAGTAGGCGATGAGCTGTCGGATCTCGGCGCGGGCGGCGGGCCAGGCGATGTCGTTCCAGAGGATGTCGGGGCGGTAGCGGCGGATCAGTTCGCGCGTCTGCGCGTCGGCGTACGCGGGGTAGCGTCCGCGCGGCACGGCGGAGACGGTGTCGGCGGCGGTGCCGATGGGCCGGTCGTCGAAGGTCCAGTCGAGCCCGCCGGAGTAGTAGACGCCGAAGCGCAGCCCCTCGGCCCGTACGGCTTCGGCGAACTCGCCGACCACGTCGCGCGCGGTGTGCCAGCCGCGTCGGTGCGGGTTGGCGGTTTCGGAGGGCCAGAGGCAGAAGCCGTCGTGGTGCTTGGCGACGAGGACGGCGTAACGGGCGCCCGCGGCACGGAAGTCACGGGCCCAGGCGGTCGGATCCCAGCCGTCCAGCGCCTCGTTGAAGTCGCCGCCGAAGGCGGTGTACGGGCGGTCGCCGTAGGTCACCCGGTGATGGGCCGCGACGGGGCTGCCCGGGAAGCGGAGCGAGTTCTCGTACCACTCGGCGTACGCCGTCCAGGCGAGCGGGGCGCGGCGGCCGGCCGCGGGCAGTTCGGCCGGGGGGACGTACGGCGGGGCCCAGCCCGGGACCGAGGCCGGGGTCCAGTGCACGAAGATCCCCAGTCGGGCCCGGGACCACCATGAAGCAACCATGGCGCGAAGTATCGATCACGCGGGCGCCTGTCCGTAAGGCCCGGCGGCCGTGAAAAAAGGGTGTTGCCGGGGCCGTCGTCAGGGGCGGCCGGCCGCCGGGCGTCCGTGCCCGTGCTTCTGCGCGTGGATCAGGTCGCGGTACCAGGCGTAGGAGTCCTTGGGGGTGCGGCGCAGTGTCTCGTAGTCGATGTGCACCAGGCCGAACCGCTTGCTGGCCCCCTCGATCCATTCGACGTTGTCGGTGAGCGACCAGGTGAAGTAGCCGCGCACGTCGACGCCCGCGTCGATGGCGGAGCGCAGGGCCTTGAGATGCCCTTCGAGGTAGGCGATCCGGCGGGCGTCGCGAGCGGGTTCGTCGACGGCGCAGCCGTTCTCGGTGATGTAGAGCGGCGGGAGGCGGTCCCCGAAGCGGGCGTGCAGCTGGACGAGGGTCTCGCGCAGCCCGTCGGGGACCACGGGCCAGCCGAAGTCGGTCCTCTCGTAACCCTCTATCTCCCGGATGCCGAAGGGGAGTTCGGCGGGCATCTCGAATCCGGAGAAGCTGCCGACGGCCCGCGCGTCGGGGGCGCCGACGAGGGTGGGGTTGTAGTAGTTGACGCCGTACCAGTCGAGCGGGGCGGAGATGGTGGCCAGATCGTCCGCGACGGGGCCGGGCATCAGCGCGGCGAAGTTCTCGTCCGGGTAGCGGCCGGTGAGGAGGGGGTCCGCGAACAGCCAGTTGGTGAGGGTGTCGTACAGCTCCGCGCCCAGGCGGTCCTCGTCGGATTCCCCGGCGGTCCAGACCGGGGTGTGCGAGACGGCGACGCCGATGTTGTCCGCGCCCGCCCCGCGCAGGGCGCGGACCGCCAGTCCGTGGGCGAGGAGTTGGTGGTGGGCGGCGGGCAGGGCGTCGAAGAGGAGGGTGCGGCCCGGCGCGTGCTGGCCGAGCGCGTAGCCGAGCATGGTGACCTCGGCCGGTTCGTTGATCGTGATCCACATCGGCACCCGGTCGGCGAGGCGTTCGGCGACGATGCCCGCGTACTCCGCGAAGCGGTAGGCGGTGTCCCGGTTGAGCCAGCCGCCCGCCTCGTCGAGCGGCAACGGGGTGTCCCAGTGGTAGAGGGTGGGGGCGGGGGCGATGCCGTGGGCGCACAGCTCGTCGACGAGCCGGTCGTAGAAGTCCAGGCCCTGCGGGTTGACGGCGCCGCTGCCGCCGGGCACCACGCGCGGCCAGCTGATGGAGAACCGGAAGGCGTCGGCGCCGAGCCCGGCCAGCAGGGCGACGTCCTCGCGGTAGTGCTGGTGGAAGCCGGTGCCCCGGGTGGTGTCGGTGCCGTCCTTGATCCGTCCGGGCTGGGCGGCGAAGGCGTCCCAGCCGGAGGGCCCCTTGCCGTCGGCGTCGGACGCCCCCTCGGTCTGGAAGGCGGAGGCGGACGCCCCCCAGAGGAAGCCGGGCGGGAACGCGGGCACGGCGGGCGGGGGCGACGCCGAACCGGTCGGCGCGGTACCGGCGGGCGCGGGCGATCCGGCCTCGTCGGTCACGGCGCCGGCTGGCGCGGGCGACGCCGGCGCGTTCGGCATCGGCACGTTCGGCGGCGGCACATTCATCTCGGCCTCCACAGCCGTAAGAGGGAGTGCGTAGTGATGCGTATTGAGCTGAAGCAGGCAGGGCAATGATCAGAACCAGACCTTAATCGCCAGTAACGGGCTCGATCCAGTGTCGTGAGGCAGCTGTCGCGGGCGTTTGCCGACGATGGGTGACGGGGGCGAGAAGACGAGGAGCGTTGCATGCTGTTCGAGGTATGGGCACCGGATGCGGACTCGGTCGAGCTGCGGCTGTCGGGTGAACGGCGGACGATGGCCCGCGACGCCGACCGGGCCGGCTGGTGGACGGCGGAGGCCGAGGCGTCGGACGGGGACCGTTACGGATTCGTCCTGACCAGGGACGGGAGCGGGGACGGAAGCGGGGCGGACGAGGGGCGCGGGGCGGACGAGGGGCGCGTGCTGCCCGACCCCCGTTCGCGGCGGCAACCGGACGGGCCCGACGGCGAGAGCGCCGTCGTCGACCACTCGGCGTACCCCTGGCGGCACGAATGGACCGGGCGGGCCCTGCCGGGCGCCGTCCTGTACGAGCTGCACATCGGCACGTTCACCGAGGAGGGAACCTTCGACGCCGCGGCGGCCCGGCTCGGCCATCTCGCCGGACTGGGCGTCACCCATGTGTCGCTGATGCCGGTGTGCCCCTTCCCCGGCACCCGCGGTTGGGGGTACGACGGGGTGGCGCCCTGGGCCGTGCACGAGCCCTACGGCGGCCCGGCGGGGCTGAAGCGCTTCGTCGACGCGGCGCACGGTCTGGGGCTCGCGGTGCTGCTGGACGTGGTGCACAACCACCTGGGCCCGTCCGGCAACCATCTCCCGGCCTTCGGCCCGTACTTCACCGAAACGCACCACACACCGTGGGGCGCGGCGGTCAACCTCGACGCGCCCGGATCGGACGAGGTGCGGGCGTATCTGCTGGGCAGCGCGCTCGCCTGGCTGCGGGACTACCGGCTCGACGGGCTGCGGCTGGACGCGGTGCACGCCCTGGCCGACTCCCGGGCGCTGACCTTCCTGGAGGAACTGTCGGCGGCGACCGACGCGCTCGCCGCCGAGCTGGGCCGCCCGCTCTCGCTGATCGCCGAGTCCGACCGCTGCGATCCCCGGACCACGACACCGCGCGAGGTGGGCGGCATCGGACTGCACGCCCAGTGGAACGACGACTTCCACCACGCCCTGCACACGGCGCTCACCGGCGAGTCCCAGGGCTATTACGCGGACTTCGCCGCCGCCCCGTTGACCGCCGTCGCCAAGACGGTGACCAGCGGGTTCTTCCACAACGGCACCTATTCCTCCTTCCGCGGCCGGACCCATGGCCGCCCGGTCGACATCACCCGCACCCCGGCCCACCGCTTCGTCGGCTACGCCCAGACCCACGACCAGATCGGCAACCGCGCGCTGGGCGACCGGCTCGCCGCCACGCTCTCCCCCGGTCTGCTGGCGTGCGCCGCCGCGCTCGTGCTGACCGGCCCCTTCCTCCCGATGCTGTTCATGGGCGAGGAATGGGGGGCCCGCACCCCCTGGCAGTACTTCACCGACCACACCGATCCGGTGCTCGCCGAGGCGGTACGCGACGGCAGGCGGCGCGAGTTCGCGGCGCACGGCTGGGCACAGGACGAGGTCCCGGACCCGCAGGACCCGGCGACCCGGAACCGTTCCTGCCTGGACTGGGGCGAACCGGAGCGGGAGCCGCACGCCCGTCTGCTCGCCTGGCACCGCGAGCTGATCGGGCTGCGCCGCACACTGCCGGACCTCTCCGACCCGGATCTGGCGTCGGTGCGCACCGCCTTCGACGAGCACGCGCGCTGGCTGGCGTACCGGCGGGGCGACCTGCGGATCGCCGTCAACCTCGACGGGAGACCGGCCGAGATCCCGCTGGGCGGCGGGCGGCGCAGGGGCGGTGCCGGCCGGGTGGTGGCCGCGTGGGAGCCGGTCGAGGGGCCCGGGAGCGACGGGCTGCTGCGTCTTCCGCCGGAGTCGTGCGTACTGCTGTCCGACGACTGACGAGACGTCAATTCCCGTCGCCCCTCCCGCTCCCGCTCGGATGGGGGTGCGCGCCCGAGCGCCGCTACTCGACGATCGCCATCTCGCGCGCCGTGTTGTTGAGTCGTCGCCCGCCGTCCTCGGTGACGGTCACGATGTCCTCGATCCGCACCCCGAACCGGCCCGGCAGATAGATGCCGGGCTCCACCGAGAAGCACATCCCGGGCACCAGCGGCAGCTCCTCGCCCTCGATCATGTACGGCGGTTCGTGGGTGGTGACGCCGATGCCGTGGCCGGTGCGGTGGATGAAGCGTTCGCCGTAGCCGAACTCGGTGATGACGGCGCGGGCCGCCCGGTCGACCTCCTGGCAGGCGACCCCGGGCCGGACCGCTGCGCAGCCCGCCTCCTGCGCCTGCCGCACGATGTCGTGGACCCGCTGCTCCTCGGCGGTGGGCTCGCCGACGTGCACCGTGCGGGAGGTGTCGGAGCCGTAGCCGTGCTTGAGCCCGCCGAAGTCGAGCACCACCATGTCGCCCCGCTCGATGACGCGGTCGCCCGCCTCGTGGTGCGGGTTGGCTCCGTTGGGGCCGGATCCGACGACGGTGAAGTCGACCTGCGAGTGCCCGAACCGCCGGAGCAGCTCGGCCAGTTCGGCGGCGATGTCGTTCTCCGCGCGACCGGAGAACCGCACCTTGACGATCTCCTCGTACACGGCGTCGGCGGCCGCTCCGGCGGCGGCCAGCCGCTGGAGTTCCGGGGCGTCCTTCACCGCGCGGAGCATCGGCAGGGCCTCGGTGAGGGAGACGTACGAGGTGTCCGGGAGCGCGCGCCGGATGCCGAGCAGATGCATGGCCCAGGCGTTGTCGCTGATGCCGTACCGGCCCCGCGCGTCGAGGAGCGGGGCGGTGACGGCGTACGGGTCCTTGCCGTCGGTCCAGTCCCGAATCGTGAGCGCGGGTCCGCCGACGGCCTCCTCGGCGTCCGGGGCCTCCAGCGTCGGGACGACGAGGACCGGGTCCCGGCCGGGCGTCAGGACGAGCAGGGTGAGGCGTTCGGTGTTCACCGGCCGGTAGCCGGTGAGGTGGACCAGGTCGGGCCCGGGGGCGACCAGCACGCCCGCCAGCCCCGCCTCGGCGGCGGCTTCGGCCGCGCGGGCCATCCGGGCCCGGTAGTCGTCTGCGGTGAAGGGGGCGGGCTGGTTCGGGCTGGACATGCGACCTCCTGGCGCGTGACGTGACTCGGCTTCGGCTCGGCTTCGGCTCCGCCCGACCGGGCCGGGCCGGGCTCGGCGTCGATGCGATCCGGCCGAGCTTGGCTTGGCTTGGCTTGGCTTGGCTTGGCTCACAGCATCCTGCCCGTACGCGCCCCCTCGGCGCGAGCGGCATCCCGCACGTTCCGCACGCGGCACCGGAACCGCCCGAGGACACCCGAACCAGTAAGGTGAGGCTTACCTTTCTCACTTGTCGATCGCCGTCACGCCCGGAGGCCGCCCCGATGACCGCGCCCGCGCCGCCCCCCGCAACGCCCCACAGCCCCCATGACCCCCGTGCCGCCCGCGGCCCCCGAGGAAAGGCACGACCGGCATGACGGACGGCACCCCGACGACGGCCCCGCCCGGCGCGGGCCGCACCCTGCCCGGCGTGGACCTCACGATCGAGGCGCTCACGGCCGGATATCCCGGCCACACCGTCGTGAACGGGGTCGACCTGTCCGTGCCCGCCGGGCAGGTCGTCGCGATCGTCGGCCCCAACGGCTGTGGAAAGTCGACCCTGTTGCGGTCCATCGCCCGCCTCCATCGCCCGGAGTCCGGCACCGTCCGGGTGGGCGACGCCGACGTCTGGCAGCTGACCCAGCGCGCCGCCGCGCACCGCATCGCCCTGCTGCCGCAGTCCCCGCAGGCCCCCGAGGCGGTGACCGTCGCCGGACTCGTGCGGTACGGGCGCCACCCCCATCAGGGGCTGTTCCGGCAGTGGTCCCGGGAGGACGAGCGGGCGGTGCGCGAGGCGCTGACCGCCACCGGCACCGCCGGGCTGGCCGACCGCCGAGTCGACCAGCTGTCCGGCGGTCAGCGGCAACGCTGCTGGCTCGCCATGGTGCTCGCCCAGCAGACACCGGTCGTCCTGCTCGACGAGCCGACGAGCGCGCTCGATCTGGGTCACGCGGTCGAGGTCCTCGAACTGGTCAGGGAGGTGGCATCGGCGGGCCGCACCGTGGTGATGGTCCTGCACGACCTGGCGGGCGCCGCCCGGTACGCCGACGTCCTCGTCGCCATGAACCGGGGCCGGATCGTCGCGCGGGGCGCCGCCCGTGACGTGGTGGACGCGGCCCTGGTCGAGGAGCTGTACGGCATCGAGGCGGACATCCTGGACGCGCCCGGGGACGGCGCCCCGGTCGTGGTGCCCACGGCGCGCGCGACGCCGGACCGGCGCCCCGCGACCGCCGCGCGATGACACCCGTACACGCCGCCCGGCGCGCGGTTCAGGCGCGGCGCGCGTACACGGGCCCGGCGCGCACGGCGCGGGCACGGCGCAGGCGGCGTACGCGCGGGACGCGAGTCCCGCACCGCCCTCGGGGCGCGCGCCACGCGCCGCCCCGTACCGGCGGGGGTCAGCGCGCTCCCTTGTCCTCCAGGTACGCGAGCACCGCCAGCACCCGCCGGTGCACCGTGCCGTCGTCCGCTTCCAGACCGAGCTTCAGGAAGATGGATCCGATGTGCTTGCTGACGGCCCGTTCGGTCACCACCAGTTCCTCGGCGATGGTGCCGTTCGCCTTGCCCTGCGCCATCAGTTCCAGGACCTGGCGTTCGCGCGGGGTGAGGCTCCGCAGCGGCTCGGCCGCGGTCTTGCGGGTCAGCAGCTGGGTCACCACCTCCGGATCGAGCGCCGTGCCGCCGGCCGCGACCCGGTCCAGCGCCTGGAGGAACTGGTCGACGCGACCCACCCGGTCCTTCAGCAGATAGCCGATGCCCTGGGCGCCCCGGGCGAGCAGTTCGGCGGCGTACGTCTCCTCGACGTACTGCGAGAGGACCAGGATCGGGAGGTCCGGCAGCCGGTCGCGGGCGGCGAGCGCGGCGCGCAGCCCCTCGTCGCGGAAGGTGGGCGGGAGCCGCACGTCGAGCACGGCGACGTCCGGGCGGTGCTCCAGCAGGGCCGGCAGCACCTCGGGGCCGGTCGCGGCGTCCGCCACCACCTCGTGGCCCGAGCTGGTCAGCAGCAGGATCAGGCCCTCCCGCAGCAGCGCGTTGTCCTCGGCGATCACGATCCGCACGGCAGCTCCACTTCGATGTCCGTCGGCCCCCCGGTGGGGCTGCTGATGCGGGTGGCGCCGTCGAGGGCGGCGATCCGCCGCCTGATGCCGACCAGCCCGCTGCCGGCGCGTTCGTCGGCGCCGCCGCGACCATCGTCGCTGACGACCACCCGCAGGACGCCGGCGGGCCGGTCGATGCGCACGGTGGCGGTCGTCGCCCCGCTGTGCTTGCCGATGTTGGTGAGGGCCTCCGCGACCACGAAATACGCGGCCGCCTCGATCGCGGCCGGAAGCCGCCGCCCGTCGTCCACCCCGTCCAGCTCGGTGACCACCGGTACGGCGGCGTCGGCGGCCAGCGCCCGTACCGCCCCGGCGAGTCCCCGGTCCGTCAGCACCGGCGGGTGGATGCCGCGTACCACGTGCCGAAGCTCCGCCAGCGCCTCGTCCACACCGTCCTGGGCCTCGTCGAGGCGCCGGCGCGCCGCGGCCGGATCGTGGTCGAGGAGCTGCTTGGCGAGGCCGATCCGCATCGACAGGGCGACGATCCTGGCCTGGGCGCCGTCGTGCAGGTCCCGTTCGATCCGGCGCAGTTCGGCGCCGTGCGCCTCCACCGCCCCGGCGCGGCTCTCGGTCAGCTGGTCGATCCGGTCGGCGAGCACGGCGGACGGCGAGGGCGTGAGCAGGGACCGGTTCCAGCTCGCGGAGAGGTCCGCGAGAACCCCGTGCCAGCGCACCACGTACCCCTCACGCGTCGGCGGCGGCGTGCCGTACTCGTCGTGCCTTCTCCGGTCCAGCCGGTGCTGGACCGACAGCACCGCCCCGTCCACGAGGAGCCCGACCGGCCACAGCACCATCGCGAGACAGCAGAAGACGTTGCCCGCGAGCGCGTGGACCGGCATCCACCGCACCCCGCGCCACACCATCGGATCGGTGAGCACGCGCCGCACCCGTTCGACGAGTTCCCCGCCGTCCACCACGGGCCAGGGCGCCGGCGCGTACGGAACACCGAGCCGCTCGGCCGCCCTGCGGCGCTCGAACTCCACCAGCTCGCGCAACGGCTTCACGGTCTCGGGCAGGGCGGGCAGCCCGATGATCACGGCCGCGAAGAGCAGGACTGCCGCCACCAGGAAGACGCTCACATAGCAGGCCAGCGCCGTCAGGAAGCCGGTGATCAGGTAGTGGGAGGCGTCCCGCGAACGCCGGACGGCGCTCGTCAGCGGGGCGGGTGCGGTGCTCATGACGCACCACGTTACGGTGCGTCGCCCGGGCCCGGAGCAGTGGTCTCCCCCGGCTCCGGGGTGTAGCGGGCTGAACCCCGGCCCGGGAGTCCGCCCCCTCGCCGCGAACTCCCCTTCTTTCTAGCGTTTACGCAGATCGGAACGGTAGACGGAGAGAGCTGGAGAACGGTGGAACCGAGGGTGGACACGGTCACGGGGACGCGGGGCGCCGCACTGAGCCTGGAGTCGGTGAGCCGGCGCCACGGGCGGCGCGGCGGCCGGGGGACGCTCGCGCTGGACGCGGTGAGCTGCACGGTCCCGGTCGGGACCTTCACCGCGGTGGTGGGGCCCTCGGGGTCCGGGAAGAGCACGTTCCTGCAGTGCGCGGCGGGCCTGGACCGGCCGACCTCGGGAACGGTGCGGATCGGGGGGACCGATCTCGGGGGGCTGTCCGAGGCCGCGCTGACCCGGTTGCGCCGGGACCGGATCGGGTTCGTCTTCCAGTCGCACGCCCTGAATCTGGTGCCGTCGCTGAGCGTCGAGGAGAACGTGGTGCTGCCGCTGGTGCTGGCGGGCGCCGACCCGGCGGACGAACGGCTGCTGGCCCGCGGCCGGGCGCTGCTGGCCCGGGTCGGACTCGCCGGCCGGGGCGGGCAGGGGCCGGCGACGCTCTCGGGCGGTCAGCAGCAACGGGTCGCGGTGGCGCGGGCGCTGGTGACCGAGCCCGAGGTGATCTTCGCGGACGAGCCGACGGCCTCCCTGGACCCGGAGTCGGCGGAGCTGGTGCTCGGGCTGCTGCGGGACGCGGTCCGGCTGGACGGCCGCACGGTCGTCATGGTCACCCATGACCCGGCGGCGGCGAGCCGGGCGGACACCGTGCTCACGATGGACGGCGGTCGCCTCCGGTGAACACGCGCACACCTGATACATCCGACGCGCCTGACACGCCTGCGGAGACGGGCGCGGACACGAGCACGTGCGCGGGCGCGGGCGCGGCCGTGGAGACGAGCACGGCCACGGCCACGAAAGCAGGCACAGCCGCTCCCCCGGCCACGGACGCGACCACGGCCGCGGACGTGCGTGCCGGGGTGCGGCGGGCGTCGGCGTTCCTCGCCCGGCGCTCGCTGCGGTCCCGTCGCGGGGCGTGGGCCCCGGTCTTCGCGGCGACGGCCGCCGCGGCGGCGCTGATCGGCGCGTTCGTCCTCGTCCTCGGTTCGCTGCTGGCGGCCGGGCCGCCGGTGGCGCGGCACGCCGCCGCGGACGCCGTGGTGGTGGCCGATCAGCGGGTGGCGTACACGGCGAAGCCCTGGGGCAGCGAGCCGAAGACCGCCGAGGCCTACCTTCCGGAACGGGTCCGGCTCGACCGTTCGACGGTGGCGCGGGCGGCCGCCGCCGAGGGTGTCGCGAAGGCCGTGGCGGACGACTCGGTGCCCCTGTCCGTGGTCCTGCCGGGCGGCAGCGGCTCCGGGCGGGACGCGGTCCCGGCCGTCGGCCGGTCCTGGGAGTCCGCGGTGCTCACCCCGTACCGGCTGTCCGAGGGGCGCGCGCCGGGCGCGCCGGACGAGGTGGTCCTCGACAGCACGCTGGCGGCGGCGACCGGCGGCCGACCGGGCAGCAGGCTGACCCTGCAGACCGACGGGACGCGCCGCCCGTACACCGTCAGCGGTGTCGCGGAGCCCGCGCACCGGGCCGGCGGCGCCCCCGCCGTCTTCTTCACCGAGCGGCGGCTCACCGCGCTGGCCGGGCACCCCGACACGGTCGACGCCATCGGGATCGTGGCCGAGCACGGCGTCCCGGCCGCCTCCCTGCGGGCGTCGCTGGCGTCCGCGCTGCCCGACCGCGCGCACGGCGACCGTGCCGTGCGGGTGCTCACCGGCGCGGATCGCGGGCAGGCCGAGTACGTCGACGCGCCGGGCGCACGCGGGGAGCTTCTGGCGTTGCTGGCCTCCGTCGCCGCCACGGTCCTCATGGTGGCGCTGCTGGTGATCGCCGCCACGATCTCCCAGGCGGTCCACCAGCGCTCCGGCGAACTGGCGCTGCTGCGCGCGGTCGGGGCGACGCCTCGTCAACTGCGGTCGGCGGTCGGCCGCGAGGTCAGCCGGGTGACCGCCGCGGCGGCGGTGCTGGGCGGGGTCGGGGCGGTGCCGCTGGGGCTGCTGATGCGGTCGCTGCTGGCCACGGAACCGCTGCCGCTGCCCGTGCCGCTGTGGCTGCCCCTCGGGGCGGCGGCCGTGGCCGCGCTGGTCGTGGCGCTCTCGGCGCGCCCGGTGTCGCTGCTGGCGGCCCGGGCCGTCACCGGGCTGCGGCCCGCCGCCGCGCTGGCCGCGGCCGGGGCCCCCGAACCGGGCGAGCCGGGGCGGGTGCGCACGGTCGCCGGGCTGCTGCTGGCCGTCGCGGGAGTCGGCTCGGCCGGGGCGGCGACGGCGCAGAGCGGGCAGGCGGCGGCCGTGGCCGCGTCGGGCGCCGCGACCTCGTTGATCGTCGCGGTGGCGCTGCTGGGTCCGTGGATCGCCCGGGTGGCGCTGCGGGTGCTCGGCGGGCCGGTGCGCCGGCTGGGCGGGGTCTCCGGGTTCCTGGCCGCCCGGTCCGCGGCCGCGCACCACCGGCGGCTGGGCGCGGCGATCACCCCGATCGTGCTGCTCGTCGCCTTCGTCTGCGTGCAGCTCTCGGCGGGCGCGACGCTGGAGCGGGCCGCCGGCCGGCAGGCCGCCGACGCGCTCCGGGCGGACCTGGTGGTGACGGGCCCGGACGCCGGGCTTCCGGCCGATGCGGCCCGGGTCGTGCGCGAGGCGCCCGGGGTGACGGCGGCGACCGGGGTGCTGCGTTCCTCCGTGGTCCTCGCCCGCCGTGAGCTGGGCGACCCGGTGCTGGACCGGCTCCCGGTCCTCGGGGTGACGGCCGATCAGCTGTCCGGCACGCTCGATCCGCGCGTCACGGCCGGTGACCTCGCGGACCTGACCGGCCGGGGCACGGTCGCGGTCGGCCGGGACCGGGCGGACGGCCTGGGCGTCGGCGTCGGTGATCAGGTGCAGCTCCGTCTCGGCGACGGCACGAAGGTGCGGCTCCGGGTGGTGGCGCTCTACGAACGGGCCCTGGGTCTGGGCGAGTTCATGCTGCCGCACGCGACTCTGGCCGCCCACGTCGGAACGCCGCGCGACCAGCGGATCCTGGTGCGCACGGCGGACGGCGGAGCCTCCTCGGCCGCCGAGGTGCGGCGCGCGCTGGCCCCGTACGCGGGCGTACGCCTCCGTGCCGCGACGGCGGACGACGTACGGATCGCCCCGGCCACGTCACACCAGGGCGACGCGCTGATGGTCATCGGGGTCGGTGTGATCGGCGGTTTCGCACTGCTCGCGGTGGTCAGCACCCTGTCCCTGATCACGCTGGGCCGCGGCCCGGAGTTCCGCCTGCTGCGCATGGTCGGCGCGGGCCGTCGTCAGGTCCGCCGGATGCTGATCGCGGAGACCGGCCTGGTGGCGGTGGCCGGCCTGGTGATCGGCACCCTGGTCGCGGCGGTGCCCCTGCTGGCGTTCGCGCTGTCGACGACCGGTTCGCTGCCGTACCTCTCCCCCGCCCGGTACGGGGCGCTGGCCCTGGCCGTGGCGGTGGCGGCCGGACTCGGCACGATCCGGCCGGGCGCGGCCGGCGAACGCCGCGTCCTCGGGAAGCGGGGCGGCTGAGACCGTACGCCGGCTCGCCGGAACGAACGGCGCCCGGCCCCGAACGACGTACGGACGCGGTCGGTTTATTCGGGGCCGTGCGTGACGTCGGCCTTCGAGACCTGGTTGTGGTCTTGAAGGCCGACGACGTTGTCGTATGGGGTGGGTGCGGATGTCGATGCAGCCGAAGGGATCTGGGAGATCCCGGCGGAGACGGCGCGGGTGGCGCGGGCCGCGTTCCCGAAGGGAAGCCTGGCGATCCGGGTGCGGGACGGACTGGGGCCGTTGTTCGGAGACGAGGAGTTCGCGGACCTGTTCCCGGTGCGGGGCAGGCCGGCCTGGTCACCGGGCGGGCTGGCACTGGTGTCGGTGTTGCAGTTCGTGGAGGGGCTGACCGACCGGCAGGCCGCGGAGGCGGTGCGGGCCCGTATCGACTGGAAGTACGCGCTCGGGCTGGAACTGGATGATCCGGCTTCGACTTCTCGGTGCTGTCGGAGTTCCGTGACCGGCTGGCCGGGGCGGACGTGGGGCGCCGGGTGCTGGACGGCATCCTGGTCGCGGCCCGTGAGAAGCGGCTGCTCAAGAGCGCGGGGCGAGCTCGGACGGACTCCTCGCATGTGCTGTCGGCGGCGCGTGAACTGTGCTGGCTGGAGATGGTCGCCGAGACGCTGCGCGCGGCGCTCAACGCGCTCGCCCAGGCTGCCCCTGCCTGGTTGTCGGAGGTGGCCGAGCCGGAGTGGTTCAGGAACGAACGTCGCCACGACGGTGGCCACCGTCCAGGACCGGTCGATGGCCGAGACCATCCACCACCAGCTCGCGGCCCGTGGCCACTTGCCCCGGCGGCGGCACCAGCACCGCCTGGAGTGAACGGCTCTCCCAACGCGGCCATCCGGTGCTGCGGGTGGTGTTCTCGGTCAGTGACTGCCGCCCCTGCACGATGCGGCAGGCATGCATCAACGCACCCAACGTCAACGGCCCCGCGAACTGCGGCTACGTCGCCACGACGAGCATCACGCACGCCAAGCGGCCAGGGCCGAGCAACAGACCGATGCCTGAAAGGAACGCTCAAGGTCCGAGCGGGGGTCGAGGGCACCATCTCCCAGGCCGCCCAACGCTGCGGCCTGCGTAGATCCCGCTACCGCGGGCCGGCCAAGACCAGCCTCCAGCACCAGCTCACCGGCGCCGCGATCAACCTCGCCCGCATCGACGCCCACATCCTCCAGACGCCCCGGGCCCGCACCCGCACCAGCCACTTCGCAGCACTCCGCCCCGCCGAGCTCATCCTCGGCGGGGCGAAGTAACCCCAAGCCCCGAATAAAACAACAGCGTCCGACGTACGTTCGGGGCCGGGCATCCGGGCGGTCGGAGCTCCGGGCGGGGCCGGGCGGCTCCATCGGGCCCGCTGCGTCAGTCGGGTCGGACCCGGGCCGACGCAGGCCGGCTCAGATCAGATGACGCTGCCGGTCCAGTGCTTGACCGGTGCCTTGATGCCGGTACCGGTGCTGGTGAAGGAGAAGAGCGAGTCGATGCGCCGGCCGTCGGGGGAGGTTCCGCTGCGGTAGAGCACTCCGATGTCAGTCTTCCCGTCCTTGTCGTAGTCGCCGGACGTCAGCCCACTCACTTCCCAGTTGAAGGAACCCGTGTTGGTCCACACCTCGCGGGGAGCGGCGAGGTCGGTGCCGTTGCTGGTGAAGGTGAACAGCGCGCTGTTGGCCTTGCCGTCATCTCCCCTGCCGCGGTTGTAGAGGACCGCGACGTCGTCCTTGCCGTCGCCGTTGAAGTCACCGGAGGTGACCTTCGACGCATCCCAGTTGAAGGACCCCGTGCTCTCCCAGGTCTTGCGCGCGTTGTCGAAGCCGGTGCCGTTGCTCGCGAAGGTGAACAGCGCGGTGACGAACTTGCCGTCGGCCGACTTCCCGGAGTTGTAGAGGACCGCGACGTCGTCCTTGCCGTCCCCGTTGAAGTCGCCCGAGGTCACCTTCGACGCGTTCCAGTCGAAGGAACCCGGACTCGTCCAGGTTTTGCGCGGGTTGTCGAAACCGGTGCCGTTGCTGGTGAAGGTGTAGACGGAGGTGATGAACTTGCCGTCGGCCGACTTCCCGGAGTTGTAGAGGACGGCGATGTCGTCCTTGCCGTCCCCGTTGTAGTCGCCCGAGGTCACCTTCGAGGCGTCCCAGTTGAAGGAGCCGGTGCTGGTCCACGTCTTGCGCGGGCTACTGAAGCCGCTACCGGTGCTGGTGAACGTGTACAGCGAGGAGACCCGGCCGGCGTCGGAGGAACCTCCGTCGTAGAGGACCGCGACGTCGTCCTTGCCGTCGCCGTTGAAGTCTCCGGCGACCAGCTTGCTGGCGGCGTAGGTGAAGCCGCCGAGGGCGCTCCACACCTTCTTGGGCTCACCGAATCCCGTGCCGGTGCTGTAGAACGCGAAGAGCGATGCCCGGTTCTTGCCCTCCGGCGACGTGCCGTTGTCGTAGAAGGCGGCGATGTCCTCCTTGCCGTCCCCGTTGAAGTCCCCCGACACGACCTGGCTCTCCTGCGGCAGGGCACGGATCTGCCGGATCCACTCCCCGAGATCGTCCAGCCGGGTCTCCACGGCGCCGCTGCGGGTCTCCTCGGTGCCCAGGCAACCGGCCTGCCAGGACGCGCTGTGCACGGCGACGAGTTCGACCCCGCCGTCCTTCTCCCGCAGCGCCGGACCGCCCGCATCGCCCTTGCAGATGCTGCCTCCGTCCCGGTCCATCGCGACAGTGGTTGCATCGACCCGGGTCACGACGAAGGAACCCGCGTGCAGTCGGTCCGGAACCCAGGTGTCCTTGGTCCGGCCGTACCCCACGGCCTGGACCGTCTCGTCCACCACCGGCGCCGAGCCCGCCACGACCACGGGCGCCACATCGGTCACCGGCTGGGCCAGCTTCGCCATCACCAGGTCCCGGTCCGCCCGCGGCACCAACTCGGTGACCTCGACCACCTTCCCGCCCGTTCCGGAAAGGTCGGTACGGCCGATCGTCGCCATGGTCTTCTCGGCGGGCGCCCCGGCGGGCACCGGGAACGCGGGCTGACCTTCGGCCGCGAAACAACTGCTCGCCGTCAGGATCCACTGCGCGTCCACGAGCGACCCGGTGCAGGCACGCTCCCCGCCGATGTCGAGCTTCGCGGTGAACGTGTACGTGTTGTCGGCGACCGCGTCACCGATCACGGCCTGCGCCGGGGCGGTCAGTGTGAGCGCACCCGCCGCGCCGGCGGCGGCGATCAGTGCGACGGCCCGCGCACGGCGGGATGGACTGAACTCCACGTGTGTATTCCTTACTCAGGGACGTCTGTTTGATGGCATGAGAGCGGCCGGTCGGAGGCGGGCCCGGCCGGAAACGGGCCAGGCAACCTTCCGCAGCGTGCCCGCCGCCGGCAGCCGCCCTCTGGGAACTGGCAAGGGATGTGCGTGGGCCTCGACCCGACCTGGCAGCGGCACGCACCGGTCCCGACACGGCTCGGGGCATGACTCACTCTGCCAACGGCTTTCGGCGAGCGAACGGACGGCGTGACGATCGCCTACCGAACATGAGACGAACGCACGTCTGCCGAAGGGCCGGGAAACAACAGAGGGCAGACTGGTGCCGACCCGCCGGATCATCGACGGAAGCGCAAAGCACTACTTGGAGGTACGGATCTCCACGAGTGCGAAATTACGCTGCTCCGGGTCAGTGCTCTCGCCCACTGATGTCCAAATGTTCTTTTCGATGTCGAAAGTCTTTCGTTCGTCATCGACGACCATGTCGACCTGTGTCGAGTAGTCATTTCCCTTGATCGTGAAGACTGCGGGAATCTCCAGCTCCAGATACCCACTATCCCCGGTGACCTTGAAACAGAAGGTCTGCTTGAACGAGCGGGACCAGACCTCCAGCAGCCCCGGATCCCCCGAACAATCCACGAGCATGATATGGCCGTCACCGCGCTTGAGGACGATTTTCCGCTCAGCCAGCACCTTATCGGCTCCTGGGTAACTGAAATCCTCCACCGCATACCCGGGAGACTCCTCGGCGACGGCAGCCATTGCGGGCGCCGCCTGATGCAGACCACTCAGAGACCACGCAGCAGCCGCAACGGCACATCCCACCACGAGCGCGCGAGTGATTATCTTCATCCATATTCCCTTGATAACTCGGAGCCGCCGTTTCCGGCCGTCCGTCACCACGGTCGAGGCGCGCGGCCACATACGCATGGCGCGCGCGGCGTGACCCGATGCCAGGCAGGGTGACGAACGCCCCGGTGAGCCGCTTCCTCCGACGATCGAGGCGTCAAAGAGAGCGAGGGCGCGCACACGGGGAAGTCACTCTTCGTTCACCAACCTTGCACGACGTGATCATTGAAATCACCAACGCACCCACATGTCCACCACCACAAATCGGACACCATGTCGATACCAGACATAATCTCCACCGGGAAACGCCCAGCTCATAAAGGTTGCATGCGTCAACATAACGAAACGATAAATAATCGGAATTAAATATTCCGATTTCGCCGTAGTGGCTCCAGAAATCCATATCCCCCTTACGAACCTCAATATTTTGTGTGAAGATCCCTCTGGTTCGCGCATGAAGCGCCAGGGGGGCGGCATCAAATGTCTTCGAAGCACCTGGGCAGATTTTCCAGACGGGGCTTCCTGTGTGTCGGGGGCTCCGGCTCCTTTTCGCCGCACCGACGGCCACATGAAGGTGTTTGCCCGGACTTCCGGGTAGGCGGTTTCCCCGTTCGCATCGCCGGCATCGGGCGCTAGGGGACCGGTTTCCGTCCGCCCCGCGTCTCGTCCGGGGGCCGTCGCCCCACGCCGCGGCCCTGGCGAGGCATGTCCACACGGCCCGTACGGAGAAGCGCACGACGGACACCTCATCGTGCGGGTCGGTGTGCCGCCCGAAAGCCCCCCGCCAGGCACTGATCACGAAGGGAATATCTTGGACACCATCTTCTGGAGCAGGCGGCGGGTTCTCGGCACCCTCGCGGCCGCCACGGCCGTAGCCGCCACCTCGAGCCTGGTCCTCAATCCGGCGGCGGCGTTCGCGGACACCCCACCGGCCGGCGGGGACGACGACGGCGATCCGTTCAACCTGCCCGACACCGACCGGGCGAAGGTCGTCAAGGCGTGGCTCCTGGGCGGCAGTGCGGTCCGCGCCGCGGCGGAAGCGGCCCTGACCGGCTCCGACGCCGATGTCCAGACCTTCCTGAACGACCAACTGCCGAGCGCCGCCGCGGAGGACAACCGTACTGCGGTCATGACCTCTCTGGCGGGAGGCGGCAAGGGGACACGACGTGAGGCCTCTGCCGCGATCGATGGCGGCGACGCCGCCATCGCCGAATACCTGGCCGATGGCTTCAAGTCCGCCTTCATGGAAGATCTCCGCGTTGCCACCGCGACCGTGATGGCCACCGGTGGCAAGGGCGTACGCCGGGACGGCAGCTCCGCGCTGGATGCGAACACGGAGGATTCCCTGGCGGAGTTCCTCATCGAAGGCCAGTACAGCGCCCGTCTGGAAGACATGCGCGTCGAAGTGGCCAAGGCCATGGTGGAGGCGGGCCCGGAGGTTAAGAAGTACGCCTCTCGCGCCCTGTCCGGCAGCGCCGCCGATGTCGAGTGGTTCCTCGAAATCGGCCAGCACATCGCCCGCGCCCGCGACCAGGAATCAGCGACGATCGAGGAACTCGTCGCGGTCGTCGAGCGGGAGGGCCTGAAGGCCGACGCGAAGACGAAGCAGGCCGAGGAGGCTGCCGCCCGCGCCGTGGAGGCCGCCGGAAAGGCCAAGGAAGCGGCGGAGAAGGCTGCGGCCGAAGCGACGGCGGCGCAGAACGACGTGGTCAAGTCCGGCAAGGCCGCCCGCAAGGCGTCCAAGGCCGCGCAGGGGGCGGCCGACTCCGCACGGGTCGCCATCTCCGCCTCTCACGCGGCTGTTCAGGCCTCGCGTCGTGCCGCCTACGCAGCCACCGCGGCCAGCCAGGCCGCGGCCTCCGCCGGCTCCGCCGCGGCACGGGCGTACGGCGCGGCCATCGCCGCCTCGAAGGACGCGTCCAAGGCGTCCGCCGCGAAAAACGCCGCCGTCGCCGCCCGCAATGCCGCGGCCAAGGCCCGTAGCGCGGCGAAGGCCGCCGACTATGCGGCCGGCGCCTCGGTCCAGGCCGCGAGCGCCGGCTCCGCCGCCGCCTCCGCGGCCCGTAACGCAGCCGCCGCCGCAAACGCCTCCGCAGCGGCCGCCACCGCCGCGGGCAAGGCCCAGGCCGAGGCAGCGGAGGCCAGGCGGCAGGCGCAGATCGCGAGCACCAACGCCCAGATAGCCACCAACGCCGCCGGAACCGCGCAGGCGCTCGCGAACACGGCGGCGGCGGCCGCCCGCACCGCACGCGATGCGGCCAACAGCGCCGCCGGACATGCTGAGAAGTCCGCGGAAGCCGCCGATTGGGCGGTCAAATATGCGGGCCAGGCGATCGATTACGCGAAGAAGTCGACCGAATTCGCCGATGAGGCCACCAAAGCGGCGAACAACGCGACCGACGCCGTCAACCAAGCCATCGAGGTGGAGAAGCAGGCGCGGGAAGCCGAGTGGCAACGCCTGGACGAGGAAACGAAGCAGGCCATGGAGGAGGCCCGCCTGCTCGCTCAGATCGAGGAACAGGAGAGGGCCGAGCTCAACGAGAAGCGTACCCAGGCGGAGCTGACGGAACAGGCCACGCAGGACCTCATCGCCCAGGCGGAGGCGGCGCTCAGGGCCGGTGACACCGACCTCGCCTCCACCGTCGGACGCAAGGCCGCCATCGCCATGATGAACTCCCGCGGCACCTGGTCACGTGAAGCCTCACGATTCGCCCTCTGCGGCACGGATGCCGACGTCCACGCCTGGATCGACGCCGACCGGCAGCTCGCTCAGAAGCAGGACGACAGAGAGACTGTTCTCTATCTGGCGCAGACCTCCGCTCCGGACGTCGCCGAAGCCGCGGTCGCTGCGCTGGCGAGCGACGATCCGGACACCGGTGAGAAATTCCTCACGACGGGCCTCATCGAGGCCGCGGCGACGGACAACCGGGTATCCGTCGCCCGCGTCCTGGCGGACAGCCCTGGCAAGGCCGTCAAGCAGGCTGCGAACGAGGCGCTGAACGCCGGCACCGCCGAGGCCCTCAACAAGTTCTTCACGACCCTGTACGCGGACGCTCAGCAGGAGGACGACGCCGTCGCCACGGCCACCCTCCTCGGGTCGGCGGGCCCGTACACGAAAGCCCATGCCCAGGCCGCGCTGGAAGGCCCCGCATGGATGCGTCGCAACTTCATCGCCTCCGTGCAGCACAAGACGGCGCAGCTCGACCATGACTCCGCCGCGCATATCGCCGCCGTGCAGGGTGCGATCGCGGCCGCCGCGAAGGTCGCGAACAAGGCGCAGGAAGACGCGGCTCGCGCGCAGGAGACCGCCGCGAACGCCCGTAACGCCGCCGCCGATGCGGCGAAGTGGGCCGAAAAGGCGCAGGAGGCGTTCAAGCGGGCCGCCACTTACGCACAGCAGGCCACGACCAACGCGGACGCCGCCGAGCAGTCGGCCAAGAACGCGCAGGCCTCTGCGGACAAGGCGAAGCAGGCCGCCGCCGTCGCTCAAAAGGCCTCGCGGTCGGCGAACTACTCCGCCAACCGTGCCATGGCCTCCGCCCGCAACGCGGTGGCGTCGGCCAACTCGGCCCAGGCATCCGCCGCTTCGGCCCGTGCCTCGGCCATCCAGGCCGGCAAGGACGCGCAGACGGCGGCCGCGGCCGCGAGCCAGGCACACCAGATCGCCGTGGTCAAGCGCAAGGAGGAGATTGCGGCGGCGGCCAGAAAGGCAGCCGAGGCGGCGCGCAAGGCCAGGGAGTCCGGGGTCGCCCCGGCCGACACACCCGACAACGACACCGTCCAGAGCGATCCCGCCTGGTGGCAGGATCCGAAGTGGTGGGCGAAAGCCACCGACGTCGCCAGTATCGTGACGGGGTTCTGTGCTGCCGGCACAGGCCTCGCCGGACTCTTCTTCCCCCTCGCCGCACCGGTCCTGGAGCCGCTGGCCGCAGGCTTCGCCTACACCTCCATGGCCCTCTCGGGGATCAGCGCCGCGTTCACGGGCATCGCCTACGGCTGGACGAGCAGTGAGTTCAAGAAGTCTCTCGGAACAGCCGCGCTGGGTCTGATCACCTTCGGCCAGTCGACCTGGATCGGTTCACTCGGCAAGCTGGGAGGGCGCGCCGTCTCGCCCGTGGCCACCAAGCTCACGGAGTTCGGTCACGACATCCTGTCACCGATCATCGGTGTACTGGGATCCCTCTGATTCCGGGGGCCTCTGATACGGGGATACGTCCGATCCGGGGCCCCTCCGATCCGAGTGTCGGATTCCTGAAGCACTCCGAGGGCCGGTGGCGCCATGCCGTCGGCCCTCGGGCGCCGCCTCCCGCGTGTCACGGCGACGCGGGAGGCAGCGGGGCCGCCTCGCGGCGGGCCGCGGCGGCCAGGGCGGCGAGCACGGGGGCGATCAGCGGGTGGCCCTCCGCCCCGTGGCGTACCGCGGCGAAGACGCGGCGGGTGGGCGCGCTGCCCCGCACGGGTCGTACCACCACGCCCGTCAGTTCCATGCCGCGCAGCGCCGAGCGCGGCACCAGCGCCACCCCGGCGCCCGCCCCGGCGAGGGAGACGACGGCGCGGAAGTCGTCCGAGGAGTGCTCCATCCTCGGCTGGAACCCGGCGAACTCGCAGGACAGGACCACCACGTCGTGGCACGGGTTGCCGGGGTACGGACCGATCCACGGGTCCTTCTCCAGTTCGGCGATCGCCACCGCGTCCTGTCCGGCCAGCCGGTGGCCCACCGGCAGCACCGCGTCGAACGGCTCCGAGTACAGCGGGACCCGGGTCAGCCGCCGGTCGTCCTCCCCGGGCGCGCCCCGGTATTCGACGGCGACCGCCACGTCCACCTGCCGGTCCAGCACCATCGGCACGCTCGCGTCGCCCTCGGCGTCCTGGACGCGGACCCGGATGCCGGGCGCGGTGCGGGCCAGCTCCGCGATGGCGGGGGCGAGGACCAGGCCGATGCCGGTGGCGAACGCGGCGACGGTGACCGTGCCGGCCTGCCCGGCGTTGTACGCGGCGAGTTCCGCCTCGGCGCGTTCCAGCTGGGCCAGCACCGCGTTGGCGTGGGTCAGCAGGATCTCCCCCGCGGGGGTGAGCCGGGCGCCGCGCGCGTTGCGCTCGACGAGGCGGTGCCCGGTCTCCTGCTCCAGCGCGGCCAGTTGCTGCGAGACCGCGGAGGGGGTGAGGTACAGCGCGGCGGCCGCGGCGGTCACCGTGCGGTGGTCCGCCACCGCACGGAGAACGCGCAGCCGCCGTGCATCGATCATGTTCCTCATTGTCCCAGGTCACGAAGAAGGTCCTGACCCGGGCGGAGCGGGGACTACTCCCCCAGCGCGGCCCGCGCGTCGACGAACGCGTCCACGGCCCGGTTCACGTCCTCGGTGGAGTGCGCGGCGGAGAGCTGGACCCGGATGCGGGCGGCGCCCTGCGGGACGACCGGGTACGAGAACCCGATCACGTACACGCCGCGCTCCAGGAGCAGTTCCGCCATCCGGCCCGCCTTCGCCGCGTCCCCGATCATGACTGGGGCGATGGCGTGGTCGCCGGGCAGGATGTCGAAGCCCTCCTCGGCCATCCGGGTGCGGAAGAGCTTGGTGTTGGCGTCGAGGCGCTCGCGCAGGTCGCCGGCGCCCTCCAGCAGGTCGAGGACCTTGAGCGAGGCCGCCGCGATGACCGGGGCGAGGGAGTTGGAGAAGAGGTACGGGCGCGAGCGCTGGCGCAGCAGGGCGACGATCTCGGCGCGGGCCGCGACGTAGCCGCCGGACGCGCCGCCCAGCGCCTTGCCCAGGGTGCCGGTGATGATGTCGACGCGGTCCATCACGTCGTGCAGCTCGGGCGTGCCCCGGCCGCCGGGGCCGACGAAGCCGACGGCGTGCGAGTCGTCGACCATGACCATGGCGTCGTGGCGTTCGGCCAGGTCGCAGATCTCGCGCAGCGGGGCGACGTACCCGTCCATGGAGAAGACGCCGTCGGTGACGATGAGCCGGCGCCGGGCCCCGGAGGCCTCCTTGAGCTGCTTCTCCAGGTCGGCCATGTCGCGGTTGGCGTAGCGGAACCGGCGGGCCTTGGACAGCCGGATGCCGTCGATGATGGAGGCGTGGTTGAGGGCGTCGGAGATGACCGCGTCCTCCGGGCCGAGGAGGGTCTCGAAGACGCCTCCGTTGGCGTCGAAGCAGGAGGAGTAGAGAATCGTGTCCTCCTGGCCGAGGAACGCGGAGAGCCGTCGCTCCAGTTCCTTGTGCACCTCCTGGGTGCCGCAGATGAAGCGGACCGAGGCCATGCCGTAGCCCCAGCGGTCCAGGGCCTCGTGGGCGGCGGCGATCACCTCGGGGTGATCCGCGAGGCCGAGGTAGTTGTTGGCGCAGAAGTTGAGGACCTCGCCGGGGCGGCCGCCCGCGGTGACGGCGACGCTCGCGGACTGCGGGGTGCCGATCACGCGCTCGGGCTTGTGCAGTCCGGCGGCCTGGATCTCGTCGAGGGTGGTGCGGACGTCGTCGCGTACGGAGTCGAACATGAGGGGTGTCTCCCAGCTGGTTGCGAGGGCTCGCGGGGTGCGGGTGCGGGGTGTCGGGCGTCGGGGGGACAGGGTCGGCGGCGGGGCCGGATCAGGAGGTCCAGTCGAGGATGATCTTGCCGCCGCGGCCGCTCGCCGCGTCGTCGAAGGCCGCCTCGAAGTCCCGGTAGCCGTATCGGCCGGTGATCACGGGGGCGAGGTCGAGGCCGCCCTCCAGCAGCACGGACATGGCGTACCAGGTCTCGTACATCTCGCGGCCGTAGATGCCCTTGATGGTGATCATCGAGGTGACGACCCGGGACCAGTCGACGGGGAACTCCTCGGACGGCAGTCCGAGCATGGCGATCCGGCCGCCGTGGGTCATGTTGGCGATCATGTCGCGCATGGCCTCGGGACGGCCGGACATCTCCAGGCCGATGTCGAAGCCCTCGCGCAGTCCGAGCCGCCGCTGCCCGTCCGCGATGGTCTCCTCCGCCACGTTCAGGGCGAGGCTGACGCCCACCTTGCGGGCCAGCTCCAGCCGGGCCTCGCTGACGTCGGTGATGACGACGTTGCGGGCGCCGGCGTGCCGGGCGACCGCGGCGGCCATGATGCCGATCGGTCCGGCGCCGGTGATCAGCACGTCCTCGCCGACCAGCGGGAAGGAGAGCGCGGTGTGCACGGCGTTGCCGAACGGGTCGAAGATGGCGGCCACGTCCAGGTCGACGGGGACCCGGTGCACCCAGACGTTGGACGCGGGCAGGGCGACGTACTCCGCGAACGCCCCGTCCCGGCCGACGCCGAGCCCGAGCGTGGAACGGCACAGATGGCGGCGCCCGGCCAGACAGTTGCGGCACTTCCCGCAGACCAGATGGCCCTCGCCGCTGACCAGGTCGCCGACCTTGATGTCGACGACGTCGGCGCCGGTCTCCGCGACCTCGCCGACGAACTCGTGACCGAGGACGAGCGGGGTGCGGACGGCCTGCTGGGCCCAGCCGTCGTAGTTGCGGATGTGCAGGTCGGTACCGCAGATGCCGGTGCGGAGCACCTTGATCAGTACGTCCGAGGGGCCGATCTCCGGCTCCGGCACGTCCATCAGCCAGAGTCCGGGCTCGGCCTTCTGCTTCACGAGTGCCTTCACGGCGGTGGCTCCCTGCGCTCTACGGCGTTGAATGCCCCGGGCCGGGGCGTCGTGGGGAGGACGCCCACGGCCCGGGGACGATCGAATCGAATGGAGAGGTACGGGCGCGGCAGTGCGTCGGCCGGCCGCCACGCACCATCCTCCGCCGTCATCGGGAGAATCTGCCGCACCCCGCGCCCGAGGTCCATCGAGGATTTCTTAAGCGCGCCCGCAGCTCCGCTTCACGCCCCGCCGGGCCGAGTCGGCGTACGGCCCGACGACGGGGCGGGGCGCTGCGTGGTGACGGGGCGGGGCGGGGCGTGGTGTTCGGGCGGCGAGGCGGCGTGGTGTTCGGGCAGGGCGCTGCGTGGTGACGGAGCGGCGCACGGCGTGGTGTTCGGGGAGCGCGCGGCAATGGTGGCGACGCGTCGGCGCGCGGGACGGCGGACGCGGGGCCATCTCGTGTGACGTCGTGCGCCCGCGCCACCTGCCCCGCCGGTTCCCGCCTCGTCGGGGGCGGACAGGACGTCCGACCGGGCGCCAGCGGTCCGGGGCGCGTCGGCCGGGACGCGTCCGGCCGAAGGCCCGGCACGGCCGGCGGTTCCGGATCGCCTGACGACCGCGGAGTCACGCCGGACGGTTCACGGTCCCGCCCCTTCCACCGGCTCCTCGGCCCCGCCGCGGGTCTCGCGCCGTTCCGCCCCCGCCGCGACCCGTCATGGACTCGGACATCTCGACGAAGGCCCGTACGAGAGGCCGTTCGTCTCCTCGGCGCGTGGCCATGAGGACCCGGCTCACCGTCGGAGGCCCGTCGAGTTCGAGCCGGCGGGCGCCGGCGGGGAGCAACGTCGTGACGCTGCGGGGGGCGAGGGTGATGCCGAGCCCCGCCGCGACGAGCAGGATGATGGTGTGCCAGTCCGAGCACTCCTGCGCCACCCTGACGTCGGCGCCGGTGTCCCGCAGCGGCCGCGTGTTCACGTCGAAGGCGTGTGACCCCGCCGAACGGGGGAACAGGATCAACGGCTCGGCGGCCAGCGCCGCCGCCGCCACGCGGTCGCGCCTCGCGGCGGGATGCTCGGCGGGGACGACGGCGACGAACGGTTCCACCGCCAGCGGGAGCAGGTCGACGTCGTCGCGCTCCTCGGCGTCCCGCACGATCCCGATGTCGGCCGTGCCTCGGTCGAGGGCCGCCAGGACGTCGACGGTGAAGCCGTCCTGAAGCCTGACCTGCACGTCCGGGCGGCGGCGGGAGAACTCTCGGAGCCGTTCGCTGACGATCGTGGCCGCGGAGGTGATGAAGGCGATGTCCAGGCGCCCGGCCTCGCCGCGGCCGACCCGGCCGGCCTCGTCGAGGTCGGCGGCCAGGCGGACCAGCAGTTCCCTGGCCCGTGGCTGGAACGCCGTTCCGGCGTCCGTGAGGCGGACGCTTCGGGAGGTCCGCCGGAGAAGCTCGACGCCGACGAGCTTCTCGAGCTGTCTGATCTGCTGGGACAGGGCCGGCTGGGCGATGTGCAGCCGCCGGGCGGCACGCCCGAAGTGGAGTTCCTCGGCCACGGTCAGGAAGTACCGCAGATGGCGGAGCTCGATGCGCTGATCCATAGCTCCAGGTTATTGATCGGCCCCATGCCAGGTATTGGACATATGGGTGACCGAGGCCGGAGGCTGGCCGCGAACCGTACCGGAGCCACATCAGAAGGAAGCCCGCCCATGTCCCCTGCCTCTGCCCCGGTGACGGTCTCCTCGATCGCCTCACAGAGCGACGCCGACGCGTTCCGCGCGCTGAACGAGGAATGGATCTCGCAGCTGTTCACCCTGGAGGAGGAGGACCGGGCCGTTCTCGCCGATCCGTTCGGCCGCGTCGTGGGGCCGGGTGGTGACGTGCTCCTGGCGAAGGAGCCGGACAGCGGCACGGTCGTCGGGTGCGTCGCGCTGCTGGCTCATCCGGACGCCGTGTTCGAGCTCGCGAAGATGACCGTGGCCTCCGCCGCGCGGGGCCGCGGCATCGGCCGCCGACTCGTCGCGGCGGCCGTCGGCCGTTACCGCGCGCTCGGCGGGTCCCGCCTCTTTCTCGGCACGAACAGCGCACTCGCCCCCGCCCTCCGCCTCTACGAGGAGACCGGGTTCGTCCGGATCCCCCGCGACCGCCTCCCGGTGACCGACTACTACGCCCGCGCCGACGTCCTCATGGAGCTCGGCTGACGTCTCGGCGACGCGCTTCAGCGTCCCCGTACAGGCGACCGCTCGCGTCAGCGCGCTCCGTAGCGCGTTCCGACGCGGCGTACCTCCTGCACCGCCCCGGGCTGCTCCAGCAGCATCATCCCGACCTCACGGCCTTCGTGATGGACGCGCAACCGGGCCGTCGACGATCAGCCGAAGTTCCTTCCACGGGTACCGCCACAGCAGTGCGGACCGTTCCCGCATCTGCAATCCGCTGGTGGTGACCCGCAGTTCGTACTGCGGCCCCTCGTGGAGCGAGGGCGGTGCGTGCTCCGCGTACGGGGGCCGGATGGTATAGGTGGCGACCGCCTTCTCCTCGGGTTCCAGGACCTCGTCGCGGACGCCGGTCCGACGGGCGATCCGCGCCCCGGCCCACCAGCCGAGCCCCGCCACCACCAGGGCAGCCCCCGTCACGGCCCACCACGGCAGCTCTCCGCGACTCTGTAGCCGACGACCGCCGCCACCGCGGAGAACGCCGTCGTCCCGGCGCCGATCAGCTCCGCGCGTCGGATCCGACTGTTCCGCCCCTCGCCCAACCCCCGCTCCCCTCACTCGCGCTGCACGCACGACAACCCGCCGGACCAGTGCGGGCGTCACAGGCGTCGCGGGCACCACAGCCCCGGACCCCCGTCGCACCGACAGCGTTCCTCCACACTACAGCGCACCATGCACGCCCGTTCGAGACACTTCCGCAGCGGGACGCCTTCGCCGGGCCGACGCCGAACCGGCCCCCGAACAGCAGGAATTGGACGACTGTTAACCGCGCCGCGACCTGCTGATCGCCGCACGACACGGGCACGGGCGGTCGAATAGGTCTGGACCACTCGGGAGACTCCCCGACCAGGCGGCTCAATTAACACGCTCTTGATGAATGGTCTACACCTTTGACGGTAGGGTGAGCGCCCCCGGCGGTCATCTGATGCCGCCACATGCACAGCCATGGGGGATTTATGACGACCCATCACTTACCTCAGCCTCCCTCCGACCGCGAGTTGCACTGGTACTTCGGCCCGCAGCGGCGCTGGGTGCTGATCGCCACCTCGCTCGCCTTCGTCCTCACCGCGGCGACCATGCTGACGTTCTCCCTGCGCACCCCGGCCCTGTGGGCGTTTCTCGCGGTGCTCGCCCTGAACGTCGTCGCTCTCGCGCTCTCCTCGGTCAACAGCCTGCGGATGCGCAGGCTGACCCGGCATTCGCACGACGTGCTCGTCCGCGCCTGGGACCCTCCCCGGCTGCCCACCGTCGACCTCTACCTGCCGACCTGCGGGGAGCCCCTCGACGTCCTGGACAACGCCTACCGCGCGGTCGCCGCCGTCGACTGGCCGGGCGCGCTGACCGTGTGGGTGCTGGACGACGCGGACCGCGCGGAGGTGGCCGGACTGGCCGCCGTGTACGGCTACCGCTATGTCGTACGGCCCGACCGCGGGCATCTCAAGAAGGCCGGGAACCTCAACCACGCGCTCACCCTCAGCAGCGCGGAGTACATCGCCATCCTGGACGCCGACTTCGCGCCCCGGCCGGACTTCCTGCGCCATCTGGCGCCGTATCTGGCCGATCCGGGCGTGGGCATCGTGCAGAGCCCCCAGTGCTTCGACACCGATGAGTCGATGAGCTGGATCCAGCGCGCCGCCGGGTCGGCCCAGGAGTGGTTCTTCCGATGGATCCAGCCGTCCCGGGACGCCAGTGACGCGGCGATCTGCTGCGGCAGCAACGCGGTCTACCGGCGCGACGCCATCGACCTGGCCGGCGGCTTCGCCAGGCTCGACCACAGCGAGGACCTGTACACCGGGCTCGCGCTGCACGAGCACGGCTTCCGCACCGTGTACGTGCCGGTGCTGGTGGCGAAGGGCACCTCGCCGGACAATCTCGCCTCGTTCGTCAATCAGCAGTACCGCTGGGCCATGGGCAACCTGCATCTGCTGGGCACCCCCGTGCTGGGACGGATGCGGGCGCCGTGGCGGATGCGGCTGTGCTTCTACGAGGGCGTCGTCGGCTATCTGACGACGGCGGTGAACACCTTCGCGGCCCCGCTCCCGCCGCTGGTGATGCTGTTCTGCTACCCGGACGACGTCCGGCCCTGGCATGTGCTGCCGCTGCTGGCGCCCCTCTGGCTCTGGCACGTGCTGCTGCCGCGCGTCAGCCGGACCCGGTGGCGGGTGGAGGTGATCCGGGCCAACGTGCTGACGAGCGTCGCCGCCGGGGCCGCCTTCCTGCACACGCTGCGCGGTCGCAGCGCGGCATGGGTGCCCACCGGGGCGTCGGGCGGTTCCAAGGGGGCGATGGCCCGCCGGGTCGTGCTCGTCTCGCTGGCCTGGCTCTGCTGCACCACGGGGGCGGCGGCCGTCGGACTGGCCGCGGCGGTGGCGCGCAACGGCTGGGCGCCCAACTGGGGCCTGGGCCTCTATCTGCTGGCCCAATGCCAGATCAACGTGCCCCTGATCAGGGATCTGTTCGCCGAACTGCGCCCCGTGGGCGGGGAGAAGCGCGAGGCCGCCGGAACACGACGGCCGGCGCCCGGAGGCCCTGGTGGAGTCGGGGACCCCGAAGGTCCTGGGACCTCCGTACAGCCCACGCGGCCCACGCGGCCCATGCAGCCCATGCAGCCCGTACGGCCCGTGCGGCCCATGGCTCCCCGGCGCTGGCCCGAGGCGCTGGCCGCGACCAGCACCCTCCTGCTGGTCGCCCTGCTGGCGTCCGGCTGGGTCGATCCCATGCTCCCCTGGTCGAGTTGAAAGGCGCATCGCACCGATGTCCATCCTCGTGTCTCCCGGCGTCCGCCGCGGGAGCACCGCACCTCCCGCAACACCTCCTGTCCCTCCCGTTCCTCCCGCGCCACCGTCCGACGGCCCGGCGCCCGGGGCCGAACCCGCCGCCGGACCGGATCCGCGCCGTTCCGCGTTCCGCCCCGACATCGAGGGGCTGCGCGCGGTCGCGGTGCTCGGCGTCCTCGCCTTCCACGCTGCCGTCCCCGGACTGGCCGGCGGTTTCGTCGGGGTCGACGTCTTCTTCGTCGTCTCCGGGTACCTGATCACCGGGCTCCTGGTGCGCGAGGCGGTCACCACCGGGCGCATCCGGCTCGGCGAGTTCTTCTCCCGCCGGGCGCGGCGGCTGCTGCCCTCCGCCGCCGTGGTGCTGGGCGCGGTGGCGCTGGCCGGAGCCTGGCTCACCGTCCCGCTGCGCCGCACCGATCTGGAGCACGACGTCGTGGCGGCGGCGCTGTCCCTCGCCAACTGGCGGTTCGTCCAGCAGCGCACCGACTATCTCGCGGCCGGGCAGGACCAGAGCCCGCTGCTGCACTTCTGGTCGCTGGCGGTGGAGGAGCAGTTCTACGTCGCCTGGGCGCCGCTGTTCGCCCTCTGCGGGTACGCCGCCGCGCGGGCGGTACGCAGGGGCCGGGCGGTACGGGCCGCGGCGACGGCCGTCACCGTCCTGCTCACGCTCGCCTCCTTCGCCCTGTCGTCGTACTGGACGAGCGGCTCCGCGCCGATGGCGTACCTCGGAACCCCGTCCCGGGTCTGGCAGTTCGGCGTCGGGGCGCTGCTGGCCCTGCTGCCCTGGCACCTGCTGCGCGGCCCCCGGCCGCTGCGCCTGCTGTGCGGGTGGGGCGGCGCGGCGGCGCTGGTGTGGTGCATGACCCGGTACGACGCGTCGACGCCGTACCCGGGAACCGCGGCGCTGGTCCCGACGCTCGCGACGGCGGCGGTCATCCTGGCCGGCACCCCGGGCCGACGGCCCCGAGGGGCGGGGGCGGACGCCCCGGGCCGACGGCCCCGGAAAACACGGTCCCGCGTCCCGGGCCGGCCGTCCGGGGAGACGCCGGACGCGTACGGAGTCGGCCGGTTGCTGTCGGCTCGGGCGCCCCGGGCGCTCGGGCGGCTCTCGTACACCCTCTATCTGTGGCACTGGCCCGTGCTGGTGCTGGCGGAGGCCCGGTTCGGGGTGCTCGGCTGGCCGGCCAGAACGGCCCTGGTCCTGGGGTCGGCGCTGCCCGCGCTGGCCACCGCGCGCTGGGTCGAACGCCCGCTGCGCCGCAACAGGACGGTGGTCGAACTCCCCCGGCGCGGTCTGTCGGTGGGCGTCGCGGCCGTCGTCGTGCCGGTCGTCCTGGCCCTGGTGACAGGGACGACGGCGCTGCGCCTGCTGGGCCCGGCCGCGCCGGTGGACGTGAAGGGCCTGCCGCCGGGCGCGGCCGAGGGCCCGCATCTGCTGGCGCGGAACGGTACGCCGTTCCGGGACGGCCCGGTGGTGCCCAGCCCCGTGCAGGCGCGGAAGGACTTCCCGCCGGACGGGGCCTGCGAGGTCGCGCCGGAGGTGACGCGCAGCCCCCGCTGCCTCTTCGGCACGACGGACGGCGCGACGGACGGGACGGCCGACGGCACGACGGACGAGACGGCCGACGGCTCCGTCGACGGCGCGGCCGACGGCTCCGTCGACGGCGCGGACCGGATCGTGCTGCTCGGCGACTCGCACGCGGGCCAGTGGTTCTCCCCCGTGCTCGCGCTGGCGGCCGAACGCGGGTGGGCGTTGCAGGAGTTGGTGAAGCAGGGCTGCCCGTTGCCGGAGATCTCCGTGGTGAGCCCGCAGTTGGGGCGGGCCTACCGGGAGTGCGACACCTGGCGGGCGGACGCCCTGGACCGGCTGCGGCAGGGGCCGAAGCCCCGGCTGATCGTGATCGCCTCGCTCAACCACTACACCGATGACGAACGGCTCCTCGCCCAGGGCTGGGAGAAGACGCTGAAGCCGTTGCGCGCGCTCGGCGCCCCGATCGTGTATCTGGAGGACCCTCCCGTTCCCGGCACGGACATTCCCGCGTGCGTGTCCGGCCACCCCGACGACCCGGCGGCCTGCTCCTTCGACCGGAACGCCGCCCTGCGGCCCGACCCGCTGGCGCGGCGGATCGCGGCCGGGCGGCTTCCCGGGGTGCGGGCGGTCTCGGTGAATCCGGTCCTGTGCCCGGCGAAGGACGGGAAGGACGAGAAGGACACGGTCTGCCCCGCGGTGCTGGACCGGATCCTGCTGTACCGGGACGACGCGCATCTGACCAATGTCGCCGCGGTGGTCCTGACGTCTCGGCTGGAACGCCTCCTCATGGACGCCGGAGCCCTGCCCGCCCGGCCCATGCTCCCCACCGGAACCGGCGCGGAGACCGGCACCGGCGCCCCCACCGGCGCCGCCGACGCCGGCCCGGACCCCGGCGCCGCGGGGTGGCGGCGGGTCCTGCACGACGACTTCGACGGACCCGCGGGCAGCCGTCCGTCCGCCGAGCGCTGGACGTACGACGTCGGCACCTGCTACCCGGGCTGTCCGGCCCCGCAGTGGGGCACCGGGGAGGTCGAGACCATGACCGACTCGACCGACAACGTCCGTCTGGACGGGCGGGGTTCACTGGAGATCGTCCCGACGCTGCGCGACGGCCGATGGTATTCCGGCCGGATCGAGTCGCGGCGGGCGGACTTCGTCGCGCCGCCCGGCGGGGCGCTGCGGATCGAGGCGTCGATCGCGCTGCCGGACGTCGGGGGCCACGCTGCGGCCGGGTACTGGCCGGCGTTCTGGACCCTGGGGGCGAAGCTCCGCGACGGGTACACCGGATGGCCGGCCGTCGGCGAACTCGACATCATGGAGTCCGTCAACGGGCGCGACACCGTCTCCGGCACCATGCACTGCGGCATGCTCGACAGCGGCCCGTGCGAGGAGCCCGGGGGGCTCACCTCGGGGCCGCAACCGTGCCCCGGCTGCCGTACGGCGTTCCATGCGTACGCGGTCGAGGTCGACCGGCGGCCCGGCGCCGAGGAGGTGCGCTGGTCGCTGGACGGACGGGTGTTCCACCGGGTGGCGAAGTCCCGGATGGACGCGGCGACATGGGACCGGGCCGTCAACCGGGGGATGTTCCTGGTGCTGAACGTCGCCATGGGCGGGATGCTGCCGACCGTCGACGGCGCGACGGTCGGCCCGGACACCGAGCCCGGGCATCCCATGCGCGTCCGGCACGTCACCGTCTCGGTCCGCGAGGCACCGGCCCGGCCCTGACCGCCGCCCGGGGCACCGCCCGCCCTCCCCCGCTCCCCGGGGGCGCCGCCCGCACCGTCTCCCGTGCGGCGCCCCCGGGCCCCGGTCCCGGCCCCCCGTTCCGCCCGCTACTGCCGTGTCCCGCAGCCCGGACAGAACGCCGATCCCTGGGGCACGCTGGCGTGGCACGAGGCGCACTGCGGGCTCTGGGCGAGGCGGTGTCCGCATCCGGGACAGAACGCGCCGCCCCGGGTCTCCGTGTGGCACTGCGGGCAGACCAGCTGGCGCGGCGCGTTCACGTCGTAGCCCTGCCCGGCCGTCTGACCGGCCGCGTACGCCCGGTCGGAGACGAAGTCGTTGAGCCCGCGCCGACGGGCCGCCTCCGCCTCGGCGGCGGTGTCGGGGGCGCACTGCAGGCAGAGCCCCTGCTCGGCGTTCCAGCAGCGGGAACAGTCGTAGGAGGTGCAGCGCGGGCAGCGGTTGAAGTGCCCCCGGGCGTTGTCGATGGCGCGCTGGAACGCGGCGTCGCGCGCCCCGCCCCACGTCGCCCCGGCGAGCCCGTCCGCCGCGTTGTTGATGGTGTTGGCGCTGCCGCCCAGCAGACCCCAGGCCACGCTGACCCCCTTGCCGATCCAGCCTGCCGCCTGCCCCGATCTGAAGGGCTCGAACGGCGAGCGCCAGGTGTCGGAGCAGCGCTGGCACCTGAACTCGAACTGGAAGCCGGCCCCGGTGCCGTGCTGCTGGGACAGGTCGTTGTAGTTGCTGCTGAAGTAGATCTCGTCGGTCACGTCCGCGCCCCCTGGGTCGTGGGTCATCTCATTCGATCAGTTGTGCTCGGTGGTAATGATGGCAACGAACCATCACGCCGGTACGCATAGTGCGCCATGGTTCGGCAATACCCTCCCGGATCTTCCACCCCGGCCCGCGCCGGCGGCACCTCGGGTCCCCCCTCCGGGGCCCGGAGCCCTCCGCCCACGGCGACCGGGGCGCCGCGTCGGCCCGATCCGTCTCCTGGCTGCGGGAGCCCGGCGCGGAGGGGCTGCGGCGGCTGCCGGCCGCCGGGCACACCGCCGACCGGATCGGGGCGCGGCTCCGCGCGGCGTCGGACTCCCCTCTTCCGCAGGCGCTGACCACGTTGGTCGCGGACGTGGCCCGCCGCCGCGGCCGGGTCCGCCCGGCGTCGGCGGTCCCCGACCTGATCAGCGAGGGCCCGGATCAGGGCCGCCCGGCCCTCCTCGCCGTCCTCGGAGTCGGCGACCTCGATGGCGTACGTGCGCAGCAGGCGTGCCGGCCGAACCGGCCGGGCGTCTGCTCCTGGAGGAGATGGGCGGCGCGGAGCCGGTCCAGGGCCCGACGCGCCCGTGCCGGAGGAAGACCCGTCAGTCCGGCGGCCGCGGGCCGGGCGATGTCCGGGCGCCGGGGGCCTGGGCGAGTTGGCGGAACACCCGGGCGGTGTCCGGGTCGAGGGCGCGGTAGGAGGAAGCGAGGACGGTGCGTACGTCGGTGGTGCTCTCGCCGGTGCCCAGGGCGTCGAGGGCGGCGGGCACCCGCCCCGGGTCGACGCCCAGGGTGTCGAGGAACACGCGGATCAGCACATGGGGGTCCGTCGGTTCACCCGAGGGCGTGAAGCCGCGCAGGTCGGCGAAGAGCTGTCCATCGGGGAACTGATGCGCCGGCCGTGGGCCCGACGCAGCGCGAGCCAGGTCTTGCCGACGCCGGCGGTACCGCAGATCACCGACAGCGGCATGGCGGTGCGCGGCCCGGTCCGGGCCGCGAGCATCTTGTCCAGGACGGCGATCTCCTCGTACCGACCGACGAAGTGTGCCGGCGGCGCCGGGAGTTGCCGGGGCACCGGCGCCGAAGCGGCCACACCTGCCGGTGTGCCTGCCGGGGCGCTCGGTGATGCGCCTGCCGGTGCGCCCGGCGGGGAAGTCTCGGGTGAGGAGGTCTCCGATGGGAACAGCGCCGGGTCGTCGGCCAGGATCCGCTGGTGGAGACCGCGCAGCCGCGGTCCCGGGTCGGCCCCCAGTTCGCGGGCCAGGCGCTGCCGTACGTCCTGGTAGTGGGCGAGGGCGTCGGCGGCGCGGCCGGTTCGGTACAGGGCGAGCATGAGCCGACCGGCCAGCCGTTCGCCCATCGGGTGTTCGCCCGCGCGCAGGGTGGGTTCGGGCAGCAGTTCGCCGTGCCGCCCGGTGCGCAGGCGGATGTCGACGTGGTCCAGTTCCGCCGAGAACCGTTCACGCTCCAGCGCCTGGCGCAGGTCGGAGAACCACGGGACGTCCACGGTGGCGAACGGTTCGCCGCGCCACAACCCGAACGCCCGTCGCATCAGCGCCGCCGCCCGCTCGTCCTCGGCCGCCCGGGCGCGCGCGATCAGGTCCCGGAACAGGTGGAGGTCCACCGAGAGCGGATCGGCCTCCAGCACATACCCTCCGGGACGCCGCGAGATGGCCGCCACCGCCCCCGGCGCCCGGCGCAACCGGGACAGGTACCCGTACAGCGTTCCCCTGACCCGCTGCGGCGCCCGGTCGCCCCACACCCGTTCGACGAGCGCGTCCACCGGAACCGTCCGGTCGACGTCCACCAGGAGGGCGGCCAGCACACACCGCTGCCGCTGGTGCCCCACGTCCGCCGAACGGCCCCAGCCGCACCTCGATCGGGCCGAGCAGGCCGAACTCCACCGCCATCCCGCCACCCCCTCCGCGTGCACGTCGGCCACGCGGCGACGAGGCCCACCAGGCGCTTCACGGTCGTCCCAGGGATACGTCCCCGGTCACACACACCCGGGGACGGGACGAGAAGTGGACCACGGGACGAGCGGGGAGCAGGAGACGGGCCACGGGATACGGGAGGCTGCGCGCCGGAGGGTGAGGGGCACGCCCGGGACCCCGGGCGCGCCCCTCACCGACCCCCGTCGGCCCGCCTCCCCGCGGTCAGTCGGCGAGGACCTGCCCGCCCCACAGGCCGCCGGACAAGACGCACCGGTAGTCGTACACGTTGGACGCCTTCATGAAGAACGCCCTGCGTGCCTCGCACGCGGACTTCGTGGAGTAGTGCTCACCGGTCGACTGCCAGGTCGCGGTCGCACGGCTCTCGGCGACGGGGGCCGGGGCCGCCTGGGCGGCGGCGGGAACGGCGATGGCGGCGGCGGTGCCCAGCATGATCGACGTCGCGGCGAGGGTCAGCTTGCGGTACATGGTCGGTCCTTCCGTCGTAGGTTTCACCGAGCGGTGTGCCTCGTTCTGCGCACCACTGTGTACGGCCGGGTTGCGACGAACCTTGGGCAAACCTTGAATCGGCTGGTGGGACCGCGTTTCAGTACGGCAGGTCGAGTTCGGCGAGGACCGTCTCGCCGAGCGACGGAACCCAGTCCAGCGCCTCCCACCGACAGGCCGGCGCCTCGACCTGGATCAGCCCGCGCCCGCCCTCGGAACCACCGTCCACGTCCGGGACTCCAAGGTCGAGCAGGCCCCGGCTCGCGCTCTCCCCCGCCGCGTGGACCGGTTTCATCGCGCACGCGGCGAACGGCTGACCACACGGCACGACAGTCCGAACGGCACGCGTCGCGCGCCGGGGTCGATCCGGTGCGCGGCGCGGCGTTCGTCAGGGTCGTCGTCGTGGTCGAGGGCGGGGATCACGCATCACGCGTCGCGCCTCACGAGAGGGCCAGCTCCGTGACGTTTCCGGCCTCCAGGACCCAGGTCGCGCCGAGGCCGCCCTCCTTGACCCGCGCCTCGCCGTTGCCCTTGAGAACGCCGATGCGCTTGCCGGACAGGGCGATCTGGATGGCGTGGGTGTACTCGTGGACCCAGTTGGCGCTCAGGCCGCCCTCCTTCACGTACGCGTCGCCGGTGTCCTTGAGGACGCCGATGCGGTCGCCGGAGAGTTCGAGCTGAATGACGTCGCCGGCCTCCCGCACCCAGGTGGCGCTGAGACCGCCCTCCTTCACCCAGGCCGCGCCGTTGGCGGTGAGGACGCCGATGCGCTTGCCGGACAGGTCGATGCCGATGACGTCGTCGGACTCCTTGACCCAGGTGGCGCTGAGACCGCCCTCCTTCACATACGCCCCGCCGTTGCCCTTCACCACACCGATCCGGTTGCCCGACAGCTCCAGTTCCTTGACCTTGTCCGCCTCCTTGACCCAGGTCGCGCTGAGACCGCCCTCCTTCACGTACGCCTCGCCGTTGTCCTTCACCACACCGATGCGGTTGCCGGACAGGGCGATCTGCTTGACGTCGTCGGCCACCTTGACCCACGTCGCGCTGAGACCGCCCTCCTTCACCCAGGCGATCCCGTCGCCGGTGAGGACGCCGATGCGGTTCCCGGACAGGGTGACCTGCTTGACGTGGTCGTGCTCCAGAACCCAGGTCGCGCTGAGGCCGCCCTCCTTCACATAGGCGTCGCCGTTGGACCGCAGGGTGCCGATGCGGTTTCCGCCGTCGCCGGAGACCGTGCCCGGCACCGCGTAAGCCGTGGCGGCGGCTCCGGCCGGACCGGCCAGGGCGAGAACGGCGGTCGCCACGCAGAGAGGCTTGAGGTTCATCCGAGTAACTCCTTTACGGAGAGCGACCCTTGGTGCCGTTCGCGACACCCGGGGGGATCGTTCGATCCGATGACGCTCAACGACCGGAGATGCTCCACGTACGTAGGCCATTCGGGTGATGACGGAGCACTGGGCGGCTCTTTGCCCCACAACTCACTCCGGATGACGCGGCCTTGAACACCATCCTTCGGAATCCGACCCCGCCCGGGGCCTCCCCTTCCCCCATCCGGCTTGCCACGCAAGGGGGTTGCCGGGCTTGATAGCGTCGCTCCCGCGATCGCGGACCCGCTCCCCGCCGGGGTCGCCCCGCCCCCGTACCGCCCCCTCGAACAGGACGGCCGACGGAGCGGGTGGCACCGACAGTGCGGGGAGGTTGGCGGATCGACGAAGAGGGCCGGCACATGAGCCTCGCGCAGTTGCACTACACCTCTGCCGCTGCGGGCGACGCCGGGGGCGGCGCACGGTTCACGGCGGTCAGCGCGGGACTGCCCACGCGGGTGCTGGCCGACGCCGAACGGCTCCTCGCGTACGAGCCGCCGGCCGGGACCCCTGATCACCCCACCGCCGACGAACTCCGTTCGCTACCCGAGTCGTTCAGCTTCAGCTCGCTCTCGGACGGCGGTCACCTGCTGAGCCGTGCGGTGCCGCTGGGCGGGCCCGGAGGCGTCGGCTTCCACGCGCACGCGGTGCATCTCCCCGCCGGCGCGCGGCTGCCCGGCGACGCGCTGCCGATCACCGCATGGCGGTCACCGGGCTGGTCCGCCGCACCGCCGGAGGGCGGCGCGTCCGGCCGGACCGCCGTCGGCCTGCCCGCGTCCACCGCCTTCGGCCCCGAGGCGCTGAACGACTTCGCGGTCTCTCGCGGCCCCTGGCTGGCAGCGGTCTTCGCCGATCTGCGCCGGGTGTGCGAGGAGCCCCTGTCGTCGCGGGTGGTCCTCGTGGAACGACGGAGCGGCGATGTCGCCCGGTGGATCGCGCTCGCCGGGGCCGCGCTCCCGGCGGACCACGCGCACCGGCTGACGTTCACCACGTACACCCGCGATCCGGCGCGCTCCCCGCACCAGGTCGTCGGCGTACTGCCGCAGGGCGCGCCGCTCCCGGACGCCGCCGCCGACGGTCTCCCGCTACGGGCTCACTCGTGCGCCGGGGTGCGCCCCGAGGGGGCGGTCGACGACGTCTGGGCCGAGACCTGCGCCCGGATCTGGCGCGCCCGGTCCCCGGAGCTGTTCCGGGCGGCGGCGGAACTGCCCGGCGCGCCGTTCTCCGCCGGGCCGCTCGCCGTCACGGCGCTCTGCGCGGGCGTACCGCTGGGGCCCGGCGGGCGCGCCGCTGCCGCCGCCTGGGCCGCCGAACGGCCGTACGCGCTCGACGGGGAGCGCACACGCCTGCTGACGGATGCGCTCACCGCGCCGGGGCTCGACCGGACGCCCGATGAACTCTCATGCCTCGCCCGTCTGTTGACTGCACTCGACGACCGCTCACCCGTCACGGCCCCCGCACCGGCCTCCGCTCCCGCCCCTGCATCGGCCTCCGCTCCCGCCTCCGCGTCGTCCTCCATTCCGGCCTCCGCTCCCGCCTCCGCCACGGCCCGCCTCGGGGCTCTGCTGGTGACCGAGGCGGTGCGCGGCGGCGATGTCACCCTGGCCCCGCCCGCCCGCTCCGTCTTCGCCGGGCCGGACGGGGCACGCGTCGCCGCCGAGCTCCTCGCGACTCTGGGCGAGGACCTGCGTGCCGAACTGACCTACGGCTCCCGGCACATGCCCCACGGGCCGCAGCACCTGACCGGAACCCCCGGTCATGTCGTGGGCCGTACCGTTCAGTTGCTGCGGATCGCCCGGCTGTTGGACGTGGACTGCGCGGAGCTGCTCCCCGAGGCGGCACGCCACCTGGCGCGGTCGCTGCTGGACGAGGGGGCGGGCGACTACGCGGGGGTGCTGCTCGACCTGCTGGACGAGCAGTTCGACGTCCGTACCGCGCTGCTGGGCGAGTTGGACCGGATCGCCCCGGACGCTCCGGCGGCGGCGGAACGGCTGCTGGCCGGGGTCGCCCTGCCGTTCACCGGGGCGCAGACGCTGCCGCATCTGCGGATGTGCGCCGCCGCGCCGTCCGCCAGGGCGGACGCCGGTGACGACCGGGTGAAGGCGCTGAACGCGGTGCTCCGCGCCGGCGGCCTGTCGCCGTTCACCGAACCGCTGGTGCTACGGACCGGGATGGGACTGGTGTGGGGCGCCGGGACTCCGGACGCGGCCGAGGCCCGGGAGCTGCTGAGCGCGGCCACCTCCGACGCACACCGCGCGGTCGGCACCTGGCCCGCGCTCGTCGCCGCCGCGCTCGCCGCCCCCGCCGACGACCGGGCGGCCCCCGAGCTCGCCCATGAACTGCTGCTGGGCTTCCCGCAGGAGATCGACGCGCGGGAACGCGGCGCCCTGACGCTCCTGGAGTTCGCCCGGGAGCTGGGGTCGGGGACGGCGGGCACCGGCTGGGCGGAACGGGCCCGCGCCCTGCGCGCCGGGGCCGAACCGGTGGAACCGGGCGTGCTCGACCAGGCGTACGACGCCCTGGCCCAGCGGCTGCTGGCCCCGGACCGCCCCGAGGCCGAGCTGTACGCGTTCGTCCACACCGGAGACGCGGACCTCTTCGCCGCCTACGGGCGGGCCGCCCGCCGGGACCCGGTCCTGACCCGCCTCCGGGCCGACCCGGCGTATGCGGCGGACTGCTTCACCGTATGGAGTTCCCACCCGCACGCGGGCGCCGCCTGGACCGAGACCCGGACGGCGCTGCTGGAGGAGGTGCTGAGGCCGGTGGTCCGGTCCCTGCCGGCCGACGGGCTGACGGCGGCCGAGGAGGCCGCCGCACGCCTGGGCAGCACCCGCACCGCGGAGGCGTTCCGCGCCTGGAACCGGCCGAGCGGCCTGGGCAGACGCCTCGGCGGCAGACTGGCGGCGCGGGTGCGCCGCTCGTAGCGGCGAGCGCGGCGGCCGTTGCGAGCGGCGGTGGCGACCGGACCGCCACCGCGACGACGCCGGGCGCGACCTTCAGGACGACGGTGACGTACTCGGCGTCCGTCCTCATCTTCTTCGGGCAGGAGGCGGGCAGCTGGACCTCGCTCTGCCGGGGGCTCACCCAGCCGGTCCCGCCGTCGGTGAACGGGCCGGCGCCCTTCAGGGGTTCGTTCAGGGTGTTGGCGGGCTGGACGTCAAGGGTGTACTGGCCGCGCGAGCCGCCGCCCTTTTCCGTCTCCCGTCCGACGAAGCAGATGGTCGAGAACACCGGGTCCGCCCGTTTGTCCTTGTCGTCCTCGCCGTGTCCAAACCCCTCCACGACCAGCTTGCCGCCCTTGCGGTCCTAGAGCAGGCCCGCCGTCTCCCCCGTGAGCATTCCCAGGCACAGGTTCTTCGCCCGGAGGTCCTTCAGCGGACCGGGCCACAACCGGCGGACGGTCATGACGACCGCCGCGACCACGAGCACGGCCGGAAGCACCAGGTATTTTCTGTTCATGAACATCCTTGTGCGCGGGCGAGGTTCGCAGCACTCTCACGTACCACCGCGACGCTGTTGCGGACCGCCGTGTCGCGGTCGACGGTGCCGTGCTTTCCCGCCTGCGAAGGCGCGCTCAGCGTCACGGTTATGTACGGCGCGGTCGACCCCATGCGGCGGGCACACCCTGCCGGCAACTGGGCCACCGCCTCCGTGGCGGTCGCCCAACCTGTCGCTCCGCCGCCGAGGGGCACGGAACCCTTCCGCGCCCCCGCCACACTCCGGGTGTCCTCGATGATCAGCGAGTAGATCCCACGCGTGGTGCCGCCGCCCGGGTTGGCGCGCGACACCAGGCACATCTTGAACACGGCCAGGTCGCCCTCACCCTTCTTGTCCTTCTCGTAGGCACTGACCTCGCCCCCCTTGCCGTCGTCGATCAGTTCGGCCGTCGCCTCGCTCAGCGACCCGAAGCACAGGCTCCGCGCGGGCCGCCCTTCCTCGTCCTGGAGCCACAGCGCCAGCGCCAAGGAGACTGCTGCGACAGCGATCAGCGCGGCGGGCAGGAGGAGCCATTTCTTGTTCACTGCCGCTCGCCCATCTTCAGGTCAGAGTCCTTGATGCCGTGCTGGTACCACTCCTCCGCCAGGCGCTGGAGGTTGTCCTCGAACTCGCCCGGACTCGCGTCCAGTTCTTTTGTTTCGAGCCCCCTGCGCCGCGCCATTCTCTCCAGAAGGTCGTCCATCTCCCTCTGGCCGTTGTCGAAGTGGTCGACCAAGGACTCCCGGGTCTTCTTATCGACCTCGGCGTTGGCGCCCTCCAGATACTCGGCGGTTCCGACATCGACTATGCGCTGAATGGCATCGCCGACAACCGGGATCGGAGTAACAGGCGCTCCAAGGATGTGGTACCTCATCATCTTGTCCCAGTTGTTGCGGTCCTTCTCCGACTGCCCCATGTCGTAGAGCACGTCTCCACGCACGCCGTCCAGGTGACCAAGCACCGAGGAGGACTGCTTGACCCAAGCGTGGAGTTCCGGATCGCTCTTGCGATAGGACTCCGCGGGAAACTGCTCCAGGCGCTCAGCAATCAGCGTGGCCTGGGACCGGTGGATCACGCCGAACGCCTCACCGTCCTCGGACGTGGCCCGGATGACGCGCACCAGGTCACCACGATCGACATCGAGGTCACTGTACGAGGTCGGGCCGTTGAGGCTCTTGCCCAAGATCTGATGCACGTCAGCTGAATAGTCGCCGATCATGTAACCCATCGACGTGCGCAAGGCGGCCGGCATGTTGTCCTGGACGCCCTTCGTCTGGCCACCGAAATAGTCAAGCGCCTTCTCGAAGATCGCCGACTGGCTGCCATCGTGGTGGGCGGGAGCCTGGGCGAGCGGGCCTCCCGGTTCTCGGCCAGTGGCAGCTGCCTCCAGGGCCGCACCGAATTCGGCGCGGGCCGAGGTGGCTCGGCTCTCAACTGGTATCTCATTCTCGACGTCGGAGCCGGGCCAGTGCCGATCCTCCATGAAGTACTTGAGGTTATCCGTGGTGTGCGGATCGAAGTAGTGGGTGGCGGCGGCAGGATTTTGGCCCATCGCGTTCAGCAGTCCCTTCATCGGGTCCTCCTGAGTGCCTTGCCAGTTCTTCATCACGCCGTCATACGCGTCCTTGTGGTGCGTCTCCCATTCGCGGATGGAGTCTCCGACCTTGGTCAGGAAGGCTTCGCTGTAGACCGGGTCGCCCTCGTCCTTCGCGAACCGGCTGCTCTTGGGGTCCTCCGGGTCGAACGCCTTGTCGCCTACGTCGACGGCCATCAACTGAGTGAGATCATTCCAGCCCTCGACACCGCCCTTGAGTGCCCCGGGGTGTCGGTCGGGCAGGCCGTTGCCGTCGCGAGCCAAGGCGATGAGCCTGTCGCTCCAGGCCGAGGTGATGCCGCCAGGCGAACCAATCGGAGACTCGGGGCCGGTAGCGGTGGCGAGGGTGGCGGATAGACCCCGGTAGAGGCGGGCTTCGGCAGCGGACACCCTGCCGTCGCTGCCGCCGCCCTCCAGGCTGGCGGCGAGCTTCAGGAGCGCCTCCTGACTCTCCTGGTCCTCACCGCCACGGTAATTGAGGTTCTGCATGAGCTCTGCGGCGAACACCGGTGAGTCCTGCCCCTGTTCGACGAGTTTGAGCAGCCGCTCGCGCTCCCTGTCGTCGAGAACATCCCATCGGCCATAGAGCCTGGCGGCCTCACGGCCGTTCTCCTTCTGCCGCTTCTCCTCGGCACGCATCTTCTTCGCGTCCGCGACACCGCTGAGGCTGGCACTGCCGAAGTCGTTGGGATGGTACTGGATCAGCGCGCGCAGGCCCCAGGCGCAGAGCTCGTCGGCTTCGTTGGCACGCTTCAGGATGCCTTCGAGCTTGCCGCGCAGCGCGTCGAACTGCGCTTCGGTGGCGATGGGATCGGTGTTGTCGGCGGACCGGCGGTCGGGGTGGACGCGGTGGCTGAGGACGCCGTCGGGGTAGATGGTGATGCCCGGCGGCGGGTTCTCGTAGGCGTCCTTGAGGTCGCTCTGGGCGGCCTTGAGGAGGGCGTGGGCGTCCTTGAGGAGGTCGCGCACGGACGTGGCCTCGATGACGGCGTCGCTGAACTCCTTGGCCGTCTTGGTGACGAACTCCTTGGTGACGGTGGCGTTCTCACCCTTCCAGGTGGACTTGTCGGCCTTGGTCTTCATGGCCTTCGCATCGGTCTGAAGCGCCGTCAGCTTCGTGATCATCTCGGTCCACTGGGTGACCGCGGTGTCGAGCGGGCCGAGCCGGGCGTTGAGGAGCTGCTCGAAGGTGGGCATGGCGGCGGCTCCTTACCGGAAGTACTTGTCGATCTGGGAGGCGGGCACGGACGCGTCGGCCCCGGGGGCGACGGGCCCCATGATGCGCAGCTGCGCTCCGATCCACTCGTCTTCGGCCTTGTTCGAGGACTTCGTGTAGTCGAGGTGGTTGGAGATGTGCGCGCACGCCTGGAGGAGGGTCTTCACCTGCGTCTCCCAGGTCTTGTTCACCTCGGAGAGCGCCGCGCCGCTGTCGAAGCCGTCGCTCTTCAGGCTCGATCCGGCGGCCTCACTCGCCGCGTTGGCGTGCTTGCCGCCCGATTCGAGGCCGTTGAAGAGCCCGTAGGCGGCATGACCGATGTCCCCCAACTCGTCGTCCACGACGACGTAGTCCGCCGACCCCTTCCCCGACGCCGACCCCCCGCCGCCACCGCCGCCGCTGCCCGCCTGGTTCAGCCTCATGGCGACAGCGGCCTTCTCCGCCCGCCACTCGTCCTCGAACGACACCGTCTGATAACCCCCGTGGTACATGATCAAAAGACTGCTTCACGCCACGCTATCGAACGAACAAGCCATGTACCATCGACCGCTTGCCACGGGTGCGAACCCCGCACATGGCACCCCGCACGTGGAAGCCCGGACATGGAAGCCGAGAACACGGCCGGGGCACCCGGGAATGCCGGACGCCGCCCGGGAGCGACGGGGGACTTCGCGACCCGGGCCGAATGTGCCCGACGGGCCGCCACCACGACACCGGCCTGTACGCCCACGCCGGGCGTACAGGCCGGTGTCCGGGGCCGCGCCGGGCCCCGGACTCACGCGTCACACGTCATGCACCAAGCCTCACGCGTCACGCGTCACGCGTCACGCACCAAGCGTCAGGCGTCAGGCATCAGGCATCAGGCATCAGGCATCAGGCGTCAGGCGTCAGGCGCAGCGAGATCGAGTTGATGCAGTAGCGCTGGTCGGTCGGGGTCGGGTAGCCCTCCCCCTCGAAGACGTGGCCCAGATGCGATCCGCAGCGGGCGCAGCGGACCTCGGTGCGGACCATGCCGTGGCTGCGGTCCTCGATCAGCTCGACCGCGTCCGTGTCCTTGGGGTCGTAGAACGACGGCCAGCCGCAGTGCGACTCGAACTTGGTGTCCGAGCGGAACAGCTCCGCGCCGCACGCGCGGCAGGAGTAGACGCCCTCGGTCTTGGTGTCGGTGTACTCACCGACGAAGGCGGGTTCGGTGCCGGCCTGACGCAGGACCGCGTACTCGGCGGGGGTCAGCTCCGCCCGCCACTGCTCGTCCGGCTTCTCGATGTCGTACGACACGTCGCTCCCTCAGCTCGACAGGTGGTCCAGGATGCGCGGGCCGAGGTCCGTGACGTCGCCCGCCCCCATGGTGAGAACGAGGTCGCCGGGCTTCGCCATTCCCGCGACGACGCCGGGCACCGCGGCCTTGTCGTGGGCCGGGGTGACGTCGGCGCCCGCCGCCCGTGCCGCGTCGATGATCAGCTCGCTGGTGATGCCGGGGATCGGGTCCTCGCGGGCCGGGTAGATGTCCAGGACCACGGAGGCGTCGGCCAGGGCGAGGGCCTGTCCCATCTCCGTGCCCAGCTCCTGGGTGCGGGAGAAGAGGTGGGGCTGGAACACGACCAGCAGACGGGCGTCGGACGCGGCGCCGCGCATCGCTTCGAGGTCCGCGGTCATCTCCGTGGGGTGGTGCGCGTACGAGTCGATCACCTGCACGCCCGCGGCCTCGCCCTTGAGCTGGAGGCGGCGCTTGACCCCGGTGTACGCGCCGAGCGCGGAGGCGAGGTTGTGGGCCGGGAGGCCGAGCGCGACGCCGGCGGCGAGGGCCGCGACCGCGTTGAGCGCGTAGTGGCGGCCGGGCACGGAGACGGCGAAGGTGAGGAACTTCCCGTTCAGGAGGACCGTGACCTCGCTGGTCAGGCCGCGCGGGCTGATCTTGTGGACGCGTACGTCGGCGGACTCGGCCTCGCCGTAGGTGACGACGTTCAGCCCGGAGCGGCCTCGGACCCGCCCGGTCAGCTCGACGGCTCCGGGCTGGTCGGCGGAGATCACCAGGGTGCCGCCGGGGACGATCTTTCCGGCGAACGTCTCGAAGGACTCGTAGATCTCGTCCATGGAGGGGTAGTTCGCGTGGTGGTCCAGCTCGACGTTGAGGACGATCGCGACCTCGGGGTCGTACTTCTGGAAGCTGCGGTCGCTCTCGTCCGCCTCGGCCACGAAGATCTCGCCCTCGCCGTGCGCCGCGTTGGTGCCGGGGCCGGCGAGGTCGCCGCCGATGGCGTACGAGGGGTCGAGGCCCAGCTCGGTCAGGGCGACGGCCAGCATGGACGTGGTGGTCGTCTTGCCGTGCGTACCGGCCACGGCGATGGCGCGCAGGCCGCCCATGAGGGAGGCCAGCGCGTCGGCGCGGTGCACGACCGGGACGGACAGCTCGGCGGCGCGCACCAGCTCCGGGTTGTCGGGGCGGATGGCGCTGGAGACGACCACGCACGAGGCGTCGTCCGCCAGGTTCCCGGCGGCGTGCCCGATGTGGACGGTCGCACCCAGCGCCCGGAGCGCCTCGGCCGTGGCCGACTCCTTGGCGTCACTGCCCGCGACCTTCGCGCCGCGCTGGGTGAGGATCTTCGCGATGCCCGACATTCCGGCGCCGCCGATGCCGATGAAGTGCGGGCGTTCCATGGCGGCAGGGATACCGGGTGCCATGCGTGTGTCTCCCCAGGGGTCGGTCCGGGCCGCCCGGGCCGGCCGGTGCGGCCGGCCCGGGGGCGAGTGCCCGCCCAGCCTAAGCGGTGCGCCCGCGCAGGCGGTGCGCGACGGACCCATGCGCGACGCACCCGTGTACGGCGGGCCCAGGCGCGACGCACCCGTGTACGGCGGGCCCAGGCGCGACGCACCCGTGTACGGCGGGCCCAGGCGCGACGCACCCGTGTACGGCGGGCCCAGGCGCGACGCACCCGTGCGCGACGGACCCACGCGCGGGAGGCCCGCCCACGAGCGACCCCGGGCCGGTGCGCTATCCCGTGCGCCCCGGGCCGGCGCGCGGTCCCTGACCGGTGCGCGGCCCCGTGCGGGTGTGCGGGGCCTATTCGCTGTGCGCGAAGAGCTTGAGGACCGGCACGCCGACCTTGTGGCGGGCGCGCGAGGCCCAGTCGCGGTGGAAGAACTCCTCCACGTAGTGCGGCGCGGTCAGCACGATGACCTCGTCCGCCCCCGCCTCCTCGACCACGGACTTCAGCTCGTCCAGCGGATGGTCCTCGACCACCTGTCCGACCGCCTCGGATCCCGCCTGCCGCAGGGCCTCCAGCGACACTTCGAGTGCCAGTTCGGCGGGCTTCCTGGCGTTCTTGCCCTCGGGCTCCTCGCCCTCCCGGGCGGCCTCCTTCAGCTCGCCCATCGCCAGGTCGTCGATGGCGCGCAGGAGCACGTCGGCCTGGTCCCCACGCGGCTGTATGAGCACGACGAAGGAGGTCGGCTCGTCACCGTGCAAGGTGGTGACGAATTCGACGTCCTCGGAAGTGAGGGCCTTCTCGATCATCAAAACGCTCGTGAACACCACGGGTGCCCTTCTGCTTCAGTAACCGTCGCCGGTCTCTGCTGAAACCATCCTTCCCCGTGCTCCCACGGGGTCTGCGAGAGTAATTGTGCCCACCGGAAGCTAAACGGAACGATGAGTTCCGCCATGTGTCCGCCTCCTACGCCGCCGAGTGGGCCGTGTGCGGGCCCCGACGGTACCGGGTGAACAGAAACCCGGACTCCTCCAGGACCGACGCCAAGGCGAATCGTTCCGGCACGGCCATCGCCGGGCCGCCCGCGATCCGCTGGGCGTCCCCGGCGGTCAGCATCGGGGAGACGGTCAGGCAGAGCTCGTCCAGCACCCCGGCGGCCACGAACTGCCCCAGCAGCCTGGGCCCGCCCTCGGTCAGCTGGCGCCGGAGGCCCCGGTCCGCCAGCTCCCGTACGACCCTGGCGGGGTCCACCCGGGAGCCCTCCCCCGCGATCACCACCTCGGCTCCCGCGTCGCGCGCCGCCGTGATCCGGCCGGGCGGGGCCCCGGCGCCGGTGAGCACCAGCGTCGGGACCAGCGGCGAGACGAAGAGCGGCAGCGAGAAGTCCAGGTCCAGGCTGCCGCTCACCACCGCGATGGCCGGGGCGGGACCCTGTCCGGCGGCGGCCCGGCGGGCGGCGAACGCCTCACGGGCCCTGGCGGGCCGGTAACCCTCCTGACGTACCGTCTCCGCGCCCGCCACCACCACGTCGGCCAGGCCCCGCAGGGTGCCGAAGATCCGCATGTCGCTCGCGCAGGAGATCGGCTGCGAACGTCCGTCGTGCTGGGCGGCGCCGTCGAGCGTCGAGACCATGTTGGCGCGCAGCCAGGGACCGTCCGCTTCGGGGTAGGCATAGGCGTCGGCCAGGGCGTCCAGGCTCCACTCCCCCTCGTCGTCGGTCGATGTCAGGTCGGTCACAGGGAACAGGCGTCGCATGTCCGGCAGTCTTCCACGGCCCGTAGAGTGGGGGGTTGTGTCGTCCTCCACCGCAGCGCCGGGGCAGAGCCCCATAGCCGAAACGTCTCCGCTGTCCCTGTGCGCCCTTGAGCCGCACGTCCCCGCCGACCGCCTGGTCGCCGAGATGGTGCCGCCGCCGCGCTTCGACTCCGTACGTTTCGACACGTACGTGCCGGACCCGAGGCAGCCGAGCCAGCGCGAGGCCGTCGAGGTGCTGAGCGGCTTCGCCACCGGGCTCGGCGGGGCGCACGCCACCGGCTCCGGGAAGCGGACGCGGTGGCTGTTCGGCCGGAAGACGGCCGCGGCCGGCGCCCCTCTCGGGGTCTACCTCGACGGCGGCTACGGCGTCGGGAAGACCCATCTGCTGGCCTCCCTCTGGCACGCCACGCCCGCCGCGCCCGCGCTGAAGGCGTTCGGCACCTTCGTCGAGCTGACGAACCTGGTCGGCGCACTGGGCTTCCAGCAGACGGTGAAGACGCTGAGCGGACACCGGCTGCTGTGCATCGACGAGTTCGAACTGGACGACCCGGGTGACACCGTCCTGGTGTCGTCGCTGCTCAGCAGGCTGGTGGAGGAGGGGGTCGCGCTCGCGGCGACCTCCAACACGCTGCCGGGCAAGCTCGGTGAGGGCCGGTTCGCCGCCGCCGATTTCATGCGGGAGATCCAGGGCCTGTCCTCGCACTTCCGCCCGCTGCGGATCGACGGCGAGGACTACCGCCACCGCGGCCTGCCCGAGGCCCCGGCGCCGTTCTCCGCGGAGCAGGTCACCCGGGCCGCGTACGCGACCGAGGGCGCCAGCCTGGACGACTTCCCGTCGCTGCTCGCGCACCTCGCCCGGGTCCACCCGAGCCGCTACGGCGCGCTGACGGACGGGCTGCGGGCGGTCTGCCTCACCGAGGTCCAGGCGGTGCCGGACCAGGCCACCGCGCTGCGACTGGTCGTGCTCGCGGACCGGCTGTACGACCGTGAGGTGCCGGTGCTCGCCTCCGGGGCGCCGTTCGACAAGCTGTTCAGTGACGAGATGCTGAACGGCGGGTACCGGAAGAAGTACTTCCGGGCGATCTCCCGGCTCACGGCGCTGGCGCGCGACGCGAAGGGGCTGGTGACGCAGTAGGTTCGGGGGCGTGCTCCCCGTCACCGGGGCGTGCCGTACGGGCCGCCCGGCGGGCATCCCCCGTACGCACCGCACACCGTCCACCCGCCGCGCGCGGCTCCACCTCCGCGCGCGCCCTCCGAAGGGATCCGGCATGGCTACCACGCGTCAGGCGCACACGGTCTGGGAAGGCGACCTGCTCCAGGGCAAGGGCGTCGTCACCTTCGACTCCTCCGGCATCGGCGACTACGAGGTGTCGTGGCCGTCGCGCGCGGAGCGGCCGAACGGGAGGACCAGCCCCGAGGAGCTCATCGCGGCCGCGCACTCCAGCTGCTTCTCGATGGCGCTGTCCCACGGGCTGGCGCAGGCGGGCACCCCGCCGACCCGGCTGACCACCCAGGCCCAGGTCACCTTCCAGCCGGGCACCGGCATCACCGGCATCCACCTCGTCGTCCAGGGCCAGGTGCCGGGGCTGGACGAGGCGGGCTTCGTCAAGGCGGCCGAGGACGCCAAGGCCAACTGCCCGGTCAGCCAGGCGCTCACGGGGACGACGATCACGCTCTCGGCGTCGCTGGCCTGACCCGCACGGGCGGACGCGCGCGGGAACGTGACGCGCACGAGGCTCGGCGACCCGCGGCTTCCGTGACACGCACGAGGCTCGGCGACACCCGCACGAGTCCGGGACGCCCATGAGTCACGGCCCCCCGCACGAGTCCGGGACACGCCTGGGGCTCGGTGACCCGCATGGTTCCCGCGCGCGAACGCGCGTGGTACACACATGCGGGTCACTTCTCCTGTCCGCCAGCAGGGAGTCGCCCCATGTCTTCACCGGAGTCACGACAACTCGCCACCCGACGACAGGTCCTGGCCGGCAGCGGCGCGGCCGTCGCCTCGATCGCCTTCGCCGGGGCGTTCTCCGAACTCTTCACCGACGCCGCCGAAGCCCGGGGCCTCGGCGGCCGCCACCCGCACGACGGCCTCCGCCGACGCGGCGGCCACAGCGGACGCGACGGCTACGGGCCGCTGGTCCCCGACCCCGACGGTCTGCTCGACCTCCCCCGGGGCTTCCGCTACCGGGTGCTGTCCCGGGAGGGCGACCGGCTGCGCTCCGGCGAGGGCCGGGTCCCCGGTCATCACGACGGCATGGCCGCCTTCGCGGGCCGGCACGGTCACGTCGTGCTCGTGCGCAACCACGAGAACCGCGCCGACGCGGCGATCCCGGTCCCCATCGTGCCGGGGCTCGCCTACGACCCGATGGGCAAGGGCGGCTGCACGGCCCTGGAGCTGGACGGCCGCGGCGACGTGCTGGGCGAACGCGTCGCCATCGCCGGTACGGCGGTGAACTGCGCGGGCGGCCGCACCCCGTGGAACACCTGGCTGACCTGCGAGGAGACCGAGGACAGGGCCGGCGACAACGGCTATACCAAGGACCACGGCTTCGTCTTCGAGGTGGACGGCGCCGATCCGCGCCGCACCGGGGCGGTGCCGCTGACCGCGATGGGCCGCTTCCAGCACGAGGCGATCGCGATCGACCCGGGCACCGGGGTCGTGTACGAGACCGAGGACGCGTTCGACCGGCCCTTCGGGCTCTTCTACCGCTTCCTGCCGGAGAAACCGCTCGGCGGGACCGGGTCGTTGCGGGCCGGCGGCAGGCTGGAGGCCATGCGGGTGCCGGGCGTCCCCGACCTCTCCGCGGTCCAGGAGACCGGCGCGAGCTTCGAGGGCATCGAGTGGGCGCCGGTACCGGACCCGTCGGCCGCCGCCACCCCCATCCGGTTCCAGGACTTCGGCCCGAAGGGCATCACCCACGCCCAGAAGCTGGAGGGCTGCTACTGGAGCGGCTCCTCCGTCTGCTTCGTCTCCAGCTTCGCCCGCGGGTCACAGGGCTCGGCGGCCGACCACTACGGCCAGGTGTGGCGGTACGAACCGAAGCGCCGACGCCTCACCCTGGTCATCGTGTTCGGCCCCGGCACCGACGTCCAGCTCCCCGGCGAGTCGCCCGACAACATCTGCCTGGCCCCGGACGGCGGGCTGATGGTCTGCGAGGACGGCGACGGCGCCCAGCACGTGTTCGGCCTGACCCGCGGCGGCGAGGTGTACGCGATGGCGCGCGGCCGGCAGAACATCGGGACGGCGGAGAAACCGGAATGGGGCGAGTTCGCCGGGGTCACGTTCACCCCGGACGGCAGGACGATGTACGTCAACTGCTACACCCCGGGAACGACGTTCGCGGTAACGGGCCCCTGGCACTGAACCGCTGAGCACGGGCGGGGCGCGGCCGGGTGATTCCCACGCCCGGCTCCCGCCCCCGGCGACGCCATAGGCGATCCCCGATCAGATCGTCGGATACCTTCCGCAAGTGATCGACTATGCACGAAAACTGATGGGCCCGATCGCTCTGGGGGCGGCCGGTGTCGTCCTCGGCATCGCTCTGACCGGCTGCGGCGGTTCCGGTTCGTCGCCCGCCGAACGTTCCCCGGCGGCGGCCGCCTCCGTTCCCGCGCACCCGCCGTCGGCTCCCGCCGCCGCGGTGTCGCCGCCGCCCACGCTGGCTCCGGGTCCCGGCGGGCTGACCCCGGTCTTCGCCCGCGGGGCTCGGAGCGGCGAGAAGGTGGTGGCGCTGACGTTCGACGCCGACATGACCGCCGCCGAGGGGCGGCGCGCGGCGGCGGGCGAGCGTTTCGACAACCCCGGGCTGATCGCGCTGCTGCGGCGGTCGAAGGTGCCCGCGACGGTGTTCATGACGGGACGCTGGGCCGAGGAGTACCCGGCGCAGGCCCGGTCCATCGGGAGTGATCCACTGTTCGAGGTCGCCAACCACTCCTACAGTCACTACGCCTTCGCGTCGCCCTGCTACGGGCTGCCCGCCCTGGCGCGGGGCGAGATGCGGGCGGACGTGGCACGGGCCTTCGCCGCGTTCCGGAAGGCCGGGGTGCGCCATGTGGTGCCGTACTTCCGTTTCCCCGGCGGCTGTTACGACGACGCCTCGCGGCGCGCGCTCGCCCCGGAGAAGGTGACGGCGGTCCAGTGGGACGTGGTCGGCGGGGACGCGTTCGCGTCGGACGCGGGCGCGGTCGCCCGGCAGGTGCTGGACGGGGTGAAGCCGGGCTCCCTCGTCGTCATGCACTGCACCCGCAGCGCGGCGCCGGTCACCGAGGAGGCGGTGCGCACGGTGGTTCCGAGGCTGCGCGAGCGCGGATACCGCTTCGTGAAGGTCTCCGACCTGATGCGCGGCTGAGCGGGGGCGGACGGGGCGCGGACGGGCTAGGTGTGTCTGACAAATCCCGCCTGGCGCGCGACGCCCGGCACGCGCCCCGCCCTGCGGGCGGACGGCGCTATTTGTCAGACACGGCCCAGCAGGGACGCAGGGGCGGAGGAGGGCGCGGGCGAGCCGGCCGCTCCCTGTCGGTCGTCGGCCGACGGCCCGCCCCGCCCGGGGCCCGTGGGGCGGCCGCGCCCGCTCCGGTCAGTTGGACGAAGCCCGTTCCTGCTTCAGCTCGCTGGGCCGGATGATCACGAAGCCCTCGCCGTCCAGCCGCAGCTGGACGGCCTCGCCGGACCCGCCGCGCACCATCGAACCGAAGCTCTGCGAGCGGTGCAGCGACGTGTTCAGGGCGGCGCTCCAGCCGACCACCGCGTCGGTGTCGACGAACACCGGCTGCTGGGGCGTGACGGGGATCACGATGGGGTGGCCGTGGCATATCAGGCCGAGCTTGCCGTATCCGGTGAAGGTGCTGTTGAAGAGGCCGCCGCCGACCATCCCGGCGCCCTTCACGGTCTTAATCTCATAGGCGAGCGTGGGATCGAAGCAGAGCACGTTGCGGCCGTTGACGGTGAGGACGTCGCCCTGGTCCATCTCGACGATGAAGCAGTTCTCCGCCTCATGGGCGAACCAGGCCTCGCCCTGGCCGCGCACCGTCATCAGCGGCAGCCCCTCGCCGGTGACGGCCCGCTTCAGCAGGCCGCCGATGCCCTGGCCCTTGCGTTCGAACTGCAGATCGCCGCGGAAGGCGATCATCGCTCCCTGACGGGCGTACATCTCGCCGTTGACGGCGTATTTGACGGACTTGGCGTTCTGCAGGGTCATGCCGGGGGCCGTGGCCTGCTGGGCCAGGTTCTCGCTGGAAAAGAGATCGCTCTTCATACGGTGCATCCTCGCCCGTAGGGGCTCTTTGCGCCAAGAAGAGTGTGCTTCACGCCAGGAAGAGTGCGTGCGGACGGCTGGCAGACTGGGGTGGGTGAGCAACGACAACACCTCTGCGTCCCCGGCCCCGGCCCCGGCTCCTGGACCGGGCCCCGAGCCGACCGTCCCGGTCCCGGCGTCCCGTCCCGCCCCGGCGGACAGCCCGTTCGAGAACGGGCGGACGAACCGTGACGAGGCGCCGCAGTACGTCCTGCCGCTGGTCGTGCGCATCGAGAAGGCGGCTCCCCCGGCCCGTGCCGACGCGCTGCGGACCGCCGCCCGGGCGGTGCTGACGATGCTCTCCGACGAGCGCTCGACCGGTGAGGGCGAGTGGGCGCGGGCGGTACGGGACTGGCAGGACGCCCGGATCCGCAAGGTGGTGCGGCGGGCCCGGGGCGCGGAGTGGCGCAGGGCGGCCGAGCTGCCCGGCGTCACGGTCACGGGCGAGAGCGCCGAGGTCCGGGTCTTCCCGCCGCTGCCCCTGGACGGCTGGCCGAAGGAGCTGGCGAAGCTCCAGGTGTCGGGAACGGACCTGGACGACCCCGGACCGCCGGCCGCGCCCGATCTCGCGGGACCCGTGCTGTGGCTCAACCCCGAGCTGGACATGTCGGCGGGGAAGGCGATGGCGCAGGCCGGCCACGGCGCGCAGCTCGCCTGGTGGGAGCTGCCGGAGGCGGAACGCCAGGCGTGGCGGGAGGCGGGCTTCCCGCTCTCCGTCGCCACGGCCGGCGCGGAACGCTGGCGGGAACTCGTGGCGAGCGGGCTCCCGGTGGTCCGCGACGCCGGATTCACCGAGATCGCCCCGGGTTCGTGCACGGTGGTCGCCGATCACCCGGCGCTGCGCCGCCGAGCGGAACCGATGCGCCGCTGAGCGAGGTCGGTACGCGGCTGAGCTGAACCGGAGCCGTTGCGCGACCGAACCAAGCCGGAACGCGGATGGACGGAGCCGACCGGAGCGGAGGCGATGGTCCCGCTTCCCGGGCCGGGAACCTCAGATCATCCTCTGAACGTCCCCGTCCTCGGATTCGTCACCGCCCGCAGGGGCCATCACCCCTGCACGGGGAGAACCCGAGGAGAAGAAGGAGGGGGCGGCATGAGGCTGGGGACGGGGATCGGCTGGCGGCCGGAGATCGCGGAGATCGTCGAGGCGCTGCCGGGGATCGACTGGGTGGAGACGGTCGCCGAGAACATCTGCGCCGATCATCTGCCCGATTCGCTGCTGCGGCTGAGGGAACGCGGGGTCACCGTCGTCCCGCACGGCGTCTCGCTGGGCCTGGGCGGGGCCGAGCGCCCCGACGCCGGCCGGCTCGCGGGTCTCGCGGCCCGTGCCGAACTCCTCGGCACGCCCCTGGTCACGGAGCACATCGCGTTCGTACGGGCCGGCGGGCCGCGCACCGCGTCGCCGGGCCTGGAGGCGGGCCATCTGCTTCCGGTGCCCCGGACCTGGGACGCGCTGGACGTGCTGTGCGAGAACGTGCGGATCGCGCAGGACTCGCTGCCGGTGCCGCTGGCGCTGGAGAACATCGCGGCGCTGCTGTCCTGGCCCGGCGAGGAGCTGACGGAGGGCCAGTTCCTGGCGGAGCTGGTGGAGCGCACCGGGGTCGGGCTGCTGATCGACGTCGCCAACCTGCACACCAATCACGTCAACCGCGGGGAGGACCCCGCCGCCGCGCTCGACGAACTGCCGGTGGAGGCCATCGCGTACGTGCATGTGGCGGGCGGGGTCGAGAAGGAGGGCGTCTGGCACGACACCCACGCCCACCCGGTCACCGCGCCGGTGCTCGACGTCCTCGCGGAGCTCCGTTCCCGGGTCGATCCGCCCGGCGTCCTGCTGGAACGCGACGACGACTTCCCGCCCGCCGGGGAACTGGCGGCCGAACTGGCCGCGATCCGCGCCACGCTGGCCCGCTCCGCGGCCGCCGGGGGCGGCGGGCGGCGCTCCGCCGGCGGAGCGCCGTTGCCGCGCCCGGTCCCGGACGCGGCCCTGGCCTCCGGCGCGGGCGCTGGGGCGCGTGCCGGGGAGGATGTCTTCCGCGCGGGCGTGCGCCGGGCGGGCGGCGCGAGATCGGCCACGGAGGAGGCGCGCGACGGTCTCGCGGCGGCGCAGACCGCGCTGCTCTCCGCGCTCGTCGCGGGCGCCCCCGCCCCGCCGGGTTTCGACGAGCGGCGGCTCGGGGTCCAGACCCGAGCGCTGGCCGTCAAACGGGCCGGGGTGGTCGCCAAGGTGGCGCCGGAGCTGCCGGAGATCCTGGGCGCCGACTACCGCCCGGCGTTCCTCGCGTACGCCGGGAGCCGCCCCATGTCCGGCGGGTACCGGCGGGACGCGCTGGACTTCGCCGAGGAGCTGCTGAGCACCGGCCGCCCCGCCGACGCCGCGGCACGACGCCGGCTCACCCACTGGTGGCGGGACCGGGCGGGCGCGCGTCCGCCGCGCCGCGCCACCCTGCTGCTGCGCGCCGCCCGCGCGGCCCTCCTCGGATGACCCCCGGCGGAGACGCGGCGGCCCTCGGCGGATGACCACCCGGCGGAGACCGGGCCCGAGGGAGGCGACGGAGCCCCGAGGGAGGGGACGGGACGAGGGGCAGGAGACACGGGGAGCGGTGAAGACGGCACTGGGCCCGGCCCCTCGCAGGGGCCGGGCTCAGTGTGCTCCCGTACGCGCCCGCGCGCCCGCGCCCGAAGGGGCGAGGGGGGCGGGGGCCGACGGGACAGGGCGATTCACTCGCCCCGCGGGTCCCGGGGGCGCCGCGGGACGGACCCGCGGCGGTCCCGGAGCCGAACCCGGTGTCGCTGGAACGACGGGCAGCGCGTGACGCGCCGGCGCCCGCCGTCTGATCTTCCGGGCTGGGGTGGTCGGGGCCCGCTCGCTACGCGAGCCCGGCCACCAGGTCTGCGACCGACTTCCGGCGCCCGGTGAAGAACGGGATCTCCTCGCGGACGTGCATCCGCGCCTCGGAGCCCCGCAGGTGGCGCATGAGGTCGACGATGCGGTGCAGTTCGTCGGCCTCGAAGGCGAGGACCCACTCGTAGTCGCCCAGCGAGAAGGAGGCGACGGTGTTGGCCCGGACGTCCGGGTAGCCGCGGGCCATCCTGCCGTGGTCCGCGAGCATCCGGCGGCGGTCCTCGTCCGGCAGCAGATACCAGTCGTAGGAGCGCACGAAGGGATAGACGCTGACGTAGTCGCGCGGCGTCTCGTCGGCCAGGAACGCCGGGATGTGCGACTTGTTGAACTCGGCGGGGCGGTGCAGCGCCATGTTCGACCAGACCGGCTCCAGCGCCCGGCCCAGCTTGGTGCGCCGGAAGAGGTTGTACGCCTCCTGGAGCTCGTCCGAGGTCTCGGCGTGCCACCAGATCATGAGATCGGCGTCGGCCCGCAGACCGGACAGGTCGTAGGTGCCGCGGATGGTGATGTCCTTGGCCGCGAGCTGGTCGAACAGCTCCTGGACCTCGTCGGCGTAACCGGCACGGTCCTCGGGCAGGACGTCGCGCAGCTTGAAGACGGACCACAGCGTGTAGCGGATGACCTCGTTGAGGTCCTTGGCCTTCTTGCCGGCGTTGGGAATCTTCTCGGGCGCACTCATACGGCTATTGTCCCGCGTCGTTTCCCGTGCCCTGAACCAGGGTGGGCGTGGCGATGATCTCTTCCTCCGCCCCGCGCCCGAACCCGCCCGCGACCTCGCGCGCCAGCTCGTCCGCGGCGCGGTGGGCGCTCGCGACGCACGCCGGGATGCCGACCCCGTCGTAGACCGCTCCGCACACCCGCAGCGCCGGCAGCGCGGCGATCTCCTCGCGGATCCGGGCGACCCGGGCGAGGTGGCCCACCGGGTACTGGGGCAGTCCGCCGATCCACCGGGTGACGACGGTGTCCACCGGCTTCGCGGCCAGGCCCGTCGCCGCGGCGAGATCGCGCAGCGACACGTCGACCAGCTCGCCGTCCTCGCGGTGCAGATGGTCCTCCTCGCCGTACCGGCCGACGGAGGTGCGCAGCACGAAGAGGTCGGGGGCGGCGTCGTCGACCCACTTCCACTTGCGGGTGGAGAAGGTGGACGCCTTGATGGTGCGGCCGTCCACCGGCGGGACGAGGAAGCCGGAGCGTCCGTCGAGGGCGTCGGCGCCGGCCACGTCGGAGCGGCGGAACGCCAGGGTGACGAGCGCCATGGAGGCGTACTCGACCCCGGCGAGCTCGGCGGAGGCCTTCGGCGACTCGGCGGCGAGCAGGGTGGAAGCGGCCCAGGCGGGGGCGGCCAGCACCACGCCGTCGGCGGCGATCACCCGGGCCTCGGTGCGGACGTCCCAGCCGGTGGCGGTACGGGTCAGGCCGAGGACGGGGGTGCCGGTCAGGATGTCCCCGCCGGCCGCGCGCACCGCGGCGGCGACCGCCTCCGGCAGCGTGCCGATGCCGCCCTCGATGCCCTGGAAGACCGGGCCGGTGCGCGGCCGGGCCGCCGCCCGTTCCTGGATGCGCCGGACGCCGTCGAGCAGCGAACCGCCCTCCCGGACCACCTCGAACAGCTGCGGCACGGCGGCCCGCATCGAGATCCGGTAGGCGTCGCCCGCGTACACCCCGCCCAGCAGCGGTTCCACCAGCCGGTCGACGACCTCGCGGCCGAGCCGGTCGGCGACGTACGCGCCGACCGCGACGTCGTCGCCGACGGCGGTCGGGGTGAGGTCGCGTTCCTGCGCGATGCGGGCGAGGCCCTCCGGGGAGATGACGTCACCGAGGGCCGCCGGGTCGCCCGGCACGCCCATCACATGCCCCTTGGGCATGGGCCGCAGGGCGTCGCGCGTCCACACCGACGCGGCCGTGGTGGCGGGCGGCTGGAGGCGGTCGCCGAGCCCGACGGCGCGGGCCAGGTCCACCGCCTCCGGGCGGGTGGCGAGCATCGACTCGGCGCCCAGGTCGACCCGGGCGCCCGCGATCCCGCCGGTCATGAGCTTGCCGCCGAGCCGGTCGGCGGCCTCCAGCAGGGTCACCCGCAGCCCTGCCCCGAGAAGCCGGTGGGCGGCGGCGAGACCGGCGATGCCGCCGCCTATGACGACGACGTGCCCCGTACCCGTACCTGTGTGCGCGCGGTTGAGTGAACGCTCCATGCCCCCACTCTCTCAGACCCTGTTCGAGGCTCGAACGTGACCGCTTCGAAACCGGGAACCGGCAACCCGCGGGCGGGCCCGCACGTCGAACCTGCGACGTCGACGGGGCGTCGACGACCCGTTCCGGGGGGAGCAGTCATGCAGACAGCCCGACCGCAGCACCGCTCGACCGCGAGACGCGCCCGGCGCCGTCCGGCCTCGCGCCCGCGCCGTTCACGCACCGCCCTGGCCGCCGGGCTCCTGGCCGGTCTCCTCGCGCTGAGCGGCTGCGGTGCCGGCAGCGGTACGAGCGAGAAGCGCGCCGCCGACAGCGGAAACGCCGCCGCCGCGGGCCAACGGGGCGCCGCGGACGCCCCGGAGGGCCGGGCGGCGGACGGCTCGGGCGGTTCCCCGGCGGACCGCGAGAAGCCGGCCGGCCTGCCCGCGGGCGCCCATGTCATCCGTACCGCCACGCTCTCCGTCGAGGTGAGGGACGTGCCGAAGGCGGCCGCCGCGGCCCGCGCGGCGGCGAAGGCGGCGGGCGGCCTGGTGGCCGACGAGCAGACCGAGCGGGCCGACCGGACGCACGAGACCTCGCACATCGTGCTGCGCGTCCCGCAGGACGCCTACGAGACGGTCCTGAAGGACCTCGCGGGCACCGGGCGGCTGCTGTCGCGCACCTCCTCCGCGAAGGACGTCACCGACCAGGTGGTCGACGTGGAGAGCCGGATCGCCTCCCAGCGGGCGAGCGTGGCACGGGTGCGCAAGCTGATGGACCGGGCCGACGCGCTCGCCGACGTGGTCACGCTGGAGGGCGAGCTGAGCAGCCGTCAGGCGGCGTTGGAGTCGCTGCTGGCCCAACAGGCGTCGCTGAGGGACCGCACCTCGCTGGCGACGGTCACGCTGAACCTGTCCGAACCGGCGGGGGCGCCGGAGGCGAAGGGCGGGGACGACGGCCCCGGGTTCCTGGACGCGCTGCGCGGCGGCTGGCGGGCGTTCGTCTCGGTGCTGCGCTGGGGCGCCGTGGTGCTGGGCGCCACGGCGCCGTTCCTCGCCTCGGCGGCCGTGCTCGCGGTGCTGGCGCGGCTGGTCCGCGACCGGCTGCGCCGACGGCGGGCGACGAGGACACCGGCGCCGTCGCGTCCCGCGCCGAGGCCCCCGGCGTCGTAGCGTGGTCCCCGGAACGGCGTCGAAGGGACCGGGAATGACGGAGCGACTGGTGGTCATCGGCGGCGACGCGGCGGGCATGTCCGCCGCGTCCCAGGCCCGCCGGCTCAAGGGCCCCGGCGAACTGGACATCGTCGCCTTCGAGCGGGGCCACTTCTCCTCGTACTCCGCCTGCGGCATCCCGTACTGGGTCGGCGGCGACGTGACGGAACGGGACGACCTCATCGCCCGTACCCCGAAGGAGCACCGGGCCCGCGACATCGATCTGCGGATGCGCACCGAGATCACGGAGATCGACGTCGCCGGGCAGCGGGTGCGGGCGCTGGATCTGGAGACCTCCGAGACGTACTGGACGGGTTTCGACAAGCTGGTCATCGCGACGGGCGCCCGGCCGGTGCGCCCGGCGCTGCCCGGCATCGACGCGCCCGGGGTGCACGGGGTGCAGACGCTGGACGACGGGCAGGCGCTGCTGGAGTCGCTGGACCGGGTGCCGGCGGGCCGCCGACGGGCAGTCGTCGTCGGCGCGGGCTACATCGGCGTCGAGATGGCGGAGGCGATGCTGAAGCACGGCTTCGAGGTGACCGTGCTCAACCGCGGCGAGCAGCCGATGGCGACGCTCGATCCCGACATGGGGCGGCTGGTCCACGAGGCCATGGACGGCCTGGGCATCACCACGGTCAACGGGGCCGAGGTGACGGCCGTGCGCACCGGGCCGGACGGCCGGGCCGACGCGGTCGTCGCGGGCGGCGCGCTCCATCCGGCGGACGTGGTGGTGCTCGGCATCGGAGTGGCGCCCGAGACGACGCTGGCGCGGGCGGTGGGTCTGCCGCTGGGCCCGCACGGCGGTCTGCTGACCGATCTGTCGATGCGGGTCGTCGGGCACGAGAACATCTGGGCGGGCGGCGACTGCGTCGAGGTGCTCGACCTGGTGGCGGGCCGCACCCGGCACATCGCGCTGGGCACCCACGCCAACAAGCACGGCCAGGTCATCGGGTCCAACGTCGCGGGCGGCTACGGGACGTTCCCCGGGGTGGTGGGCACGGCGGTGAGCAAGGTGTGCGACCTGGAGATCGCCCGCACCGGGCTGCGGGAGAAGGACGCCCGCGCGGTGGGGCTGCGCTATGTCACGGCGACGATCGAGTCGACGGGGCGGGCGGGCTACTACCCGGGGGCGCGGCCCATGACGGTGAAGATGCTCGCGGAGTACCGCACCGGGCGGCTGCTCGGCGTGCAGATCGTGGGCCGGGAGGGGGCGGCCAAGCGGGTCGACGTGGCGGCCGTGGCGCTCACCGCGGGGATGACGGTGGACCGGATGACCGCCCTGGACCTCGGCTACGCCCCGCCGTTCTCACCGGTCTGGGACCCGGTGCTGGTGGCCGCCCGCAAGACGGTGACGGCCCTACGGCGGGCGGGCACCGCCTGAGCGGGCGCCCGGGGGCCGGTTCGTACCGTCCCCCGGGCGCCCGCCGGGACGTCTCCCTCAGCGCGCAGTCCGCTCGTGCACGTACGCCACGAGCCGGGTCAGGGCGTCCGGGTCCATCGACGGCATCACGCCGTGCCCCAGGTTGAAGACGTGGCCCTCCAGTCCGGCGGCGGCGTCCAGCACCTCCTGGGCCTTCTCCTCCACCGTCGCGGTCGGCGCGAACAGCACCGCGGGGTCGAGGTTGCCCTGCAGCGCCTTGCCGGGGCCGACGCGGCGCGCGGCCTCGTCGAGCGGGACGCGCCAGTCGACTCCGACGACGTCCGCGCCGGCCTCGCCCATCAGGCCGAGGAGCTCGCCCGTGCCGACGCCGAAGTGGATGCGCGGGACCTGGTACGGGGCGACGGCCTCGAAGACCTTCGCGGAGGCGGGGAGCACCGAGCGCCGGTAGTCGGCCGGGGACAGCGCGCCGACCCAGGAGTCGAAGAGCTGGACGGCGGAGGCGCCGGCCTCGATCTGCACCTTGAGGAAGGCGCCGGTGATGTCGGCCAGCCGGTCGACCAGATCCGCCCACAGCTCCGGCTCGCCGTACATCATGGCCTTGGTGTGCTCGTGGTTGCGGGACGGGCCGCCCTCCACGAGGTAGCTGGCGAGCGTGAACGGCGCCCCGGCGAAGCCGATCAGGGGGGTCGCGCCCAGCTCGGCGGTGAGCAGGCCGACCGCCTCGGTGATGTAGGGGACGTCGTCGGGGGTGAGGTCGCGCAGCCGGGCCAGGTCGGCGCGGGTGCGGAACGGCTCGGCGACGACCGGGCCGACGCCGGGCTTGATGTCGAGGTCGATCCCGATGGCCTTGAGCGGCACGACGATGTCGCTGAAGTAGATCGCGGCATCCACCTCGTGCCGGCGGACCGGCTGCATGGTGATCTCGGCGACGAGCTCCGGCATCATGCAGGAGTCGAGCATCGGGATGCCCTCGCGCGCCTTCAGGTACTCCGGCAGCGAACGTCCCGCCTGACGCATGAACCACACCGGGGTGTGCGGCACCGGCTCGCGGCGGCACGCCCTGAGGAACGCCGAGTCATGGGCGGGGGAGGTCTTCGGCTGCTGGCCCGTGGGGCGATCGTTGGCACTCACATCCGGAATCTTCGCATGGAGCCGCAAGCCGCCGGGCCCGCCCGGGTGTCTCTCCCTGCGCGCGGCTCCGGTTCCGCCTACTCTTCCCCGCATGGCTCCGGCTCAGGAACAGTTCTCCGACCGACCCGATGGCGCTGACGGCAAGGACAGCGCGGAGGGCGGTTCCGTGCCGCCCGCGTTCCGGTCGGCGGTGGACGCGTTGCAAGCGGCGCGGCTGCGACCCGAACTGGAGGTCGAGGCGACACGGCCGCCGCAGCGGCTCGCGCCGCACGCGTACGCCCTGGAGGCGGCGGTCGTCCAGGACGAGGAGGATCTCGCCGACGGCCGGCTCGTGCTGCTCCACGACCCGGCCGGGCACGAGTCCTGGCACGGAGCCTTCCGTCTGGTGACGCTGGTGCGCGCGGAGCTGGAACCGGAGATGGCGTCCGATCCGCTGCTGCCGGAGGTGTGCTGGTCGTGGCTGACCGGGGCGCTGGAGGCGCGCGGGCTGTCGTACGGGGAGGCGGGCGGCACGGTGACCCTGGCGGGGTCGCACTACTTCGGGACGCTGGGCGCGCGGCGGCCGGCGACCCAGATCGAGATCCGGGCCTCCTGGACGCCGCGCGAGGGCCGGGGCGGGGCCCCGGACACCGCGGCGCACCTGATGGCGTGGGGGGATCTGCTGTGCCAGATCGCCGGGCTGCCGCCCTCCGGGCCGTCCGACGCGGCGGTGGTCACGCTTCCGCAGCGGCGCGGCCCGCACGTCCCCTGACACGCCTCCCCTGACACGCCTCCCCCGCCCCGCTCTCCCCGTCCCACGGACGCGTCCCACCGGGTGCCCGGCCCCATGGCGGGACCGCCGGAGCCTTGGCCTGCCCATAACATTGAGTGACAGACAAAGCGGAATTACTGGCATTTTTTTCGTACAATCGATCGCGCGTCCGATTTGCCCGAATTATTACTCAGCAAATCGCGATCTTCCTCTAAAGGAGGACGGGTCTGCTGCCGAAGAGGTCAATGACCCTTCAAGCACGGTTCGCCCCGGCTTCATCCCCGAGCCGGCCCGTCCCGCCACTTCCCAGGAGGCCTGGTGTCCGTTCTCCTAGAGCAGCCCGCAAGCCTGGTCGCCTACCGCCCGAACAAGCCGACGGCCATGGTCGTCGTGGCCGACCCGCGCGTCCGTTCCACCGTCACCCGCCATCTGTGGGCACTCGGAGTACGTGACGTCATCGAGGCGTCGTCCATCGCGGAGGCCCGTCCCCGCGTCGGCAACCCGCGCGACATCTGCGTAGCCGACGTCCACCTGCCCGACGGTTCCGGGCTGACCCTGCTGTCCGAGACCCGGGCCGCCGGCTGGCCGAACGGCCTCGCCCTCTCCGCCGCCGACGACATCGGCGCGGTGCGCAACGCCCTCGCGGGCGGCGTGAAGGGCTACGTCGTCACCGGCACCCGGACCAACATCGGCCACCCCACCCGCCCCGGCGCCGCGCCCATCGGCGCCAACGCCGCCCGTATGCACCGCCGTCCCCCCGGCGCCCCGAGCCACCCGGGCGGCTACCGCGAGCTGTCCGGCCGCGAGGTCGAGGTCCTCCGGCTGGTCGCCGAGGGCCAGTCCAACAAGGCCATCGGCGTCTCCATGGGCCTGTCCGCCCTGACCGTCAAGAGCCACCTGGCCCGGATCGCCCGCAAGCTCGGCACCGGCGACCGCGCCGGAATGGTCGCCGTCGCCCTGCGGACGGGCATCATCCACTGACCGCCCGCGCCCCGGCGGCTCCGCGCGTCCGCCGGGCCCGGCTGGTTTGCATGCATCGGCGCCGGTCGACGGAACGTTCCGTCGACGGGCGCCGTACATACACGGATACCCTTGACACGTGACCGACGCCCAAGAGACCGCAGCAGACACATCACTGCGAACCACCGGGGGCGCTCCCCCGGACGACGTCGCCCCGGCGCCGATCCCCTTGCTCGAACCTCGCGAGGGCATTCCCCCGGTGGTGGCCTCCGACGACGCCCTCGCCCGGGTGGTGGCCGCGTTCGCCGCGGGTTCCGGCCCGGTGGCCGTGGACGCCGAGCGCGCCTCCGGCTACCGCTACGGCCAGCGCGCCTATCTGGTGCAGCTGCGCCGGGCCGGCGCGGGCAGCGCGCTGATCGACCCGGTGGGCTGCCCCGACCTGTCGGGCCTGGGAACCGCACTGGGCGGCAGCGAGTGGATCCTGCACGCCGCCACCCAGGACCTGCCCTGCCTGCGGGAGATAGGGATGACCCCCACCGGGCTGTTCGACACCGAGCTGGCCGGGCGGCTGGCCGGTTTCCCCCGGGTCGGCCTCGGCGCCATGGTCGAGAACGTGCTCGGCTTCTCCCTGGAGAAGGGTCATTCGGCCGTCGACTGGTCCACCCGCCCGCTCCCCGAGCCCTGGCTGCGCTACGCGGCGCTCGACGTGGAGCTGCTGATCGACCTCCGCGACGCGCTGGAGGAGGAGCTCGACCGGCAGGGCAAGCTGGAGTGGGCCAGGGAGGAGTTCGACGCGATCGCCTCGGCGCCGCCCGCTCCCCCGCGCAAGGACCCGTGGCGCCGCACCTCCGGCATGCACAAGATCCGCCGCCGCCGTCAGCTGGCGGTGGTCCGGGAGCTGTGGACCGCCCGCGACCAGGTGGCCCGGCGCCGGGACATCTCGCCCGGCAAGGTGCTGAGCGACGCCGCGATCATCGAGGCCGCGATGGCGCTGCCGCCGAACACGCACGCGCTGACCGCCCTGTCCGGCTTCGGCCACCGCATGGGGCGCCGCCAGCTGGAGCAGTGGCAGGCGGCCGTCGACCGCGCCAAGGCCCTGCCGGACTCCGAGCTGCCGCAGCCCGGCCAGGCCGTCGCCGGTCCGCCGCCGCCCCGCGCCTGGGCGGACAAGGACCCGGCCGCGGCGGCCCGGCTCTCCGCCGCCCGCACGGCGGTCTCGGAGCTCGCGGAACGGCTGCACCTGCCGCAGGAGAACCTGATCACGCCCGACACGGTGCGCCGGATCTGCTGGGAGCCGCCCCGGAACCCGTCGTCGGACACGGTCGAGGCCGCGCTCACCGGCTACGGCGCACGACGCTGGCAGATCGAACTGGTGACCCCGCTGCTGGTGCGCGCGCTCTCCTGAGAACCCGCCGACGGAGGGTCGTATTCACGCCAGGTTGCACGGGCGCCGAGCCCTCCCCCGATCGTGCCCCGGCGCCCCTGAGCCATGGTCCCGGCCCCGCCGGGCCATGGCTCTCCGCATGTCCCGGGGTTTCCCGGCGGGCGCCCCGCGGTTCCAGGGCCTCCCGGGTTCCCGGGCCGCGCCCCGGCCGCCCGCGTGTGACCTTCGCCGCTCCGGACACAGGGGGTGGGCAGTCTGGTTACCCGCAAGTAGCATGAGGGGACGGCGTGCCCTCGGGCATGCCGCGCAGCAGTGCCATCCCGCACCCTGGAGGAGAGCCACCGTGCCTCGTACCGTCAGGGACGTCGTCTTCGTCGACGGCGTCCGCACCCCGTTCGGCAAAGCGGGCCCCAAGGGCATCTACCACGAGACCCGCGCCGACGACCTCGTCGTGAAGGCCATCCGGGAGCTGCTGCGCCGCAACCCGGCCCTGGACCCCGCGAAGATCGACGAGGTCGCCATCGCCGCGACCACCCAGATCGGCGACCAGGGTCTGACGCTGGGCCGTACCGCCGGGATCCTGGCCGGTCTGCCGCAGTCCGTCCCCGGCTACTCCATCGACCGCATGTGCGCGGGCGCCCTCACCGCCGTCACCACGACGGCCGGTTCCATCGCCTTCGGCGCGTACGACGTGGTCGTGGCCGGCGGCGTCGAGCACATGGGCCGCCACCCGATGGGCGAGGGCGTCGACCCGAACCCGCGGTTCGTGTCGGAGAAGCTGGTCGACGAGTCCGCGCTGTTCATGGGCATGACCGCGGAGAACCTGCACGACCGCTTCCCGCAGATCACCAAGGCGCGCGCCGACGAGTACGCGGTCCGCTCGCAGGAGAAGGCCGCCAAGGCGTACGCGGACGGAAAGATCCAGCAGGACCTGGTGCCGATCTCGGTGCGCCGCACCGACCCGGAGGGCGGAGAGACGGGCTGGGGCCTGGTCACCGCCGACGAGCCGATGCGCCCGGGCACCACGCTGGAGAACCTGGCGAACCTCAAGACCCCGTTCCGGGTGCACGGCCGGGTCACCGCAGGAAACGCGGCCGGTCTGAACGACGGCGCCACCGCCGCCATCGTCGCGAGCGAGGACTTCGCCCGGGAGAACGGCCTGCCGGTCCGGATGCGCCTGGTCTCGTACGCCTTCGCGGGCGTCGAGCCGGAGGTCATGGGCTACGGCCCGATCCCGGCGACCGAGAAGGCCCTCGCCCAGGCCGGGCTGTCGATCGACGACATCGGTCTGTTCGAGATCAACGAGGCGTTCGCCGTGCAGGTGCTCGCCTTCCTGGAGCACTACGGCATCGCCGACGACGACGCGCGCGTCAACCAGTACGGCGGCGCCATCGCCTACGGCCACCCGCTGGCCTCCTCCGGCGTCCGGCTGATGACGCAGCTGGCCCGCCAGTTCGAGGAGCAGCCGGAGGTCCGCTACGGCCTCACCACCATGTGCGTCGGCTTCGGCATGGGCGCCACGGTCATCTGGGAGAACCCGCACCACGAGGACGCCGGAGGCAGCAAGTGAGCACCACCGCCGAGCTTTTGAAGGGTGCGGCCGGGCTGTTCCCGGACGAGGTCGTCACCCGGGCGCACGTACGCCACCTGGACCTCCCGGCCGGGGCGGGCCGCTTCGCGCTCATCACACTGGACAACGGCCTGGACCACACCAAGCCGACCACCTTCGGGCCGCAGTCGCTGGCGAACCTGAACGCCGCGATCGACCAGGTCGAGAAGGAGGCCGCCGAGGGCGGGATCGTCGGCGTCGGCATCACCGGCAAGCCGTTCATCTTCGCGGTCGGCGCCGACCTCAAGGGCGTCGAGCTGCTGAAGAACCGCTCCGACGCGCTGGCCATCGGCAAGGGCGGGCACGACGTCTTCCGCCGCCTGGCCTCTCTCGCGGTCCCGACGTTCGCGTACTACAACGGCGCGGCGATGGGCGGCGGCGTCGAGGTCGGTCTGCACTGCGCGTACCGCACCGTCTCCAAGGCGCTGCCCGCCTTCTCGCTGCCCGAGGTCTTCCTCGGGCTGGTTCCCGGCTGGGGCGGCTGCACCCTGCTGCCGAACCTGATCGGCGCCGACCGGGCGGTCTCGGTGATCATCGAGAACGCGCTGAACCAGAACCGCCAGCTCAAGGGCGAGCAGGTCTTCGAGCTCGGGATCGCCGACGCGCTCTTCGAGGGCGCGGACTTCCTGGAGCGGTCGCTGGTGTGGACCGCCGACGTGCTCAACGGCACAGTCACGGTGGAGCGACCCGAGATCGACCGCGGGGACGCCTGGGACCAGGCCGTCGCCCGGGGCCGGGCGATCGCCGACTCCAAGGTTCACGGGGCGGCCCCGGCCGCCTACCGCGCGCTGGACATCGTCGCGGCGGCCAAGGACGGCGACCTCGGGGCCGGTTTCGACGCCGAGGACCAGGCCCTCGCGGACCTGATCATGAGCGGCGAGCTGCGGGCCGGGCTCTACGCGTTCAACCTGGTCCAGAAGCGCGCCAAGCGCCCGGCGGGGGCCCCGGACAAGAGCCTGGCGCGTCCGGTGACCAAGGTCGGCGTCGTCGGCGCCGGTCTGATGGCCTCCCAGCTGGCCCTGCTGTTCCTGCGCCGCCTGGAGGTGCCGGTCGTGCTGACCGACATCGACCAGGAGCGGGTCGACCGGGGCGTGGGCTACGTCCACGCCGAGATCGACAAGCTGCTCGGCAAGGGCCGGATCAACCAGGACAAGGCCAACCGGCTCAAGGCCCTGGTCACGGGCGTGCTGGACAAGGCGGAGGGCTTCTCGGACGCCGACTTCGTCATCGAGGCCGTCTTCGAGGAGATGGGCGTCAAGCAGCAGGTGTTCGCGGAGGTCGAGGCGGTCGTCCCGGCGCACGCGATCCTCGCCACCAACACCTCCTCCCTCTCGGTCACCGAGATGGCGTCGAAGCTCGAACACCCGGAGCGGGTCGTCGGCTTCCACTTCTTCAACCCGGTCGCGGTGCTGCCGCTGCTGGAGATCGTCCGGGGCGAGCAGACCGACGACGCCTCCCTGGCCACGGCGTTCGGCGTGGCGAAGAAGCTGAAGAAGAGCGCGGTGCTGGTGAAGGACGCCCCGGCGTTCGTCGTCAACCGCATCCTGACCCGCTTCATGGGCGAGATCCAGAACGTCATCGACGAGGGCACCCCGGTCGGGACGGCGGAGAAGGCGGTCGAGCCGCTCGGCCTGCCGATGTCCCCGCTGGTGCTGCTGGAGCTGGTCGGCCCGGCGATCGGCCTGCACGTCTCCGAGACCCTGAACCGCGCCTTCCCGGACCGGTTCACCGTCTCCGAGAACCTCGCGGCGGTCGTGAGGGCGGGCAAGCGCGGCTTCTACGTGTACGACTCCGGGAAGCCGGAGCTGGACCCGGAGGTCGCGGCGCTCCTCGAGCAGGGCGACGTCGTCCTGACCGAGCAGCAGGTCCGCGACCGGGTCCTGGACGCGGTGGCGCAGGAGATCGGTCTGATGCTGGACGAGGGCGTCGTCGCCGAGGCCCAGGACATCGACCTCTGCCTGATCACCGGCGCCGGCTGGCCCTTCCACCTGGGCGGCATCACGCCGTACCTGGACCGCGAGGGCGTCTCGGAGCGGGTGAACGGCAAGCGGTTCCTGGCCCCGGGCACGGCGGACGTGCCGGCCTGACGCCACCGCCGCCGCCGGACGGAGGGCCGCCGCTCCACGGGCCGCCCTCCGTCCGGCGGCTCACGGGCGTTGCGGGGGCGTGTGCGGGGGGCCGGGGGCGGGGCCCGCCCCCCCCACCC
>NZ_JBAGJZ010000038.1:0-83298 GCF_037034285.1 Streptomyces tyrfis | reverse complement strand
GCGGCCCGCCGGCCCGCCCGGGCCCGGAGCCGTACGGCCCATTCCGCCGGACAGCCGGCCCGCCCGCTCCGAAGGGCGGGCCCCGACCCACGTCCCACCGGCCCCGACAGCGGGCCCGACCACCGGCCCCGATCCGACCGTCCCGCCCGGCCGCGTCCGCCCGCTCGCCCGCACCGTCCCGCCCCGCGTCCGTCCTGTCCGCCGTCCACCGCCCGCGCCCCGGTCAGGGGCGACCGCGTCGTGCCGGAAGGAGGCGCGGGGCGGCGCGGGACGGCGTGGGACGGAAGCGTGGGGCGGCGCGGGCGACGGCGCGGGGCCCGGCCCCGCGGGGCGCATCCCACCCGAACGTCGATCCCGTAAGGCGAACCATGATCAACTCACCCGAGACCCCGGCCCTCGAAGAGGAATTCCCCACCGGCCTGCCGGAGGAACTGAAGGGGCTTCCCGAGGGCGTGCCCCGCCACAATCCCGACGACCGGATCGAGAGCGCCGTCATCCGCCGCCTCGTCGGCAACTGGCACCGACGGGCCACCGTGAAGCGGGACGAGCCGGATCTCGACGAGCTCTTCGAGACCGACCGGCCCGACTACCCGGAGGGCATCCTGCCCTTCCACGACCACCCGACCTACCGGGCGCTCGACCCGGCGAAGAAGTCCGAGGTGCTGAGCTGGGCGTGGATCGCCTACAACCGGCACACCATCATGGCCGAACAGAAGGTGGCCAACCCGGCGTTCGCCCTGGTCATGGAGGGCGAGTACCCCATGCTCCAGGACGAGGCGCTGAACATCTCGCTGGCCCAGGCGATGGTCGACGAGCAGTACCACACGCTCATGCACCTCAACGCGAGCGCGGTCACCCGCCGCCGTCGCGGCCGGGCCATGCCCGACAACGACCTGCCCATGTCGCACACCGCCCGCGAGCACCTGAGGCTGCGGGACGCGGCGCCCGAGCGGTGGCAGAAGTCCCTGACCACCCTCGCCTTCGCGACGGTGTCGGAGATCTCGATCAACGCCTACCTCGACCTGCTGGCCGACGACCCGGACATCCAGCCGGTCAACAGCAGCACCGCGAAGCTCCACAACCGCGACGAGTACTGCCACGCCTCCATCTCCGCCGTGCTGGCCGAGGTGGTGCACGACAAGCTCGACGAGGAGAAGCGGCGCTACTTCCGCGACATGCTCTTCGAGGGCCTGGAGGCGTTCGTCGCCACGGACTACACGACCTGGCACCGTGTCATGGACCTGACTGGCATTGAGGGCGGGCACGAGATGCTCGCGGACTGCCGGGCGGAGACGAGCCGGAAGAGGCTCGTGCGCGACTACACCGGCCTGCACACCCTCATCGAGCGGATGGGCGTCCAGGACCTCGTCGAGTTCGACTGGTCCAAGTCCCATGTCGCGGGCGGCGGAGAAGAGACCCTCCGGTGAGACACTACGCGAACGAGCGCCTCGCCCGTCTTGCGCTGGACCGCGGCATGCCCGAGTCCTACGTCCGCGACCTGCGGGTGGTCGGCAGCGTCCTGCCCTTCAAGGTCAACGAGTACGTGGTCGACGAGCTGATCGACTGGTCGGCAGCGCCGGACGACCCGATCTTCCGGCTGACGTTCCCGCACCGCGACATGCTGCCCGCCGCCGTCTTCGACCGGATGGCCGCCCTGCTGGACGGCGGAGCCCCCCGCGAGGAGCTCCGCCGGGCCGCGGCCGAGGCGCGGATGCGGCTGAACCCGCACCCCGGGGGCCAACTGGAGGCCAACGTGCCGATGCTGGAGGGCCGCCGGCTCGACGGACTCCAGCACAAGTACGCCGAGACCGTGCTGGTCTTCCCCTCCCAGGGCCAGACCTGCCACTCGTACTGCGGATACTGCTTCCGCTGGGCCCAGTTCGTCAGCCAGGCCGAGCTGCGCCAGGCGCTGCGGGACCCGGCCGACCTGACCGGCTACCTCGCCCTGCACCCCGAGGTCACCGACGTCCTGTTCACCGGCGGCGACCCGATGATCATGCGTACCGAGGTGGTGCGGCGCTGGGTGGAGCCGCTGCTCGCCGACGACATGCGGTCCGTGCGCACGCTGAGGTTCGGCACCAAGGCGCTGTCGTACTGGCCCGCACGGTTCACCGCCGGGCCGGACGCGGACGACCTGATGCGGCTCTTCGCGCGGGCCGTCGACGCGGGCCGCCAGGTGGCGGTCATGGCCCACTTCTCCCACCCGCGCGAGCTGGAGACCGACGCGGTGCGCGAGGCGGTCGCCCGGATCCGCTCCACCGGCGCGGTCATCCGCGCCCAGGCGCCCCTGGTCGCCCACGTCAACGACGACGCGGCCGCCTGGTCGCGGATGTGGCAGCGGCAGGTCGAACTCGGCATCGTCCCCTACTACATGTTCGTCGAGCGGGACACCGGGGCCCGCAACTACTTCGGGCTCCCGCTGGCCCGCGCGCTGGACATCTACCGTGAGGCGGTCCGCGGCGTCTCCGGCCTCGCCCGCACCGCCCGCGGCCCCGTCATGTCCGCGGGCCCCGGCAAGGTGATGGTCCACGGCACCGCCGAGGTCGGCGGCGAGCCGGCCTTCGTGCTCGGCTTCCTCCAGGCCCGCAGGCCCGAATGGGTCGGGCGGCCGTTCTTCGCCGCCTACGACGAGCAGGCGCAGTGGTACGACGACCTCAAGCCGCTCTCCGCGCCCGGCGCCGCCTTCCCGCCGTTCCCGGAGGCCGCCGCATGAGGCTGTACGTCCACGAGATCAGGCTCACCGACCACGACGTGTGGCGCAGCGCCCGCGAGGCCATCCCCGAACAGCCGGGGCTGCTCGTCGAGTTGCGCGAGGCGGGCGTCTCCGGTTTCGGCGAGGCGTCCGCCTTCATGACCGAGCGCTACCGCTCCGCGCTCCCCGTCATGCACGACGACCTCCGCCGGGTCGCGGACGTCGTGCGCACGCTCCCGGCCGAGGACCCCGAGGGCGGCTGGGCCGTGCTCGCCCCGCTGCTCGCCGGGTCGCCGTTCACCCTGGCCGCCCTCGACACCGCGGCCCACGACCTCGCCGCCCGGCTCGCCGGCGTACCGCTGTGGAAGCACCTGGGCGGGCCGGAGCCCCAAGTCCTGCGCTCCAGCTACAGCATTGGGCTCGACACCCCGGACGTCATGGTGCGCAAGCTCCGCGAGCGGCCGGGCTGGCCCGCGTACAAGGTCAAGCTGGCCGCCCCCGGCGACCTGCACATCCTGCGGGCGCTGCGCGAGCACACCGACGCGCCGTTCTTCGTGGACGGCAACTGCGGTTGGGACCCGCCGGGCACGCTCGCCGCGCTCGACGCCATGGCCGGGCTCGGCGTCGAGCTCCTGGAGCAACCCTTCCCACGCGAGCGCTGGGACGACGCCCGCACGCTCAAGGCCGCCTCCCCGATCCCGGTGTTCGCCGACGAGAGCATCACCGGGCCCGACGACCTCGACGCCTGCGCCGGGGCCTTCCACGGGGTCAACCTCAAGCTGATGAAGGCCGGCGGCATCACCCCGGCCCTGCGGATGCTGCGCCGCGCCCGCGCCGCCGGGCTCGGCACGATGCTCGGCTGCATGCCGGAGTCCAGTGCCGGGGTCTCGGCCACCGCCCACCTCGGCCCGTACGTCGACCACCTCGACGCCGACTCCATCGCCCTGCTCGCGGTCGACACCGGCCGCGGGGTCCTGCTCGACGACTCCGGCCGGATCACCCTGCCGGACACGCCCGGCACCGGATTCGTCCCGGACTTCACGGGCTCCGCGTTCACCGCGCGGCCCACCGCCGCCGGGGCGGTGGACACCGACGACACCCGCCTGTCCGTGTACCGGGAGGGCACGGAGGCGGCCTCGGTGCGCGTACGGCGGCGTCCGCTGCCCGGCGCCGCCCCCGCCGACGACGTACGGCAGCTGGCCGAACCGCGGACGGCCGGGGCGACCCCGGACGAGACGGCCGCCCTGCTGCGCACCGCCGTCACCCACGCGGTGATGGCCGGGGCCCGCACCGTGTGGTTCCGGCCGGACGACGCGTCGCTCCCCGCCGCCCGCGCCGCGGGGTTCACGGTCCACGACCCCGCCCTCACCGACTCACCCCTGTCCTGGAAGGCGCATGCGCATGACTAGCGTGCACGAACCGCCCGCGGCCGAAGCGGCCACGCGGCTCACGGCCGCGACCGCCGCGGCCGTGGCCGTCGCCGCCCTGCGCGAGGCGGGCGTCCCCGAGGGCGACGCCCGCGACGTGGCCGCCGCGCTCACCGACACCTCCCTGCGCGGCATCGACACCCACGGGCTGCGGCTCCTCCCGCAGTACCTCGCGGAGCTCCGGGACGGCATCGCCGCGCCCCGGCCCGACATCACCGTCGTCCGGGACACCGGCCCGGCCGTGATGCTGGACGCCGGCGGAGCGCTCGGCGTCGTCGCGGGGCTGGCCGCCGCCCGGGCCGCCGCCGAACGGGCTCCGGCGCACGGGGTGGCCGCCGTCGGAGTCCGCAACTCCAACCACTTCGGCGCGGCCTCGGTCTACAGCCGCCACCTCGCGGACCGGGGCCTCGTCGGCATCGTCACCACCTCCGCCGCCTCCCGCGTCGCCCCCTACTCGGGGGCCCGCCCGCTGTACGGCACCAACCCGCTCAGCTTCGCCGCCTCCTCGAACGGCGACGAGTTCGCCCTCGACATGGCCACCAGCCAGGTCTGCTTCGGCGAGATCAAGGAGCGGCGCAAGCACGGCCGCGCCCTCGACCCCGGCTGGGCCACCGACGAGGACGGCCGGCCCGCCACCGACCCCGACCGGGCGTACGCGCTCTCCCCACTCGGCGGCTACAAGGGCCAGGGCCTCGCCATGGTCGCCACCCTGCTGGGCGCCGTCCTCACCGGCTCGCCCGCCGACTGGCGCCTGGAGCACATCGGCGAGTCCGCCCCCGGCCGCGGCCGGGGGATCGGCCACTTCCTGATCTGCCTGGACCCGGCGGCCTTCGGCGGCACGGACAGCTTCGCCGAGGGCCTCGACGACCTGCTCACCACCACCCGGCAGACCCGGCCCGCCGCCGACGCGGCCCTGCCCGTACAGGTCCCCGGCGACCCGCAGCGGCGCATCGCCGAGGAGCGCGCGGCCCACGGCATCCCGCTCGACCCGCACACCGCCCGCGCCTTCGCGGAACTCGCCGCCCGCCACGGAATCGGGGCCGACGCGTGATCCTGATCCTGATCAGCCCCCGCAACGCCGGACTCCCGTTCGCCGACTGGCTCGACGAGGAGCGCGGCCGGCTGCTCGCCGTCACCGCGCGCGGCACCGACCCCGGCCCCGGCTTCCTCGACGTGGAGCAGGTCGCGGACTACACCGACGACACCGCCGTACGGGACGCCGCCCGGCGGCTTCGCGAACGCCACGGCGTCACCCGCGTCCTCGCCCTGGCCGAGGTGGACGTGGAGCGGGCCGCGGCCCTGCGCGCGGAGCTGGACGTGCCCGGCCAGCGCCCGGACAGCGCCCGCGCCTACCGGGACAAGGTCCTGATGAAGGAGCGCGCCGCCGCCGGAGGGATCAGGGTGCCCGCCTTCGCCCCGGTCCGGGACGAGGCCGAGGTGCTGGCCTTCATGGCCGCGCACCCCGGGCCCGTCGTGGTCAAACCGCGCGACGGCTCCGGCTCCACGGGAGTGGTCGTCCTCGACGGCCCGGCGGACGTCCCGTCCGTGGCGGACCGGGTGCGGTCCGGCGGCCACGAGGTGGAGGAGTTCGTGGCCGGCCGCTTCTGCCACGTCGACGCCCTGCACATGGACGGCGAGCCCGTGGTGTCCGTCCCCTCCGTCTACACCGACGGCGGCTGCCTGTCGCACTGGACCGACTCCGGCAACGGCAGTTGGACCCTGGAGGCCGACGACCCGCTGCACGCCCGGCTGGTGGCGGAGACCCGGCGGCTCGTCGCCGCGCTGCCCCCGGCGCCCGCCCTCTTCGTGCACGCCGAGTTCTTCGTGACCGACGCGCAGGAGATCGTGCTCTGCGAGGTCGCCGGACGCGTCGGCGGCACCCCGATCCCCGCCATGCTGCGCGTCGTACTGGGCCTGGACCCACGGGAGCTGTGGTCCAGGATCGAGTGCGGACTGCCCGTCGACCTGGACGCCGTGCGGGCCCACGCCCGCGCCGCGCCCCTGGTCGCCAACTTCGGCCTGCCGCCGCGTGACGGCCGCGTCACCCGCGTACCCGAGCGACCGCCCGCCGGCGCCGCGGACTTCACGGTCCTCGCCGAGGTGGGCGAGGACTGGGGCGGCGCGCGCTACCGCGACCGCAAGTCGGGCGACTTCGTCGCCACCTGGCTGGTGACCGCGCGCACGGAGGGCGACCTGCTCGCCCGCGTCGCCAAGAGCGAGGCCGAGGCAGAGGCCGGCTTCGGCTGGGCCCTCGCCGCGGAGGTGGCCCCATGAGCCCGCTGACGGCCCGGGTCCTCGGCCCGGCGGACCGGCCCACCGCCGCCGGCCTCCCCGCCCTGGACCGGCCGCCGGTCATCTGGGAGGACGACCGCTGGTGGCGGTTCACCGAGCGCACCGACCTGCACGAGACCCGTTACCTGGGGGTGTACGGACCCGACAGCGGCCTGGTCGCCCTGGCGCCGCTGCTGGTGACCCGCGACGGCGGAGGGCTCCTGTTCTACGACGTGCCCAAGATGGTCGGCGACCTGGGCGCGTTCGGCGACCCCGAGCGGCTGCCGGACGCCGACCGGACCCGGTGGGACGGGCTCGTCGACGACCTCCCGGACGCCCGCCGCGACCAGTACCCCTCCCTCGCCCTGGCCGTCTTCGGCTCCCACCTCGGCCTCGTGCACGCGGCGGGCCGCACCCCCGCCCAGCGGCGGGAGGTGCTCGCCGAACTGCCCCGGCTGCTCGACGAGGCGGCCGAGCGGCTCGGCTGCCGCAGCACCGGCCTGCTGTACGCCACCGACGAGCAGGCCGCACTCATCGGACCGGCCGCCGAGGCCCGCGGCCACACCCCGGCCGTCCTCGGCGCCGAGTCCGTGCTCCGGCTGGACGCCTGGGACTGGGACGGCTACCTCGCCGCGCTGGCTAGCCGCAAGCGCGTCCGGCTCCGCCGCGAACTGCGCGACTACCGCGAGGCCGGCTTCACCACCGTCATCCGGCAGGGCGCCGACGCGCTCACCGACTCCGTCGTCGACCTCCAGGTCGCCCTGCGGGCCAAGTACGGGCTGCCCGGCGGCCGGGCCCGCGTCCAGCGGGACTTCGACGCCATCCGCGAGACCGTCGGCGACAGCTGCCTGGTGGTCAGCGCCGAACGCGAGGGCGAGACCCTCGGGTTCGTCCTCTACCTCCGGTCCGGTCAGGCCCTGTACGGGCGGACCGCCGGCTTCGACGAGGACCGGGCCCGGGGCGTCTACTTCTCCCTCACCTATCACGAGACCGTCCGCTGGTCCCTGGCCAACGGCGTCCGCGAGATCTGGTACGGCCTCGCCGCCTACGAGGCCAAGAGGCTGCGCGGCTGCGACATCGAACCGCGCCGGGGCTGGTTCCGCTTCACCGGCGACGGCCACCGCACCCTCGCCGACACCGTGCGCCTCCAGGGCGACAGCGAGGACCGGCGCCTGCGGAGCCTCGGCCCCACCGCACCGACACACGAGGAGACTGAGCCACCATGCCCCTGACCCCGACCCCGTACATCTGGATGGACGGCGAACTGGTCCCCTGGGACGACGCCACCGTGCACATCCTCACCCCGAGCCTGCATTACGGCTGGGGCGTGTACGAAGGCATCCGCGCCTACGCCACCGACACCGGCTCCGCCGTCTTCCGGCTGCGCGACCACATCGCCCGGCTGCGCGACTCCGCCCGCGTCTACCTGATGGAACTGTCCTGGACCGACGAGGAACTCGTCGAAGCCGTCCGCGAACTGGTCCGCGTCAACGGCCACGAATCCTGCTACATCCGTCCCATCGCCTACCTCGGCTACGGAGAGATGGGCGTCGCCCCCCAGCTCGACGCGGTCCGCATGTCCATCGCCGTCTGGCCCTGGGGCTCCTACCTCGGGGACACCGCGGAGAACGAGGGCTGCCGCCTCGTCGTCAGCAACTGGCAGCGCAACTCCCACCAGACCGTGCCACCGCTGGCCAAGGCCACCGGAGCCTACGTCAACAGCGCGCTCGCCAAGGTGGGGGCGCGGCGCGCCGGTTACGACGACGCGCTGATGCTCACCGCGAACGGCCACATCGCGGAGGCGTCGGCCGCCAACCTCTTCCTCGTCCGCGACGGCGAGCTCATCACGCCGCCCGTCAGCGACGGCATCCTGCCCGGACTCACCCGCGACTGCGCGATCACCTTCGCCCGGGACCTCGGTCTGCGGGTCACCGAGCGCAGCGTTCCGCGCAGCGAGGCGTACATCGCCGACGAGGCGTTCCTCACCGGCACCGCCGCCGAGATCGTCCCGGTCGCCTCCGTGGACGAGCGGCCGGTCGGCTCCGGCGTCGGACCCGTCACCAAGCAGCTCCGCGACCTCTTCCACGAGGTCGTGCGGGGCCGCGACGAGACGTACGCGCACTGGCTGGAGCGCGTGTGACCGGCGACCCCGGCCTCCGCGCACTGCGGGGCGCGGCGGCCCGGCTGGAGGCCGCCGCCGCGGCGCTGCCGCCGCCGCGCCCCGGGCAGGTGTCGCTGGGCGAGGAGATCTGCGACCGTCTGATCGACCTGGCCGCCGCCCGCGCCGCCGTGGCGCGGGCCGCGGCCGGCGCGGCCGTCCCCGACGAGGCGTCCGGGCTGGTCACGGAGTGCGTGCGCTGGGCGGTGGAGGACGACACCGTGCGGACCCGGTCCCGGACGGTGTCCCCGGCGCCGGACGGGCCGTCGCTGGAGGCGGTCCACGCACTGGTCACCCGGCTGGTCACCGCCCTCGCCGCTCCGGAGCGCTACGACGCGGTGTGCGGCCGGCTGCGCGCGGAGCTCGGAGAACGGCCGGAGGGCCGGGCCGCCGGAGCGTGGGACATCGCGGACGAGGCCCTGCGCGGACTCGCGGCCGTCCGCGCGGAGTGGGCGGGCGCCGATCCCGCGCACACGGCGGCCGGCGGCTGGGTCCTGGTGGACCGTGTCGCCCGCCTCCAGCTGACCGCCGCGCTGCTCGCCGAGGCGGCGGCCCGCGGCGGGACGGAGGCGGAGCACCTGGTCAACGCGGCCCGCCGGCACGCCTGGAACTGGCTGCGACAACCCCCGCCGGAGGCGGCCACCGCCGTCCACGTGCGACGGACCGGGGAGCTCGTGGCCTGGATCGGGGCGGCCGAGCCCGTATCGGCCGAGCCCGCACCGGGCGGGTCCGTATCGGGCGGGTCCGGGGCGGCCGGGGCCGTTCCGGTCGGTTCCGGCCGCGCGGGGGAGGGCGGCGCATGAGCACGAAGCGCACCCGGCAGCCGTCGGACGCGGGCACGGGGAAGGCGAAGGGCACGGGGAAGGTCGCGGGGAGGGAGAAGGACACGGGCGCCGAACAGACCTCCAGGCTCCTGCGCTTCGCGCTCGCCATCCTGCCCAGGACCTCGGCGGGCCGGAAGCTGGCCGCCGGGGCCGTCGCCGACTCCGTGGGCTCGGGCATGTTCCTGGCCGCGTCGACGCTGTACTTCGTCACCGTCGTCGGCATCCCGGCCACGCAGGTGGGCGGCGTGGTCTCCGTCGCGAGCATCGTCGGCCTGGTCAGCCCGGTGCCGCTCGGCCGCCTGGCCGACCGGGTCGGCCCCACCCGGGTGTACGTCATCCTCCTCGCCGCCCGGGGCGTGGGCTACGCGGGCTTCGCGCTGGTCGACAGCTTCTGGCCGTACGCCGTACTGACCTGTGTCCTCACCGGGCTGGACCGCGGCTGCTCGCCGTTGCAGCAGGTCGTGGTCGGGCTCATCGAGGGCGGCGAGAACCAGGCCCGCACGATGGCGTCGATCCGCTCGGTGCGCAACATCGGACTGACCGCCGGATTCCTGCTGGCCGGAGCGGTGCTGGCGATCGAGTACCGGGCCGCGTTCGTCGCCCTGTTCCTCGGCAACGCCCTGACCTTCTTCGTCATCGCCGTGGTCGTGGAGCGGCTGCGCCGGGGTCTGGAGGCCCCGGCCGGGGAAGCCGGAAGGACGGGGGCGGCGGAGAAGAGCGTGCCGCGGCCCGCCGGGGACGACGAGTCCGCCCGGGAGCCGGCCCCCGCGCCCGAGGCGGTGCGCAGCCCGTTCCTCGATCTGAGGTTCCTGCTGTTCACCGTCTCGAACGGGGTGCTGTCCCTGCACGACTCGGTCCTCTTCCTGCTGCTGCCGCTGTGGCTGACCACGGCCACCTCGGCGCCCGCGTCGGCGGTCTCGGTGCTGCTCGCCGTGAACACCGTGCTCACCGTCCTGCTCCAGGTGTACGTGGCGAAGTTCGCGGACACCACCGCCCGCGCGCTGAAGCTCATCTGGTTCGCGCTGCTCCCGCTGCTGCTGTCCTGCGGGGTGTTCGCGGGCGCGGAGCACGTCTCCGCCTGGCCCGCCGCGGCCTGCGCGGTCATCGCGGTGGCCTTGCTGACGGTGGGCGAGAACGTGCACTCCGTCGCGGTCTGGAACCTCTCGTACGACATGTCACCGGCCCCTGCCCGCGCCCGCTACCTGGCCACCTTCAGCCTCGGCGTCACGGGCCAGCAGATCGTCGGCCCGGTGCTGATGACCGCCGTGGTGCTGCCGCTGGGAACGGCCGGCTGGGCGTTGCTGGCCGGGGTGTTCCTGCTGGCCGGTCTGGGCCTGCGCGCCACCGGCGGCCCCCGCCCGACGCCCCCACCGGAGGGCGGCGACCACACCCCCGCCCCCGCTCCGGAGTCCGCCGGCCCCGCGACCCCCACCGACACTCCGAAACCCACCGACACTCCGACACCCACCGAGGTGACGTCATGACCGAACACGTCCTCATCGTCGGCGGCGGACGGGAGATCCCCGGCCTGATCCGCGAGACCGGCGGCCCCGGCGTCGCCACCACGATCCTGTGCCGGATGGATCTCGTCCCCAAGATCCGCAACCCCGGTCAGCACGACCGCGTCATCGGCCTGCGCAGCGAGGCGCCCGTCGAGGAGTGGACGGCGCTGGCCGCGGCGGTGCACGCCCACCACCCCTTCACCCGGGTCGGCACCTTCGGCGAACGCGACCAGGACCGGGCGGCGGCCGTCGCCGAGGCGCTGGGGCTGCCCTGCCACACCCCGCGGACCATCGCCTGGGTGCACGACAAGCACGCGATGCGGCGGCGGCTGGCGGAGACCGGGGTCGACACGACGCCGGTGGCCCGGGTGGCCGATGCCGCCGCGCTGCGGGCGTTCCTCGACGAGCACGGGGCCCCGTGCGTCGTGAAACCCGCCCAGGGCGCGGGCAGTTTCGGCGTCTCGGTGGTGCGCGGCCCCGAGGAGGCCGACGCGGCGTTCGCACGGGCCTCGGCCGACTTCGCGCTCATCCCGGACGCGGGAGTGCTGGTGGAACGGTTCCACGAAGGGCCCCAGTTCAGCGTCGAGGCGTTCTCCGAGGACGGCGAGCACGAGATCGTCGCGATCACCCGCAAGTTCTCGGACCCCGTGGGCTTCGTCGAGATCGGCCACGTCGCCCCCGCCGCACTCGGCGCCGAGGAGACCGAGGCGGTGCACGCATACGTCAGGGCGCTGCTCGACGCCCTGGAGATCGGCTACGGCATCACCCACACCGAGGTGGTGCTGACCGCCGCAGGCCCCCGGGTCATCGAGACCCACGTGCGGATGGCCGGCGACGAGATCCCCTACCTCGTCCAGGACGTCACCGGGGTGGACCTGATCGCCTGCGTGGTCCGCCAGACCCTGGGCCTGCCGGTGCTGGCGGACATCCGCCGGACCCTCGCCGACCCGTCCGTGGACCGGCGCCCCGAGGCGATCTGGTTCGCGGTGCCGCGGGCGCGGGGCACGCTCTCGTCGATCGGCGGGATGGACGAGGCGGCCGGACAGCCGGACGTGGTGGCCGTCGAGGCGCTGCTGGGCCCGGGCGACGAGGTGGGCGGCCTGGACAGTTCCGAGTCCCGGGCCGCCTTCGTACGGGCCAGGGGCGCGAACGAGGCCGAGGCGGTGAAGCGGGCACGGGAGGCCGCGCTCGCGCTGGACTTCACCGTGAAGGTTCCGGGCGGAGCCGAGTCCGGTGCCGCGGGGTGGGTCTGACATGACGTCGAGCACCGCCCGGCCGCGCACCGCCGTCGCCGGGATCACCGCGGGCCCGGGGCTGGCGGAGCGGGCGCGCGCCGTGCTGCCCACCGCGGCCCACGCGTTCTACGCCGCGGGGGCCGACGAGCAGATCAGCGCGGGCGAGGCGGCCGGGGCCTGGCGGGCCCGGCGGCTCGCCCCACGCGTGCTGCGGGACGTGTCGGCGGTCGACACCGGCACGGAGCTGCTGGGCAGCCGGCTCGGCTCGCCCGTGCTGGCCGCCCCGACCGCGTTCCACCGGATGGCCCACGACGAGGGCGAGACGGCCACCGCGGCGGGCGTGGCGGCGGCCGGCTCGCTGATGGTGCTCTCCTCCCGGGCCACCCGGTACCCGGAGGACGTCGCGGCGGCGGCCGGACCCTGGTGGTACCAGGTCTACTGGCTGCGCGACCGCGATCTCACCCGCCGTCAGGTGGAGCGGGCGACGGCGGCGGGGGCGCGGGCGCTCGTTCTCACCGTCGACGCGCCCTACGTCCCGCCGAGGGCCACGGGCGGACTGCCGCTCCCGCTGCCGCAGGACGACGAGCTGTGCCGCTCGGTCGGGGTCGCCACCCGGCTTCCGGGCTGGGAGCAGGACCCTTCGGTCGGGTTCGGCGCCATCGCCGAACTGGGCCGCATCTCCGGCCTTCCGGTGCTGGTCAAGGGCGTGCTGCGGGCGGACGACGCGCAGGCGTGCGTGGCGGCGGGCGCGGCGGGGGTCATCGTCTCCAACCACGGAGGCCGCCAGCTCGACCGCGCGGCGGCGACGGCCGACGTCCTGCCCTCGGTGGCGGCCGCCGTCGGGGACAGGGTGCCGGTGCTGGTCGACGGCGGCATCGAGACGGGCACCGACGTCCTGGTCGCCCTCGCCCTCGGCGCGCGTGCCGTCCTGGTCGGCCGTCCGGTCCTGTGGGCCCTGGCGCTGGACGGCGCCGACGGGGTGGCGTCGCTGCTGAACTCGTACCGGAGCCAGCTGGAGACGGCCATGGCACTGGCCGGAGCCGCCCGCCTGGCCGACATCGACGCGGGCCTGCTGCACGCGTAGCCCCGGCCGCCGCGCCAAGGGCCGTCCCGTCACACCCACGCGCGCCGCCGGCCGGTCATGCCGGCGAACCGGCCGCCCCGGACCGGCCGCCGACGGCGCAGCGCCGCGCAGTATCGTCGGGAGCCCTGGGCGAAACCGCCCGGCCCGCGGCCCGGGGGCGGGGCGGCCCGCTCCACACCGACCGACGCCCGCCAACCGCGGCTCGGACAACGGAGGTACCGCACATGAACGCCGACACCGACCGGCCGACCTTACTGCTGGTCCACGGAGCCTGGCACGGAGCCTGGTGCTGGGACCCCGTACGCGCCGAACTCGACGCCGGCGGCTGGCGGTCGCACGCCGTCGACCTGCCCAGCGCCAACGCCCCGGCCGGCCGGCACGACCGCGCCCGGCCGGTGGGCATGCTGGACGACGCGGACACCATCCGGGACAGCCTCCGGCGCATCGACGGACCGGTGGCGGTGATCGCCCACTCCTACGGCGGGGTCCCCGCCACGGAGGCCATCGCGGACGCCGCGAACGTGGTGCGCGCGGTGTACCTCGCCGGTTTCCAACTGGACGTGGGCGAGAGCATGTTCACGTTCCTCGGAACTCCCGTGCCGGAGGACGGCGCGGGCCGCACCCCGCCGTACGAGGACGCCCGGCGGATGCTCTTCGACGACGTGCCCGAGGCCGATGCCGACCGTGCCGTGGCCCGGCTGCGCCCGCAGAGCGTCCGGTCCTTCACGGAGCGGGTGACTGCGGCGGGATGGCGCACCGTGCCCTCCAGCTACGTCGTCTGCGAGCGCGACCGGGCGCTCGAACCGTCCCGGCAGCACGAACTCGCCGCGCGCGCCGACTCCGTCCACCGGCTGCCGAGCGGTCACTCGCCGTTCCTCTCCATGCCCGGGCGACTCGCCGCCCTCCTGGGCCGGATCGCCGCCTCCGCCCCGTCCCGAGGCGACGGCGGGCACCCGGCGCAAGGCCGCCGCGGGTGAGAGCCGGAGCCACCCCTGTCTGCTCCGGCTCATCGTTCCGATGTCCCACGGCTCGCCGGGAGCCGTGGTCGCGTCGCTTCGGTGGGCCTTGCCGGACACCGGGCCCCGGGCGGCCCGTCCCCGCCGGGGCGGTCAGGACACCGGGGACCGCCCGACGGCCCGTCCGTCACCGTCCGGTGCGGTGGTAGACGACGTCCGCGAGGTCGTCACGGCCGTAGGCGGAAGCGTTGCTGAGGTGTCCGTCGAAGGGGCCGACCTTCGTCACCGCGCGGCCGCCGCGGAAGACGATCTGGAGGCCGTGCTCCCGCTCCCAGGCGCAGGACGAGGTGATCGAGAGGCACACCTGCCGGTCGCCGGACCAGTCCCGTTCGACCGTCACCTCCCAGCCGAACTCGACGTGGTCCCACACGTCGTCGGGACCGTCGATCACCACGCCGAGGTCGGCGCCGAGCCCGGCGAGCCTCGACCGGACGTCCTGGTAGTAGGAGAAGACGAACGGCGCCGCCGCGCGCAACGCCGAGGCGTCCAGGGCGAGAAACGCGCCGATCGCGGTGTGGAAGTCCTCCCGCGCGTCATCGTCGTCGTAGCCGACCACGAGGAACTGGCACTCCGCGTCGTCCAGCACCCCCACGGTGACGGGGTCGCTCACATAGGAATCGTCATCGTCCTCGACGGTCCCGAGACCGGGTATCTCCATGGCGGCCACTCTAAGGGCTGTCCCGTAATCCCTGGCGGGCGCGTGACGACGGCTGCGGCACCTCGCCGCGTTGTCGGAACGCCCACATACGTCCCGTATGCGGGCACCCCTCCGCCTTGCGATGCACCACATCCGACGCCGCGCGCTGATCCACCACGGATTACGGGACCCCGCCGCCTGCCGTGCGGTGCCCGGCACTTCCCCGAGCTCTCGGCTTCCCCCGAGCTCTCGGCTTCCCCCGAGCTCTCGGCTTCCCCCGAGCTCTCGGCTTCCCCCGAGCTCTCGGCTTCCCCGAGCAGGGGAGCCCATTGCTCGCCGCGTTGCCGGAGCGGCGGGACCCCGCAGGGAGGTCCCGCCGCCCGTGTTCAACGGGTCACGCGGCCGCAACGGATCACGCGGCGATGGTCCGGGCGGCCGGGGTCAGAAGCGGTCCGGGGCACGCTCCGGGAGCGGGGACCCGGGGAGCGCGTCCGGCTTCCGGTTCTTCCGCGCCTCCGCGTTCGAGCCGGCCGTCGCCTCGCACGTCACGTCCTTCGCCGGGAGCCTGCCGGTGAGCAGGTAGCCGGTGACCGTGCCGTCCGTGCACGCGTTGCCGCTCGGGTAGACGCCATGGCCCTCGCCGCCGAGGACGGTGACCATCTTCGAGCCCTTCAGGGCGGTGTGCAGGGCCTGACCGCTGGGCAGCGGGGTCTGCGAGTCCCACTCGTTCTGGACGACCAGGGAGCCGACCTTGTTGCTCACCTCGGTCGCCGGTTCCACGGAGTGGTCCCAGAACGCACAGGGCTTGATGCTGGACGCGAAGTCACCGAAGAGCGGGTAGCGGCCCTTGTCCTCGACGGCGTCCCGCCGGTAGCTCTCAGGATCGCGGGACCACGCGGCCGAGTTGTCGCCGCACACCACGGCCCAGAAGCTAGCCGTCATGTTGTCGGACGGCACCTCGACGGCCTCGGCGCCCGCGGCGCCGGCGCCCGTGGTCCCGGCCCTCGCGGGTCCGGTGAACGCCGCGAGCCTCTTCGCGGAGGCGGGCTCGCCGGCCGCGGCCTTCTTCAGCTCCACGACGCCCTCGGTGGCGTACTCCGGGGTGAAGACCGCCCCGCGCATGCCGCTCCGGATGTCATCACCGGTGGTCAGCTGCCCGTCCACCTCGATGGGGGTCTCGTCGGCCCGCGCGACCAGGTCCCAGAAGGTCCGGTCGACCTCCTTCGGGGTGTCGCCGAGGCCGTACTTCTCCGAACGCTCGGCGGCCCACTCGGTCCACCGGTCGAACGCGGGCTCGGCGCCCTCCGCCCACCACTGGATCATCCCGCGCCAGGCGCGCGCCGGATCGACCGCGCTGTCCAGCACGAACCGGTCGGCCCGGCCCGGGAAGAGCTGGGTGTAGACGGAGCCCAGATAGGTGCCGTACGAGTAGCCCACGTACGAGATCTTCTTCTCACCGAGGACCGCCCGGAGCAGATCCATGTCGCGCGCGGTGTTGCGCGTGGTGATGTGCGGGAGCGTGTCGCCCGCCTTCTCCCTGCACTTGTCCGCGACGGTGCGTGCCCAGGCGACGTCCTCGTCGAACGTCTCCTCCTTGTACGGCCGCAGCCAGTCCTCCTCCTCCGGCTCCATGTCGCAGGTGACCGGGCTGCTCCGTCCCACACCACGCGGGTCGAAGCCGATGAGGTCGTACTTCTGCCGCGCGGACTCGGGGAGCATCTCCTGCATGCCCAGCGGCATATAGAGACCCGGTCCCCCCGGGCCGCCGGGGTTGGAGAACAGGACACCGTGCCGCTTGCCGGGCGCGGTGCTCTTGATCCGGGATATGGCCAGGTCGATCCGCTTCCCCCCGGGAACCCGGTAGTCCAGCGGAACCTTGATCGTGGCGCACTCGAACTCCGCCGGGGAGTCGGCTCCGCACCGCTTCCACCGCGGCTTCTGCCTCACATAGCGGTCCAGCGCGCCCTCGGCGGCGGACGGGGAAGCCGAGGACGACGAGGAAGCCGAGGACGGGGCGGCGGCCGCAGCGGCGGTGGCCGTCGAGGTGGCGAATAAGGGAGTCAGCGTGGCCGTGACACTCACGGCCAACAGGGGCGCAAGACGTCGTTTGCGCACGATGTCGATCCTTCCGGTCGCGTGTTCGGACGGGAATGATCTTTCAGGAACCGGCCGCGTCCGCGGATCCCCCGCCGGGCCGCACCTCTCTCCACCCTGGGAATGACACAACGGCCCTGTGTGGTCCCCGAGTTGTAGGGGTGGGCCGCCCTCGGCGACGTGTGGTCGGGCGCCTCGGCGGCGGGCGGCGCCCGCCTCGGCGCGGAGCGGCTGGCACCGCCTCGCCGACGCGGGCCGTCGGGCGGCGCCCCGCTGTTCCGGACGTGCGTGGACGCCGCCTCAGCGCCAGCGCTCGTGCCGGATGTCCGCGGAGACGCCGGTGAGCTTCGCGATCGAGCGGCGGGCGGCGTTGACTGTGACGGTCCGGCGGGCGACGCGGGCGAGCGGGAGGTCGCTGGCCGAGTCCGTGTAGAGGAGCGCGTCCTCCGGGGCGAACCCCAGCGCCCGGACGGCATCGACCTTCGCCTCGCCCACGTTGTGGGCGACGAGCCGGGGGCCTCGTGGGGTGAAGCCGAGCCGGGAAGCGGCCAGAGGGATGCCGTGCAGCCCGACGCCGTCCAGGAACGCGCGCGCGAGGTGCTCCTCCGAGGCCGTCGCCACGACCGTCGGACCACGGTCGCGGGCACGTCGGCACCTTGCCACGGCCTGCCCGACCGCTGTCCGGGCCGCCATGGTCCGGCCTGTCACGGCGGCCAGTTCCTCGTACTGGCCACGGGTCATGCCGCGCAGCGCCAGGGCCACGATCGCCCGGTTCATCGCGGGCCTCAGCGCGCCGTCGGGCGGCGCCGCCGAGGCGAGCAGGAACGGCGGGACCGCGGCGGCGAACCGGAGGGGATGGGCCGCCAGACGGGCTCTGACCAGGGAGGACATTGTGTCCTCGCTGGTCAGAACACCGTCGAGGTCGAAGATCGAGGTGATGTCGTCGGCCGGGTTCACCGGGGGACCGCGTCCGCGTTCATCGCGACGGGAAGGTCTGCGGCGGCGAGCGCGCCCGCCTCGGCGGTCGTCGTCACCGGGCGGAGGGCGCGGAAGATCTCGCCGTGGACAGCGCCCGCCGGGGCGGGGCCGGCGTCGACACGGCCGAAGGTCTCGCGCGCCCGCGCCGCCGCGTCGACGTCCTCGGCCGCGGAAGGCCGGTCGCGGCGTCTGAATCCGGTCATGATGCGCTGCGACTCCGATTGCCCGAACGTGTGGAAAGCTGACTGTTTCCGTCCGTGATTGTGGGTGTGGTGGCTGGAGGGAGTCAAGAGGCGGTCCGGGCGGTCAGGGCGGGCGGGAGGGGGCGTCGGCGGATCGTCCGCGCGACCGCGGCGGAACGGCCGGATCCCTCGCGGCGCTCCTCGGCTCGGGCGGCCTCCTGCCGCGCCGGAGGCGCCGACACCGCGGTCGGGGATTCCGAGGGCGGCCGGCGGGCCTCCTGCCGGCCGGCGGGCCTGCCGCGCCGGAGACGTGGGGAGCCGCCGGCGCCGAAGGGAGACCGGTCGGCCGTGCCGCCCTCAGGCCACGACGATGTCGCCGCCCGCCGCGTCGAGGGCGTCGCGCAGGTCGTCCGGGCAGGGGCTGTCGGTGATGAGGGTGTCGAAGCCGTCGAGTTCGCAGACGCGGTGGGCGGCCGTGCGACCGAACTTGCTGGAATCGGCGAGCACGTAGCGGTGGGAGGCGTTGGCGAGCATGGTGCGCTTCGTCGCGACTTCGTCGAGGTGGAAGTCGGTCAGCCCGTAGGAGGCGATGCCTCCGGAGCCCAGGAAGACCGCGTCCGCGCGCAGATCGCCGAAGAACGCGACGGCCTGGGCGTTGGAGCAGGCCAGGTCGCCGCCGCGCAGCCGTCCGCCGCTGACCAGGACCTCGACGTGCGGGCGGGAGCTGACTTCGGCGGCCACGAGCAGGGAGGGGGTGGCGATGACGCCGACGTGCTCGGCGGGCAGGGCGCGGGCCACCTCCAGGGCCGTGGTGCCGACGTCGATGACGACCGTCTGGTTGGGTTCGATCAGGGCCGCCGCGGCTCGGCCTATGGCTTGCTTCTCGGCGAGGAAGGCGCCCCTGCGCTCGTTGAAGGACGCTTCCTCCCCGACCGGTGACTGGACGGCGGTGGCCCCTCCGTGGACGCGCGCCAGCTCGCCGCGGCGCTCGAGGAGGGCGAGGTCCCTGCGGATCGTCTCGTGGGAGACGCCCAACAGGCTGGTCAGGTCGTCCGTCGTGATGAACCTGAGCCGAGCGATCTCGGCGACGATCCTGCGGTGACGCTCGGCTGCTAGCACGTCAGGCCCTCTCTGATTGACTGTTTCTGTGGAACCCTGACTGCATTCTAGGGCTGATGCGACGTCCGGAACGTATCGCCGACGGCCTCGAAATTCTGTTCTTCTCCGCAGCTCAGAGCGTTTTCTGCTAGGTGATCAACGATCGTTCACCAGCTCGTGAGCGCGAACCCTTGACGGCAAACGGGCAAGGGTCCACACTCTCAGCAGTCAATAGTCCACACAAACGGTCACGGGTGGGCTGTCGACCGGCGTCGAGGTGGCGCGGACCGCGCGTCCTCGCGGCCATCCCCACGGACAGGCTCCAGCGCATCCCTGTGAGGCGGGCCTCGACGCCGACCGCATGCGGTTCTTCGATCACCACTGGCTTCCGCGGCGACGGCGGGGCACTCTGAAGCAGGGAACGAGGTCATGGCCAAATCAGAAGCAAGTGCTCAGGCGCCGAGAACGGCTGAGGTGCAGCAGGGCGGGGCGAACCAGGTGATGGCGCGGGAGCTGGGCTGGTACGCCTCGTTCTCCGTGGCGTTCGGGTTCGTGTCGATCGCGACAGGGATCTTCACGGCCTACGGCTCGGTGCTCGCCACCTCGGGCCCGCGCGGCATCTGGGCCTGGCCGATCTCCGTGGTCGGCCAGCTCTGCATCGCCCTCGTCTTCGGGGCGCTGGCGGCGCGCATCCCGATCAGCGGCTACTCCTACCAGTGGGTGTCGCGGATCGTCGGGCCCGTGTGGGGCTGGATCATGGGCTGGATCTCGTTCGCCTTCCTCGGGGTGGTCGTGGTCGCGGTGGACTACACGATCGCCTCCACGATCCTCCCCGAACTGTTCCAGTACGTCGGCACGACGCAGAACGCCTGGGTCATCACGGCCGGTGTGGTGCTGCTGCAGGCCCTGCTGGTCGCCGCGTCCACGCGCGTCACGCACAAGGTCAACAGCGCGGCGGTGACGGCGCAGCTCATCGGCATGATCACGCTGACGGTGCTGCTCTTCGCGGTGGGCTACTTCACCGGCAAGCTCGACTTCGCCCACCTCTTCGACACCGGGACGATCCCGGAGAGCGGCTACTACGCACTGGGCGGCAAGACCCATGCCGGCCCCTTCGCCCTGGCGTTCCTGCTCGGCGCGTTCACCATCGTCGGATTCGAGTCCGCGGCGAACCTGGCGGAGGAGACCAAGAACCCCGCCCGCGTCATCCCCAAGGCGATGGTCCAGGCCGTCCTCTCCCTGGGCGTTCTCGGCTTCCTCTTCCTCGTCGCCGTGACCGCCGCCGTCGGCCAGGTCGACGGCGCCGCCGAGTCGGCCACCCCGGTGGCCACCGTGATCACCGCCGTGCTCGGGTCCGTGGTGGGGAAGGTCCTCCTGGTCCTCGTCGTGGTCTCGATCTTCTCCTGCGGGCTGGTGATCACCCTCAGCGGAACCCGCCTCGTCTACGCGATGTCCAGGGACGAGCGCTTCCCCGGATGGCGCCTGCTCAAGCGCATCCACCCCCGGACGGCGACGCCGCTGAACGCCACGGTGTTCATGATGCTCATCGCGCAGATCGTCCTCGCGGTCTTCTCCCGCTCCACCGACGCCCTGTTCGAGCTGTTCTCCGCCGCCACCCTGCTGCCCGCCGTCATCTACGCCGGCACGGTCGCGATGTACGCGGCCAAGCGCTCCTCCCTGCCGCCGTCCCGCGGCTTCTCCCTGGGACGGTGGGAGGTCCCGGTCCTGCTTCTGGCCGCGGTCTGGCTGGTCTACGAGCTGCTCATCTTCCGGGACGCCTCCTTCCGCGCCCCCTGGGCCTACGTCCTGGTGCTGTGCGGGATCGGCGCCGTCTACCTGGCGGCGCTCCTCGTCCGGCGCGGCCGCGCCGCCCTGACCATGCCGGACATGGCCGACGTCGACCGTGCCCTGGACAACGCCGCCGCACCCGCCGAGGCCGACGCGGAAGGGGCCCTGCGATGACCGCCATCCTCGCCATCGACCAGGGGACCTCGGGCACCAAGGCCATCGTCGTCGACGCCGAGGACGGAACGGTCGCCATTGCCGAGGAGACCATCCGCCCCGCCTACCTGCCCGGGGGAGGCGTCGAGCAGAACCCGTACGAACTGCTCGACTCCGTCCTCGCCGCCGGCCGCCGGGCCGTGAGCATGGCCGGCCGGCCCATCGACGGCGTGGCCCTGGCCAACCAGGGAGAGACCGTCCTGGCCTGGGACGAGGCCACGGGCACACCGCTGACCCCGGCGATCGTCTGGCAGGACAGCCGGGCGGAGACCATCTGCGCCGAGCTGGCCGAGCACCGCGAGGACATCGCGCGGCGCACCGGTCTCGTCCTCGACCCCTACTTCTCCGCGCCCAAGATGGCGTGGCTGCGCCGCAACCTCACCCGCGACGGGGTGGTGACCACCACCGACACCTGGCTCGTGCATCACCTGACGGGCGAGTTCGTCACCGACGCGTCCACCGCGAGCCGTTCGCTGATCTTCGACCTGGACGGCGCGGCGTGGGACGGGCGGCTCGCCGAGCTGTTCTCCCTCGGCGACGAGCGGCTGCCGCGCATCGTCGGCAGCGACGAGGTGGTCGGCACCACGCGCGCCTTCGGGCAGGAGACGCCGGTGGCCGGCCTGATCGTCGACCAGCAGGCCGCTCTGGTCGCCGAGGCGTGCCTGGAGCAGGGCACGGCCAAGTGCACCTACGGCACGGGCGCGTTCCTGCTGGCGAACACCGGACCGCACCCCGTGCGCTCCGCCGCGGGCCTGACGACGTCGGTGGCCTGGCAGGCCGCGGGGCAGACCCTGTACTGCGTGGACGGCCAGGTCTACACCGTGGCCTCGGCCGTGCGCTGGCTGCAGGACCTCGGCCTTCTCCAGTCCGCCACCGAACTCGACGCGCTGGCCGCGAAGGACAACGAGGGCGTCATGTGCGTCCCGGCGTTCGCCGGGCTCGCCGCCCCGTGGTGGGCTTCCGAGGCCACGGCCTCCCTCACCGGCCTCACCCTGGCCACCCGCCGCGAGCACCTCGTCCTGGCCGTGCTCCAGGGCATAGCCGCCCAGGTCACCGAGCTGACGGCCCTCGTCGGCCACGACCTCGGCCGGCCCCTGACCCGACTGCGCGCCGACGGCGGACTCACCAACTCCGCCGTCCTCATGCAGGCCCAGGCCGACATCGCCCAGCTCCCCGTCGACATCTACCCCAACGCGCACGCCACGCCGCTCGGCGCCGCCGCGCTCGCCCGCTGCGCCCTCGACCCCGCCATCAGCCTCAAGGAGGCCGTCGGCGACTGGCAGCCGGCGACCGTCTACGAACCCCGCTGGTCCGAGGACCGGGCCCAGGAGTTCCGCACCACATGGGCGCAGGCCGCCGCTGCCTGTGCCGCCAAGGGAGACCACTCATGACCCCCACCCCCCACCGTTCTCACCCCGAGGTCTTCGACATCGTGGTGATCGGAGGAGGCATCGTCGGCTCGGCCATCGCACGCGAACTGTCCGGCCACGACGTCTCCGTGGCGCTGCTCGAAGCCCGCGACGACGTCGGAGACGGAACCAGCAAGGCCAACACCGCCATCCTGCACACGGGTTTCGACGCGAAACCGGGCACCCTGGAGTCCCGGCTCGTGGCGCGCGGCTACCACCTGCTCAACGACTACGCCAAGGCCACCGGCATCCCCGTCGAGCACACCGGCGCCGTGCTGGTGGCCTGGAACCGGGAAGAGCTCGACGCCCTGCCCGGCCTGAAGGAGAAGGCCGAGGCCAACGGATACGAGCACTGCCGCATCGTCGACGCGGACGAGGTCTACCGGGTCCTGCCCGATCTGGGCGAGGGCGTGCTCGGCGGGCTGACCGTTCCCGACGAGTCCATCATCTGCACCTGGACCACCAACCTCGCCCTGGCCACGGACGCCAGGCAGCGCGGGACGACGATCCTGCTCGAACACGCCGTGACCGGCGTCGACGTGGGCGACGACGCCACGACGCTGCACACCGCCCGGGGCGACGTGCGAGCCCGCTGGGTCGTCAACGCGGCGGGCCTCGGCGCCGACACGATCGACCGGCTCTTCGGCCACGACCGCTTCACCGTCACCCCCCGCCGCGGCGAGCTGTTCGTGTTCGACAAGCTGGCACGGCCCAAGGTCGACAAGATCGTCCTGCCGGTGCCCTCCTCCCGCGGCAAGGGCGTGCTCATCTCCCCGACGATCTACGGCAACGTCATGCTCGGTCCCACCGCCGAGGACCTCACCGACCGCACCGACACCGCCACGTCCGAGGACGGCTACGACTTCCTCCTCGGCAAGGGCGCGCGGCTCATGCCGAGCCTGCTCACCGAGGAGGTCACCGCCAGCTACGCCGGACTGCGCGCCGCGATCGACCGCGACGACTACCTCATCGAGGCCGCCCCCGAACAGCGGTACCTCCTCGTGGGCGGCATCCGCTCCACCGGACTGACGGCGGGCATCGCCATCGCCGAGCACGTCGCCGGGCTCCTGTCGGAGGCCGGTCTCGGGCTCCGCGGCCGCGGCGACCTGCCCGCTCCGCCCCGGATGCCGAACATCGGCGAAGCCACCACGCGCCCCTACCAGGACGCCGACCTCATCGCCGAGGACGCCGCCTACGGCACCGTCGTCTGCTTCTGCGAACGGGTCACCGAGGGCGAGATCCGAGACGCCTGCCACGCCCCGGTGCCGGCGCGCAGTCTGGAAGGGCTGCGCCGGCGCACCCGGGCCATGAACGGCCGCTGCCAGGGCTTCTTCTGCGGCGCGGCCGTCGCGGCCCTGCGCACCCGACACCAGACCGACGACGGCTGCTGCAGCCAGCACAAGGACAACCGATGAACCACCAGCTGCCCCTCATCGAGCCCGATGTCCTCATCATCGGAGGCGGCCCCGCAGGGCTCACCGCGGCCGCCGAACTCGCCGACCGCGGCGCCGGGCAGGTCCTGGTCGTCGACCGGGAGAAGCAGGCCGGCGGCATTCCCCGGCACAGCGACCACACCGGATACGGCCTGCGCGACCTGCGCCGTGTGATGACCGGCCCCGCCTACGCCCGCCACCTGGCCGACCGGGCCGCACGGTCCGGGGCGGAGATCCGCACCAGCACCATGGTCACCGACTGGTCCGACCAGAACACCGTGGACGTCACCAGCCCCGAGGGCCGCTACCGGATCCGTGCCCGGGCCGTCGTCCTGGCGACCGGCGCCCGCGAACGGCCCCGCACCGCGCGCCGCATCCCCGGAGACCGCCCCCACGGGGTCTACACCACCGGACAACTCCAGAACCTCGTCCACCTCCACCACCAGCCCGTCGGCGAGCGGGCCGTCGTCGTCGGCGGCGAACTGGTCAGTTGGTCCGCGGTCATGACCCTCCGCGAAGCCGGCTGCACCCCCGCGCTCATGATCAGCGAGTACCCGAAGGCGGAGTCCTACGGCGCCTTCAACGCCGCCGGCCGCACCGTCCTGCGCGTTCCGGTCGCCACCCGCACCCGTGTCACCCGGGTCATGGGCAAGGGACGCTGCGAGGCAGTCGAGATCGAGCACCTCGACACGGGGAAGCGCCGGACCGTCGCATGCGACACCGTCGTCTTCACCGGCGACTGGATCCCCGACCACGAACTCGCGCGTTCCGCGGGCATCACTCTCGACGAGCGCACCCTCGGCCCCCTCACGGACACCGCGCTGCGGACCAGCCGGCCCGGGGTCTTCGCCGCCGGCAACCTGCTCCACCCCGTCGACACCGCCGACGTGGCCGCCCTCGACGGCAAGCACGTCGCCCGGCAGGTCATCGACCACCTGGACGGAAGGCGCGGGCCGGCCGAGGGGGTGCGCCTGATCGCCGACGCCCCGTTCCGCTGGATCGCGCCGCAGATCCTCCGCCCCGGCGATCCGGCTCCGGCCCGCGACCGGCTCCTGCTCTGGACGGACGAGTTCGTCCGCTTCCCCAGGGTGACGGTCCGGCAGGACGGCCGCGTCGTCGCCCGCCGCACCCTCGCCTGGCCCGCGGCCCCCGGCCGGGTCTTCCGTGTCCCGTCCTCGGTCCTCGACGGGATCTCCCACACCGGAGGCCCCGTCCACCTCACCATGTAGTCCGTCGCGCCACGAGTCCGCGGCGGCCGCCGGCTGGTGGCCGTCGCCCGGCCGCCGCGGACTCGCCCCGTCTCCGGGAGCGTGGGACCTTCCCCGCGCCACGCCCCGGGAGACGAGGGACCGGCCGCCCCGCGCGCAGAGCCCGGGCGTCCGCGACGCCGTCCGCGCCCACGGCGGCCGGGCGACGGCCACCAGCCGGCCCGGCCGTACCCGCTTCGCCCTCTGGTCGCCGCCGTGCGACGGGAACGGCGGCCTCTGACGCGTCGTGGGAGGAAGCGGCCGGACGCCGCGTTCCGCCGTTCCCTCCTGCTCGGCGAGCGGGCCGTTCGCGCCGGTCGCACACCGTGCGGGGAAGGGCGTCGGGAACCCGCCGAAAAAGCTTGAATGCGCCTTGAATTACCGGTTGGCGGCGCTCATGGTATGGCGTGCGGACGGGGAGGGCATGACGAGGGGGGCTGGTGGAAACGCGCTTCGGGATCCTGGGGAGCATCGAGGTCCGGCGCGACGGGGCTCCGGTCGACGTCGGGCACGCCGTGCAACAGCGCGTGCTGGCGGCGCTGCTCGTCGACGCGGGCCGCGCCGTGCCGCTCGACGCGCTGGTGGAACGGGTATGGGGGGACGTCGAACCGTCGTACGGCCGGCGGAATCTGTACGGCTACATCTCCCGGCTGCGCGCCGTGCTGTCCGGTGACGGCACGACCATCGCACGCGTGCGGGGCGGCGGCTACCGGCTCACGGCCGATCCCGCGCTGGTGGACGCGCACCGCTTCCGGGACCTGTCGGACCGGGCCCGGCGGGCGGCCGCGGACGAGCAGGCGGAGGCGCTGTGGCGGGAAGCGCTGGGGCTGTGGCGGGACAGCGCGTTCGCGGGAGTGGACACGCCGTGGTTCAACGCGCAGCGCCAGCTCCTCGACGACGAACGGCTCGCCGCTCAACTGGAGCTGGTCGACGTCCGGTTACGCCTCGCCCAGCACGATCGGATGGTGAGCGAACTGGTCGCCCGGGCCGAGGCGCATCCGCTCGACGAGCGGGTGATCGGGCAGCTGGTCCTCGCCCTGTGCCGGTGCGGGCGGCAGGCCGAGGCGCTGGAGGAGTACGAGCGCGCCCGGCGGCGGCTCGCCGACGAGCTGGGCGTCGACCCCGGCGCGGCCCTGCGGCGGCTGCACGGGCGGATCCTGGCCGGGGACCCGGATCTGTCCGGCGATCCCGGTCCGGCCGCCGCGCGCGTCGGGGCGCCGTCCGCCGACGAGGAGGCGGAGGACGACGGCGTCGCCGCCGGGAACCCCGTGACGGGCCGGCAGCTCGTGCCGCGGCTCCTGCCGGCGGACCTCTCCCTGTTCGTCGGCCGCGAAGCCGAGCTGGACGAGGCCTGCCGGCTCCTCGGCGCGGACGGCTCGGGACCGCCCACCCTGCTGGTCACCGGCCCCGCCGGGGTCGGCAAGACCGCCTTCGCCGTACGCACGGGCCACCGGCTCGCCCCCCGCTTCCCGGACGGTCAGCTGCACGCGGATCTGCGCGGCTTCGGCGACGAGCCCGCCGATCCGTTCACGGTCCTGGGCGCCTTCCTCCGCGCGCTCGGCGTCCGCGGCGGGACGGTGCCCGCGGAACTGACCGAACGCGTCCACCTCTACCGCTCCCTGCTGGCCCAACGGCAGGTGCTCGTCGTCCTGGACAACGCGGCCGGGTTCCGGCAGGTGTCCGACCTGCTGCCGAGCGGCATGCGGTGCGCCGCCGTCGTCACCAGCCGTACGACGATGGCCGAGCTGGGCTGCCGGCGGCTCCCCCTGGACGTGCTGGACGTCCCGACCGGGCTCGCCCTGCTGCGCGAGATGCTGGGCCCGGACCGGACCGACGCGGAGCCCGGCTCGGCCCGCTCCATCGTGGAGACCTGCGGAGGCCTTCCGCTCGCGGTGTGGGTGGCCGGCGCGCGACTGGCCGCACGACCGCACTGGCCGCTGGCCAACGTGGCCCGAGCCCTCGCCGACGAGGAGCGCAAGTTCGACGAGCTGGCCGTCGGCCACATCGCCGTACGGGCCAGCCTCGAACTCAGCTACCAGGGGTTGGCCGCGCGGACCCGGCACGCCCTGCAGATGCTCGCCCTGCTGCCCGGGCCCGACTTCGCCGCCTGGGCGCTGGCCGCGCTGCTGGACACGGACCTGTCCGAGGCGGACGCCGTTCTCGATGATCTGGTCGAGGTGCACCTGGCGCAGATCGGATCGGTCGGCGCCTCCGGGATCCGCTACCAACTGCACGACCTGGTAAGGCTGTTCGGCCGGGAGCGGGCGAATCGCGCCGTCCGCGGGCAGGACCGCACGGCCGCGCTCGACCGCCTGCTCGCCGCCAGCCTCCACCTCGCCGACCTCGCCGCGGACGCCCTCAGCGTCGACTTCCAGGGCATCTCGCAGATGGAACTGGTCTCCTGGCGGGTCTCCCCGGCGGACGCCGGTCGTCTGCTCGCCGACCCGTCGGCCTGGTTCACCGACGAGCGCCAGTTTCTCATCGACGTGGCGGAGCAGGCGCTGGACCGGGCGGAATCCGCACCCGCCGCCGGGCTGGCCACCGCCCTCACGACCCTGTTCCAGGTCGGCGGCCACTTCGACGACTGGGAGCGGCTGCAGAACCGGGCGCTCAAGGCGGCGTTGAGCGGCGACGACCGGCACAGCGCCGCGAAGCTCCACCGCTGCCTCGGCGAACTCACCACCATCCTCGACCGGTACCCGGAGGCGCTCGACCACTTCGAGCAGGCGCTGCTGCTCTCCGAAGGGCAGGGGCCGGCCTACCGGGCGGGGGCGACCGCCGGGCTGGCGTACGTGCACCGGCTGCTCGGCCATTACTCCTCGGCCGTGCTCCACTTCGAGAACGCCGTCGAACTGGCAGGGCAGGCGGGCAACGTCAACTGCCTCGTCTACGCCACCAACGGCCTCGGCGTCATCGATCTGGAGCAAGGCCGTCTCGAGGCCGCCGTCGAACGGTTCACGGAATGCCTGCGGGTCAGCCGGGCCGAGGGGTACCGGCCCGGGGAGGCCCAGGCGCTGCGCTGTCTGGGCCAGAGCCACCGCGCGCTCGGCGCCTACCCGGCCGCCGCCGACGCCTACCGGCAGGCGGTCGCGATCAGCACGGACCTCGGCGACCGCCTCACCGCCACTCACGCCGCCTGCTGGCTCGGGGACGTCCTGGTCCGCCAGGGCGAGCACCGGGAAGGACGCCGCCTGCTCGCGCAGAGCCTCTGGGCGTACCGGGAGTTCGGCAACCTCTGGGGCGAGGCGGCCACGCTGTACGCCCTCGCGGAGGCGCAACTCGCGGCCGGCCGCCCGGTGCTCGCCCGCGGACGCGCCGAAGCCGCGGTCAGGCTCTGGCGGCAGATCGGTTCGCACACCTGGCTCGCCGTCGCCCTCGACACCCTGACCACCGTGCACACCCGGCTCGGCGACCACTCGGCCGCGGTCCGGGCCCGCGACGAGGCCGCGGAGCTGCGAAAGGCCTGAGCGCGCCTCGGGAGCCCGGGAGGCGGCCCGGTCCGGGAGGCGGCCGGAGGGGCGAGGGCGGGGAAGGAGGGCGAGGTCCGGGAAACGCCCCCGGCCCTCCCCGCCGGGCCGGGCACCGCCTTCGAAGGACACCCGACGGAGCACGAACCGGGTCCCGCCCGCGCCTGCCGCGAGTCCGGCGTCACGACGGATCGCCGGGGACGGCGGACAGGAGGCCGTGCAGGATCGGACCGGCCGAACCACCACCGGTGACGCCCTGCTCGACGACGCACGCCACGGCGACATTGCCGCGCCGTGCGACCGCCAGCCGTTGTTGGGCTCGTCCTCGGAGACCTCCGCGGTGCCGGTCTTCGCGCCGATGCCACCGGGCAGATCGGCGAGCACGCGCGCCGTCCCGTCGGTGACGGTGGCCCGCATCAGCGCGCGCAGCCGGGTCACCACGGACGACGGCAGCGGCTTCGTCGAGGTCGTGTCCGCGCTGCCGGGGACGAGCGTCGGCTGATGGAACCGGCCGGCCGCCGCGGTCGCCGTGACGGACGCCGTGATCAGCGGGTTCGCCTGGATCCGGCCCTGCCCGGTCATCGAAGCGGCCTTCTCCGTCTCGTCCTCGGGCATCGGCGCCGAACCGTCGTAGGTCGGGATCCCACGTGCCACTCCTGCCCGACCCCGAAGCACTCCCGTGCCACATCGCCGAGTTCGGAGTCGCCCAGCTTGCCGCGCAGGCCGATGAAGGCGGTGTCGCAGGACTCGGTGAAGGCCTTCCGGAAGGCGGCGCCCGGGAACTCGGACGTCTCGACGTTGTGGAACTCCTTGCCGACGGTGAGGTACTTGGGGCAGTCCACGACGTCGTCGGGCGCGACGGCGTCCTTGAGCAGCAGTGCGGCGCTCGTCACGATCTTCCAGGCGGAGCCGGGGCGTACGTGCCGGAGAACGCCCGATTGAAGCCCGTGGCGGGGGAGCTGGCCATCGCGAGAATCTCGCCGTCGCCGACCCTCAGGGCGACGAGCGAGGCGTTCCTGCCGCCGGCCGCGTCGGCCAGGGCCTTGTCCGCCGCCGCCTGCCAGGTGGCGTCGAGCGTCGTGGCCGTCGGCTTCTCGGACGACTGCCCGCCCTTCTTGCCGAAGGAGGCCTCCGTGCCCTCGATCTCACCGGTGACCCGGTCGACGAGCCGGGCCGGCACCGGCCGCAACGACGGATGGGCCTCGCCCGTCAGGGGCGTCCCGTTCCGGTCGGTGACCTTCGGCACGGGAGCGTCCTCCCGCTCCAGGTGGAACTTCGCGGTGTCGCTGAGATGCGGATGGACGAGCGACAGCGACCAGTCGACCTTCCAGGTCCCGTTCCGCTTCCACACGGGTATCCCGGACCGATAGGTCCAGATCCCCAGCCCCGTGACGGGCAACTTCGCCGTGAAGGCGACCCGGACCGTGCCGTCGTCCTCCGCCGTGGCCCGTGCGGGGGTGAGCTCCGGCCTGCCGATGTCGAGGCCCGCGATGAAGTTGCGCAGCACCTCCTGAGCCCGCGCGGGACTCGTGGTGCGGGAGCCCGCGCTGTCGAGCCGGCCGCCCGCCCAGTCCGCGAGGAACGCCCGGGCCTGGGCGGTCGCCGCGAGATCGGGGGCGTCGTCGTGCTGCGGCGGGGGTTGTAGAACCCGTCGATGTACTCGAAGATCCCGCCGAGCCGCCGCCGCGTCCCGGATCCGGCCCCGCCGCCATGCGCGCGGCGGCGGGGCCGGATCCCGGCGGCTGTCACCGGCACGCGTCAGGGCCGCCGGCGCCGGGCCGAGGCCGGCGCCGGCGGTTGTCCGGGGCGGTCCCTCCGGGTGCGCCGCGATCGACGGACGCGCGGTCAGGCGCTCGGGGTCTCGGACGGCACGCGCGGCACCACCACGGCCACCTGACGCACCGTCATGGCAGCGGCGAGGGCGAGAAGCACCGCCCCCACCAGCGGGAGCGCCCAGGAGGAGGCGAAGGAGAGCGTGGCCCCGCCGATGCCGCCGCCGAGCGCGACGCCCAGATAGGAGGAGGCGCTGCTGACGGAGACGGCGATGGTCGGCGCGGCCGGCGCCCGGTCCATGAGGCGCTGGATCTGGGCGCCCGGCACGATCCAGTACAACACGCCCCAGGCGGCGGTCGCCGCCAGGAAGACCACGGTGGCCGGGCCCTCGGCGACCCGGGCGACGAGGGCGGCCAGCGCCAGGGCGGCGAACGCCGCGACGACGCCGAGCACACCCGTCAGGTACGCCCGGTCCGGGCCGCGGCGGTCGTTCATCCTGCCGCCCATCGCCGTGCCGACGGAGGCGGCCACGCCCCAGGCGAGCAGCACCCCGCTGACCCCCGCCGCGCCGAGGCCCGTCACATCGCGGGCGAACACGGCGAGGTAGGTGTAGACGGTGAAGCTGCCGGCCACCGCGCAGGCATTGGCCAGCACGGCGACCAGCACGGCCGGCTCGGCGGCGACCCGCAGCCGCTCCGCCATCGTGACCGGCGGCGGCGACGGCGTGGCGGGCAGCGTCAGGGCGAGTCCGGCGATGCCCAGGCCGGTGAGGCCGGCGATCACCGCCAGTGTGGTGCGCCAGCTGCCCAGTGCGCCGACCAGGGTGCCGATCGGCACCCCGAGCGCGGTGGCCACCGACAGTCCCCCCACCACCAGGGACAGCGCGCGGCCGCGGTGGCGCTCGCCGGTCATGGCCGTCGCCGCGGCCACCGCGGTGTTCATGAACACCGCCGCGGCCGCGCCCGCCAGCACCCGGGCCACCAGCAGCGTCGGGTAGTCGGGGGCGAGCGCGCCGAGCAGGTTGGCGAGGAGGAAGGGCCCGAGGGAGCCGTACAGCATGACCCGCCGACTGACGTTCGCGGTCAGCGTCATCAGCACCGGGGCGCTGACGGCGTAGCTGAGGGCGAAGACCGTGACCAGCTGACCGGCGACCGAGACGGAGACGTGGAAGTCGTCCGCGATCGACTGCAGGATGCCGGTGGTGACGTACCCGTCCGTGCCGACGGCGAAGGCCCCGAGGGCGAGGACCAGGATCGCCGACCGGTGCGTCATGCGGTCCTTGTCCCGTGGGTGTCGCCGGTTCACCGAGCGGTGCCGCCTTCCATGAGGTTCTCGTCGGCCAGGCAGCCGGCCATCAGTTCCGTGGTGACGAGCAGGGCGCGCGAGCGGAGCGGGTCGGCCTCGAAGCGGTCGGCGAAGACCCCGGTGGCCAGGTCCCGGCCCGTGAGGCCGGCCGGGCCTGCGTCCGCCACGGCGGCCAGCAGGGCCGGGAGCCGCTGCTCGGTCACGGCCACGTCGTCGGCGGCGCCGAGCTCCCAGAATCCGTCGGGCAGGTCCAGCGCCCGGCCGCGGTAGAGCCGCACGGCGGCGTCCACCGCCCCGGCCCGCGCGCCGGGGACGGCGGTGAGCCGGTCGTCCAGCGTGAGCGGGCCGGAGAGGTCGGTGAAGGAGACACGGCCCGTGCCGCCGGAGCGGCTGATCATCCCGCAGGCGAAGTAGTGCGGCTGCTCGAAGCGGCGCATGTGGGCGTCGACGGCCTCCAGCACCTCGGCGGGGCTCAGCTCCGGGTTGTGCCGCTGTGCGTGCAGGGCCGTCAGGGCGGCGCGCACCTCCGGGACCGTACGTCCGTCGGCGACGACGACGGCGTCATGGCCGGCCTCCTTGGCGAAGGCCTCGATGGCGGGCAGCAGCAGGGGGCCGGAGGCGTCGCCGAGGCTCTGGAACCGGGTGATCAGCAGCCCGTCCCGGGGGTCGAGCAGGCCGACGGCGCGGCGCAGCAGCCGGCGGTTGAGGTCCAGGCCGTCGGGCCCCCCGTCGCCGGCCGCGGAGTAGCGCAGGGCGGGCGGCACGGGCACGTAGGGGAGGTTGGCGACGAGGCAGTTGAGCGTGCCGTCGGGGAAGCGGTCCTGGAAGAAGTCGCCGTGCCGGGTGCGCACGCGGTCGCCGAGGCCGTTGAGGGCCGCCGTCAGGGCGGTGGCGTCCAGGCAGTCCTGCTGGAGGTCGACGCCGGTCACCCCGGTGCAGCCCAGGGCGAGGGCGCAGGTGGTGATGCCGGAGCCGCAGCCCACGTCCAGGGCGCGTCCGCGGGGGCGGGCCCGCAGGATGGTGTCGACGAACCGCAGCGAGTCCTCGCCGATGTAGACGTTGCCGGCGCCTCGTCGCCCGGCCCGGTCGCGGGCGGCGAGCAGGCCGCGGAAGGCGGTGACCTCCCAGCGGCCCGGCCCGCCGGTGTCGTCGGCGAGGCCGAGTGCCGTGAGGCGTTCGGTGAGAGCGGCGTCGAGGCGGCGACCGGGGCGCCGACCGAGATGGAGCAGCTCCCACAGGGCGCCGCCGGTGTCGTCGGACGGGGCGGCGCCCTCGGGGGGCCAGGGCTCCCAGGGCAGCCCCGAGCTGCGCCGGGCGTGCTCCACCCGGTCGGCGAAGGCGGTCCGGCGCAGCAGGCCGGCGAGGGGGCCGGGGTCGGGTGCGGTCATGCGGCCGTGGCTCCGCCCCGCTCGCAGGCGGCCCGGTGGGCGGCGGCCGCCGCCACGAACCCCTCGAACAGGGGCCGGGAGGGGCCGACTTCGGGGTGTCCCTGGATGCCGACGGCGAAGCGGTGCCCGGTCAGGCTGATCGTCTCGACGACGTCGTCGGCGCTCCATCCGGTGGCGACGACGCCGAGGCCGAGGGCGTCGACGGCCTGGTGGTGGAAGCAGGGGAGGTCGCTCTCGGCGCCGAGGAGCGAGCCCGGCAGGGCGTCGGTGCGCAGGGTGATCCGGTTGGGGGCGAACACCGGTTTGTCGGGCATGTGGTCGTCGTTGCCGATCAGGTCGGGCAGGTGGGGCAGGAGGGTGCCGCCGCGCAGCACGTTCATCAGCTGCATGCCGCGGCACACGCCGAGGACCGCCCGGTCGTCCTCCAGGGCCAGGCGCAGCAGGGCGATCTCCCAGACGTCGCGCTCCGGGGCCGGCGTGCCGGCGTGCGGGCCGGGCGCGGCCCGGTAGAGGGCGGGGTCCACGTCGGCGCCGCCGACCAGCAGCAGTCCGTCGAGGCCGGCCATGACGGTCGCGGCCTCGGGCTCGGCGCCGGAGGGCGGGAGCAGGACGGGGACGCCGCCGGCCGCGGTCACCGCGGCGACGAAGTCGGTCGGGACCAGGGAGGCGTGGCGGTGCCACCCGCGCCAGGAGGCGTCCTCCTGGTAGGTGGTGATGCCCACGGTCGGCTTGTCGATGGCGGGCCCCCTCATTTCGCCGCGTCCAGGACCCAGGCGGAGCCGTGCTGGGTGAACCCGATGTGCGGGTAGTACTCGGTGGCCGCCGGCGCGGACAGCAGCACGATCTTCGCCCGGGGCGCGGCCTCCTGGACGCACCGGATGAGGTCCACGCCGATGCCGCGCCGCTGGTGGGCCCGGTCGACCGCGATGTCGCTGAGATAGGTGACGTAGGAGCCGTCGCTCACGCAGCGGGCGATGCCGACCAGACGCTCGTCGACGTGGGCCACGACGACCAGGTTGGCGTTGCGGACCATCGCGGTGAACCGCTCGGTGTCCTCCACCGGGCGGCGCTCGGCCAGGCCGGAGGACCGGTAGAGCTCGGCGACCTCGGCCACGTCGAGGTCGGCCGCGTCGATGACTTCACACTTCCACATGGAGCAGTTCCTCCAGTCGTTGCCGCATGGCCTGCCGCGAGCGCAGGAAGCGGGTCGGGTCGTACACGTCCTCGCCGGTGACGATGCCACGGTCGCGCAGGGTCTCGCGCAGGTGCCGGCCGGTCTCCCAGGTCTCGGTGGCCGCGTCCTGCACCGTGCGGTACGCCTTCTCCCGCTCGGAACCGGTGGACATCAGGTGCAGCATCACCGTCGAGCTGTAGATCAGGCCGTCGGTCCGCTCCAGGTTGGCACGCATCCGGTCGGGGAAGACCCGGAGCCCCTCGACGAGTTCGGCGGCACCGGTGACCTGGTAGTGGGCGGCGATGAGGCTGTCGGGCAGCACGACGCGCTCGACGGAGGAGTGGGCCAGGTCCCGCTCGTGCCACAGCGCGACGTTCTCCAGCGCGGCGCCGAGGTCGGCGCGCAGCACCCGGGCCAGGCCGCACAGCCGTTCGCTGGTGGTGGGGTTGCGCTTGTGCGGCATGGCGCTGGACCCCTGGTACGCGCTGGAGCGCGGCTCCTCCACCTCGCGGACCTCGGTGCGCTGCAACAGCCGCATCTCCAGGGCGATCTGTTCGACCACCGCGCCCAGGACGGCCACGGCGCCGAGCAGTTCCGCGTGCCGGTCGCGCGCCACGACCTGGGTGGGCACCGGCTCGACGCCGAGGCCGAGGGCCTCGCACACATAGGTCTCGACGAACGGGTCCACGCTCCCGTAGGTGCCCACGGGGCCGGAGACGGTGCCGACGGCCACCGCTTCGCGGGCGGCCCGCAGGCGTTCGAGGGACCGGTGGACGCCGAAGGCGAAGCCGGCCATCTTCTGCCCGAAGGTGGTGGGCTCGGCGTGGATGCCGTGGGTGCGCGCCACGCAGACGGTGTCCCAGTGCTCGACCGCCCGCGCGGTCAGGGCCCGCAGCAGCCGCCCGGTCGCGTCCAGCAGCAGGTCGCAGGAGGCGGCGAGGGTGTGGCCCAGCGCGGTGTCGACGAGGTCGTAGCTGGTCATGCCGTAGTGGACCCAGCGCGCCGCGTCGTCGGGGATCGAGGCGGTGTACGCGGCGAGGAAGGCGAGGATCTCGTGGTCGCGGGTGCGTTCCTGCTCGCGCACCTCCTCGGGGGTGGGCACGCGGCCGGCGCGCACGGCGGCGAGGTCGGCCTCGGAGACCCTGCCCAGCCGGGCCTGCGCCTCGCAGGCGAGCACCTCGACGCGGACCCACGAGGCGTATTTCGCCTCGTCGGTCCAGAGCCGGGCCATCTCCGGGCGCGAGTAGCGGGGGATCACTCGGGCCTCCGTGCCAGGACGGCGCACGTGCGGTTGTTGGCCTGGATGGGGCCCTTGGCGAGCTCGGCGGTGAGCGCGGCGACGCCCGACTCGAACTCCTCGTCCGGGATGAGGTGGAGGGAGGAGAAGGCCTTCTCGCGGTACTTGGTGGCGTCGGTGAGCTCGTAGGAGCTCTCGAAGACACGGCTCCGGCCGTCGGTGAAGCCGGCGGCCCGCAGTTCGGCCAGCAGGGTGTCGATCGCGTGGTGGCGGCCGAGTTCGACCTCGACGGTGGAGGGGAAGTACCGGGCCACGGGGACGCGGGAGCGGATGATCTCCTCCGAGTCGGTGGCGGTGCACAGCACACCGCCCGGCCTGAGCGCGCGCAGCGCGCCCTCGAAGTAGCGGCCGGGCTCCCGGACGTAGTGGATCACGTCGACCGAGAAGATCAGGTCGAAGGACGCCTCGGGCAGGTCGAGGAGGGCCATCTCCTCGGCGCGCCCGGTGCGCAGTTCGAGTGCGGCCCCATGGGCCTCGGCGGCCTTGAGCATCTCCGGGAAGGGGTCGACGCCCAGCGCCCGGGCGCCGGTCAGCCGCTGGAGCGCGGCGAGGTGGTTGGCGGTGCCGCAGCCCATCTCCAGGACCGTCGAATCGCCGGTCACGCCGGCGAACTCGGCCAGGAACTCCACCAGTCCGGGGTAGGGGCGGCGGTGCCTGGCGTACTCGGCGGCCAGCTGGTCGTAGTCCAACGCGGTCACGTGGGCTCCTTAGCGATGTGCTGCTCGTGGACGGTGCGGGCCTGCCACAGGTACCAGGCGGTGTAGGCGTAGGTCGCCGTCCACGCCTGGGGGGTGCGCAGGGTGTTCTCGTATTTCAGCCAGCCGGCCAGCGAGCAGGCCGCGCCGATGTACAGACGGCTGCGCACGACGGGCTCCGGCTCGTCGCCGGGGGCGGTCCGGATCAGCCGGTGCTCCATCGACCGCAGCCGGCCGGAGAACCGCAGGGGCAGCCGCAGGGAGCTGACGTCGTGCGGGCGGGCGGGGTCGAAGGCGTCCCCGAAGAGCGCCTCCGGCCTGCCCTGGCGGGCGGCGTGGAGGATGGCGGGCATCGGCAGCAGGCCGTGCAGCAGCGTGGCGAGGTCGAAGACCGGGTCGCCGTAGCCGACGTCGGGGCGTTGCCGCTGCTCCCAGACGGTGCGCGGGTCGATGAAGACCGGGCCGCCCCCGGAGCGCCGGAGCATGTTGGTCGGGTAGATGTCGCCGTGCACCTGGCTGCCGGTGCGCGGGAGCAGGGCGGGGGCGTGCTCGTCGAGCCACGCGGTCGCCGCCGTGTAGCCGGGGATGCGGACGCCGCCCGGCAGGGTCAGGCCGGCGGCCAGGTGCTCGTCGAGGTCGCGGTCGCCGAAGCAGCGGCGGAAGGTGGAGCGGAAGGCGGGCTGCTCGCGCAGGGCGTGGAAGCGCTCGCGGTAGAGGTAGTCGGCGCTGGTGGGGCGCTGTTCGCCGGCGGTCAGCCGGTACCAGCCGGCCAGTTGGTCGAGGTAGGGGGCGAGGACGTCGGCCGCGTCGGGGGCGAGTTCCGTGCGGGCCTCGTCGTCGAAGAGGCGCTCCTCCAGGTCGGCGGCCTCGACGGCCTCCATGACGCTGGTGCCCCGCCGGCCCTGGATGTGCACGCCGTGCAGCCGGGGGAAGAGCGCGTCCCGGCCGATGCGGGCGAGGTCGTCGTTGGTGCGGGAGGTGAAGCCGGTCTCGGAGCGGATCATCCCCGCTTCGCCGGTCTTGGCGACGAGTTCGGTCTCGCCCCCGGCGTCGAACTGGACCACTCCGACGGAGTCGGATCCCGGCCGGTGGAAGCGGGTGACGGCGGGGGTCGGGCGGGCGGCGGCGGCCCAGGCGCGCAGTCTGGAGGCGACGACCGCGGCGGCGATCACCTCGGCCTCGTCGCTCCTCCCGTCGGACTCCAGGCACCAGCCGTGGAGTTCCCCGCCGAGGAGGAACGTGCGGCGCTCCGGCCGTCCGCCGGCGGGTCCGGCGCCGTCCGGCGGCGCGTCGGCCGGGAAGGCGGCCACGTCGACCCCGAACGGGCCCAGTCGCTCGGCCAGCGCGGGCGCCAGCCCGGCGCGGCCGGGCGCCTCCACGACGACGACGGAGGGGGCCACGGTGTCCGGTACGAGACCGTGACCGTCGAGAACGGAATAAAGGTTCGCCAGCTCGGCCGCAGTGGCGGGCCGCGCCAACTCGGTGAGTAATTCGCTCACGTCCAGATATACCTTACCCATGGAATTACCCGGCCGACGGGCCGGATTGACATAGCCGGAGGACGACACCGTCCTTCACCATCGGCTCCGCACAAGAGGCGGCCGCGCACATCCTTATGGGAACGTTCTTGCGATAGTCGCTGCGGCTTGTCCGGGCCGGCCGCAGATATCCATTGCGCAATGGACGTGCCGAAGCCTTCCCTTTGCCCAGGGGGCAGCCAACCATCCGATGGTGTGACCTTGGTCACATTGTTAACCTCTGGTCCGCCTGCTGTTCACGGTGCTAGCTTCTTAAGTTATTCGAATTTGAAGTGACAACAACCTCGGTGCGCCGTTACGGGCGGCGCCGAACAGGGGTGGGTGATTTCAATTCAAGCCAAAGGCTTCCCTCATTTACTTGAATCGACTGCCGAACGCGCCCGGCAGTCGAACACCGCGAAGCAGTCCTTACAGATCGTCCTCACTCTGGACGGACGCCTTCCCGAGGATGTCGGACGCGCCGCCCTCACCGCCGCCGACCTCTTTATCGCCCAGGAGGCAACCGCGCGGGAATTACGGATGGACCCGGCAGTCGCAAGCGGCGACCTGCTGATTCTCGACCAGACCGGCCGTATGCGTTTCTTATGGGGGGCGTCCCGCGCCCCGACCGGCTCCCATATCGTGGGATCGCTCGTGACCGACGAGGCGACGCGCGCGGAGTTGTACCGCGGATACCAGAACCGCGCGGCCGCGGAAGAGGCGGACCGGATCGAACTCCACAAGTATGTGATGGGCCGTTCCCCGGAAAAGATCCGGACAGACCTGGAGCGAATCGGCCATGTATTACTGCACATGGCGCCGGTCCAGATCCATGTGGGCAACCGGTTCTTCTCGAATCTCGGCCGCTCCGGAAATCTCCCCGGAAAATCGATGGCGCCCACCGCCTCCGGGAACGTTCTCGCCCGGCTCGCCGCCCTCCCGGCCGGGGAATGGACGAACGAAGAAGCCGCCTTTGTCGCGCTGGCGGCCTTCCTGCTGAACAGCGGCACCCAGGCGCGGCTCGAAGAAGTCAACGGCACCCACCTCACGTCCGCCGGCGCGGCGGCGTTGATGACCGAGCGCATCCGCGGATACGGCGCCGAGCCGCCCGGCGCCGAGGGGGCCTCCACCGTCGCCCGGCTCGAAGCCCTCGCCCGCCGCTGCGCCGCCGAACGGCAGGCCCATCTCGGCAACGGGGCCGTCTTCTACCGGCTCATCCACGGCGCCAACCTGAACAAGACGGAACACCTGCTGCGGCCGGCCGTCGGCTACGCCGACGTACCCGCCCCGCTGCGCGCCCTCCTGGCACGCGAGGCGGGCGTCGCGGCGGAGACCGCGACCGTCGAGGAGACGGCGCCCGCCTTCGAGGCACTGGGCGACGCGCTCCACGCCGCCCCCGCCCCCGAGGGTTTCAGCAGCGCCTACGAGGCCCTGCTCACCCGCTTCATGACGACCCTCGCCGAGGCGACCGCGTCGGACGTCGCCATGGGCCGCGGACCCCGCTCCTTCGCGCCCCTGGAACCCGGCAGCACCGGGAAGGACGATCCGCTCACCCTCAGGACCAACGACTTCTTCTGCTGCGTCGCGCCCAGTTCCGCCTTCGCCGCCTCCTTCGGCGAGGACCGCGACGCGCTGGTGAAGACCCTCAGCGCCTACAGCGCCCGCATGCGCTTCAACACCTGGCACTACCTTCCGCACACCCTCGGCATCACCGGCCGCGTCCCCGGGCGCGACGACTGGTTCTTCGCCCCGACCATGCCGGACGTCACGCACTGGTCCGACCAGCACCACACCGGCCACGTCGCCTTCGACGTGCGGCACGCCATCCGCGTCCCGCTCGGCATCGACCACGCCGGCCGCCACCTGCCCGGACTGTACGACCTGCGCCTGATGCGCGCCGACGGCGAGCCGTACACCACGGACGACCTGCGGGCGGCCATCGCCTCCGGCAGGGTCCTCGCCGTCCTGCACCAGTCGATGGGCCGGCACCGCGCGACCGTCCGCGACTTCGGAAACGAATGGTTCCGCGCCCTTTATGGATGACGCACTCCGCTACCTCGACACCGCCGGGCTGCGCCGTCTGTACGCGGCCCGGCGCCTGTCCCCGGTCGAGTACACCGAGGGAGTCCTGGCACTGATCGAAGCACTCGACCCGGCCCTGGGCGCCTTCGTCACCGTGGCCGCCGACCAGGCGCTGGCGCAGGCCGCCCGCGCCGAGAAACGCGTCCTCGGCCTCGGCGAGGCGGCCTGGGACGACCGGCCGCTGCTGGGCGTGCCGCTGAGCGTGAAGGACCTGACCGCGACCGAGGGCATCCGCACCACGCGCGGCTCCCCGGCCCTGGGCGACGCCGTGCCCGGCCGGGACGCGCCCGCCGTGGCCCGGCTGCGCCGCGCCGGCGCGATCGTCCTGGGCAAGACCACCACGTCCGAAGGCGGCTGGAGCGCCGGAACCGTCAACCGGCTCGGGCCGCCGGCGGCGAACCCGTGGGACCTCTCGCTCAGCGCCGGCGGATCCAGCGGCGGCGCGGCCGCCGCGGTGGCCGCCGGCCTGGGGATCGCGGCGACCGGCACCGACGGCGCCGGGTCGATCCGCATCCCCGCCGCCTTCTGCGGCGTGGTCGGCTTCAAGCCCACTCACGGCCGCGTCCCCTACGTGCCGCACTGCCCGGACCGGCTGGCGCACCTGGGGCCGCTCACCCGCACGGTCGCCGACGCGGAGCTGCTGCTGCGCGTGATGGCGGGGCCCGACCCGGACGACCCGGACTCCCTCCTCCCGCCACCCGTTCCCCCCACCGCCGCGGACGGGCCGCTGCGCATCGCCTGGATCGGGGGGCTCCGCGCCCCGGGCCCCGTCCTGCCCGCGGACCCCCAGCGGGCGGCCGTCGAACGGCTCGCGGCGGCCGGCCACCACGTCGAGGAGATCCCGCCGCCGTTCGACGACGCCTACCCGGCGCTGGTCACCCTCCTGGCCGCCGCCGAGGCGGCCGCCTCCCCCGCGCGCGACGACGCGTCGGCCGACCCGGCGCGGCTGGCGGTCGTCCGGCACGGCAGGACGCTGACCGCCGTCCAGCTGGTCCGCGCCGAGGCCGAACGGGCCGAGCTGACCCGGAGACTGGCGTCATGCCTGGAACGGTTCGACGTGCTGGCCATGCCCACCGTGCCGGTGGCGCCGTTCGCCGCGGACGCCTGGCATCCCGACGCGCCCGCCTACGACGCCCCCCTGGCGTGGCTGTCCTGGGCGCCGGCCGCCTTCCCGTTCAACATGGCGGGCATGCCGGCCGTCTCCGTCCCGGCGGGCTTCGGCCCCGGCGGGCTGCCGGCGGGCCTCCAGCTCGCCGCCGCCCGGCACCACGACGCGCTGGTGCTGCGCGTCGCCGCAGAAGTCGAACGTGCGAACCCCTGGCGCGACGCACACCCTGGAAAGGACCGGGACCTGACGTGACCGACACCCCCCGCCCGGCGGGCCGCCGCGCCCATGCCGACCTGAGCACCGGCAGCCGGGACTTCATCGCGCGCCACGGCCTGTGGGACGACCGCCGGCGCGCCGCGGCCGCCGAACTGGAGGCGTCCCTGGAGCCGCTGGACTTCGTGCGCCTGGTGTTCGCCGACCCGCACGGCCTGCCGCGTTCCAAGACGCTGACGGCCGACGCGTTCCGCACGGTGCTGCGCAACGGCATGGACTACAGCCCGGGGCCGTTCGTCTTCGACACCGGGCACGCCACGGCCGTCGACTTCACCGTTCCCGGGGGCGGCGTCGGCGTCGAGGAGCTGCTGGGCGCCGGCGACTTCGTCCTGGTGCCCGATCCGCTGACCTTCCGCGAGCTGCCGTACACGGGGCCGCGCACCGGCTGGGTGATCGGCGACGAGCACCTGCGCTCCGGCGCCCCGCACCCGCTGTCCGGCCGGGGCCTGCTGCGCCGGCTCTGCGCCGGGGCGCGCGAGAGGGGACTGGACTACGTCGTGGGGCTGGAGGTCGAGTGGTACCTGACCAGGCTCGTGGACCAGCACTACTCCGGCCGGCCCGGCGGCTTCGGGGTGCAGGGCGTGCCGCCGTCCGTCCAACCGGTCAACGGCGGCTACCAGTTCAACCTGGAGGGCCTGACCGACGCGCTGGAGCCGGTGCTCGCCCCGCTGACCCGGGCCCTGCTGGACATGGGTCTGCCCCTGCGGTCGGTCGAGCACGAATCCGGCCCGGGGCAGCTGGAGTTCACCTTCGCGCCGCAGAGCGCGCTGGACGCGGCGGACGCCATGCTGCTGTTCCGCACCACGACCAAGCAGGTCTGCGCCCGGCTGGGTCACCACGCCTCGTTCATGGCGCTCCCCGGCCTGCCCGGTCTCGACGCGAGCGGCTGGCACCTGCACCAGTCCCTGGCGTGCGCCGCCACGGGCGAGAACCTGTTCACCTCGCCCGACGGCGGGCGTGCCCTGTCCGACACCGGTGAGCGGTTCCTGGCCGGGCTGCTCGGGCACGCGGCCGACGCGGCCCTGCTGTGCGTGCCCACCGTCAACGGCTACCGGCGGATGTCCGACCGGTTCTCGCTCGCACCCGCCCGCGCCGCCTGGTCGGTCGAGAGCCGCGGCGCGTTCCTGCGGATACTCGGCGCCTACGGCGACCCGGCGGCCCACATCGAGAACCGCATGGGCGAGCCCTGCGCCAATCCCTATCTGTACTTGGCGGGACAGCTCGCCGCCGGGCTGGACGGCATGGAGCGCAAACTCGCCCCCGGCCCGCCCGCCGCCGACCCGTACGACACCGCGCTGCCCCCGCTGCCGCGCGACCTGCGGGAGGCGCTCGACGCCCTGGCCGCCAGCGACTTCTACCGGGGGGTGCTCGGCGCACCGCTGACAGAATGTCTGCTCCGGCTGAAGAACAGCGAGCTGCGGCGGTACACGGCGTGGCAGGCCGGTGCCGCGGCGGACGACGCACATCAATCCGAATGGGAGCACCGTGAGTACTTCGCGACGTACTGAGACCTACCGCACGCGTGTCGTCCGCACCGTCGAGGACCTGGCCCCGGAGACCGACGGACTCGCCGCTGCCGCAGGCGCCTCCGAGTTCTACTACGGCCACGAGTTCCTGCGCGCCTACGAGCGCGAGCCCATCCAGCCGGTGCACGCCGTGCACTACATCGAAGTACTGGACGAGGACGACCGGGTCATCGCGCTGACCCCCTGCTACGTACAGGGCGACCCGCTGCGGGCCCTGGGGATGGGCCCCGACGAGAAGGCGCTGCTCAGCCACGTCTGGCACTGCAGCGACACCCAGCTGGCCGGCACCCGCACCGACCCCGCGGTCGCGGGGGCGATCGTGACGCGCATGCGGGAGATCGCCGCCTCCGCCGGCCTCGCCCGCTGCGGCTTCATCAACGTGGCCACCGGTTCGCCCACCGCGCTCGCGCTCGAGGGCGCCGGGCTGACCGGCACCGACCTGGACACCCGCTACACCGTCGACCTGGCCGCCGCGGGCGACTGGAAGGGCTATCTGTCCTCGCTGCGCCACAACGCCCGGCGCGAGTACGCCCGGCAGCTGCGCCGCGCCGACGACTGCGGTGTGAAGATCACCGAGCGGTCGCCGGACGGCGAGGAGGACCCGCAGAGCCTGCAGATCTTCGAAGTGCTCATGGCCAACGTCGGGTCCGCCGGCTACTACAGCAAGGAACGCATCGCGGCGTTCCTCCGCTACACCCGCAAGGGCGCCCGCGTCATCGAGGTGACGATGGACGGCGAGATCATCGCCAAGGCGGTGGTCTTCCTGGAGACGAAGAAGATCCACGCGTGGGCGGGCGGCTACGACCGCCACGCCGACGCGGCGAACGGACGCCCCTTCAGCTCCTACTACGTGCTGATGTCGGCCATCATCAAGCTCGGCCTGCGGGAGGGCGTGCCCACGCTGGAGGGCGGCCGGCGCAACGGCGCGTTCAAGGTCCGCTACGGGATGCGGCCCCAGCCGCTCCAGGCCTTCATGACCGACGTGCGCCATGGGGAGTGACGCGTTACGGGTGTGCCTGGTGGGGGCCGGCCCCCGCGGTCTGTCGGTGCTGGAGCGGCTGTGCGCCAACGAGCGCAAGAGCACCCTGCGCACCGCCGTCACCGTCCACGTCGTCGACCCGGCCCGGCCCGGCGCCGGCCTGGTCTGGCGCACCGGGCAGTCCCGCCACCTGCTGATGAACACGGTCGCGTCCCAGGTCACCGTGTTCACCGACGACAGCGTGGAGGTCGAGGGCCCGGTGGAGACGGGCCCCTCCCTGTACGAGTGGGCGGCCGCCGTCGCGGCGGGCGGTCCGCCGGGGCCGGGCGGCGGTCCGCCGCCCGGCGCGGTCGACGCGGAGCTGCTGGCCGAGACACGGCGTCTGACGCCCGACTCCTACCCCACCCGCGCCCTCTACGGCCGGTATCTGGAGGACGTCTTCGACCGGGTGGTCGCCCAGGCGCCCCCGCACGTCTCGGTGGTCGTCCACCGCCGGCGCGCGGTGGGGCTGGCGGACGACGGCGACGCGCAGACGGTGCTGCTGGCGGACGGCTCCCGCATATCCGGCCTGGACGCGGTGGTCCTGGCCCAGGGGCACGTTCCCGAACGCCCCGGCCCCCCGGCGTCCGGCGTCGCCCGCCGGGCGCGCTCGCGGGGGCTGCTGCGGATCCCGCCGGGCAACCCCGCCGACGTGGACCTGTCGGACATCCGCCCCGGCGAGCCCGTGCTGCTGCGGGGCCTGGGGCTGAACTTCTTCGACTACCTCGCCCTGTTCACCCTCGGCCGCGGCGGCTCGTTCGCACGCGGAGCGGAAGGCCGGCTGATGTACCGCCCGTCGGGCCGCGAACCGCTCCTGTACGCGGGGTCGCGGCGCGGCGTCCCCCACCACGCCCGCGGCCGGAACGAGAAGGGCGCCCACGGCCGGCACGAACCCCGGCTGCTCACGCTCGCCGAGGCCGAACGGCTGCGCGGCGTCCGGGGCGCGCGCGGCCGGCAGCGCTTCGAGACCGAGCTGTGGCCGCTGATCAGCCGCGAGGTGGAGGCCGTCTACTACCGGACCCTGCTGGCCGGCCGGCTCCCGGACGAGGAGGCGCGGCGCTTCGCGGACCGGTACCTCGGCGCGGCCGGCGCCGGACAGCGGGAGGAGCTGCTGACGGGGCACGGGATCGCCGCGGGCGAGCGCTGGGACTGGGACCTGATCGAACGCCCCTACGGCGCCCGGCGGTTCGACGGCCGGGCGGACTTCCGCGCCTGGCTGCTGGACCACTTGGCCGCGGACGTGGCCCACGGCGAGGCCGGCAACGTCAGCGACCCCCTCAAGGCGGCGCTGGACGTCCTGCGGGACCTGCGCAACGAGATCCGCGTCGCCGTGGACCACGCCGGGCTGGAGGGCGACTCCCACCGGGACGCGCTGGAGAAGTGGTACACCCCGCTCAACGCCTACCTGTCCATCGGCCCGCCGGTCAGCCGCATCGAGGAACTGATCGCGGTCATGGACGCCGGGCTGCTGGAGATGACGGGCCCGGCCACCCGCATGGGGCCCGCCCGGGACGGCTCCGCCTTCGTCGCCGACTCCCCGGTGGTCCCCGGCGAGCCGGTCCGGGCCCGGGTGCTCGTCGAGGCCCGGCTGCACCAGTCCGACCTGCGCCGCACCGCCGACCCGCTGCTGCGCGGCCTGCTGCGGGACGGCATGGCCCGTTCGTACGTCATCGCGACCACCGGCGGCGCCCCCTATGAGACCGGCGGACTGGCCGTCACGGAGCGGCCGTACCGCGTGGTGGACGCCCGGGGCCGGCCGCACCCGCGGCGGTTCGCGTACGGCGTGCCGACCGAGGCCGTGCACTGGGTCACCGCCGCGGGCATCCGGCCGGGCGTCAACTCGGTGACACTCGGCGACTCCGACGCCATCGCCCGCGCCGTGCTGGACCTGGAGCCGGCCACGCCGCACGGCCCGTCGGACCCGGGCACGACCACGAGAACGGAAGGGACGAGGGTGAACGACACGACGGCCGAGGACACCCGCACGACGCGCTCCCAGCCCCCGCCGCCCCTGCTGGACTCGGGGCTGCTGTCCCCCGTACGGGTCGGCGCCCCCGTCGAGGCGGCCACCGGCGACACCGCCTGGATCCAGGCGATGCTGGACGCCGAGGCCGCACTGGCCCGTGCCCAGGCCCGGCTCGGCACCGTGCCGGCCTCCGCCGCCGCGGCCATCACGGCCGCGGCGCGGGCGGACCGGCTCGACGCCCGGCAACTGGCCCTGGCCTGCCGGGAGACGGCCAATCCCGTGGTGGGGCTGATCACCGCCTTCACCGCGGTGGTGGCCGCCGAGGACCCGGCGGCGGCCCCCTACGTGCACCGCGGCTCCACCAGCCAGGACATCCTGGACACCGGGATGATGCTGGTGGCGACCCGGAGCCTGCGGCTGATCCGCGCGGACCTCGCGCGGGTCACCGCCGCGCTCGCCCGCCTGTCCGCCGAGCACCGGGACACGCCGATGGCCGGGCGCACCCTGGCCCTTCAGGCGGTGCCGATCACCTTCGGGCTCAAGGCCGCCGGCTGGCTCCAGCTCGTCCGGGAGGCCGACGAGCGGCTCGCCGGCCTGCTCGACGGGAGGCTGCCGGTCTCCCTCGGCGGCGCGGCCGGCACGCTGGCCGGGTACCTGGAGCACGCGGCCGACGGCCACGAGGGGCCCGGCTGGGATGCGTCGGGCTATCCGGGCCGCCTGGCCACCGCGTTCGCGGACGAGACCGGACTCGCCCGCCCCGGCCTGCCGTGGCACGCCCTGCGCACCCCGGTCGCCGCGCTGGGCGCGGCGCTGACGTCGACGACCGGTGCGCTGGGCAAGATGGCCGTCGACGTGCAGACCCTGTGCCGTGACGAGATCGGCGAGCTGGCGGAGCCCGATGTGCCCGGACGGGGCACGTCCTCCGCCATGCCGCACAAGCGCAACCCCGTGCTGGCGACCCTGGTCCGCAGCGCCGCGCTGCAGACCCCGGCGCTGGCCTCGGTGCTGGCGGCGAGCCTGCTCTCGGAGGACGAGCGCTCGGCGGGCGTCTGGCACGCCGAGTGGGAACCGCTGCGCCAGTGCCTGCGCCTGGCCGGCGGCGCGGCCCACACCGCCGCGGAGCTCGCGGAGGGACTCCGGGTCCGGGCCGACCGGATGCGGGCCAACCTGGTGCTGACGGGCGGGCGGATCTCCTCGGAACGGCTGAGCGCGCGGCTGACCGCGCGCCTGGGCAGGGCCGCGGCGCGGCGCCTCCTCGACGAGGCCGCCGCCCGGTCCGCGCGGGAGGGGCGCCCGCTCGACGAGGACCCCGAACTGCTCGGCCTGCTGGGCCCCGAGGAACTGTCCGCCCTGCTCGACCCGGTCGCCTACACCGGAGCCGCGGGCGCCCTGGTCGACGAGGCACTCCACCCGGCCGGGGCCGATCCGCCGGGCTGACCCGACCGGTCCCTTCCCGAACCTGCGACGGCGGGGGCGGATCCGGATACCGGCGGGAACACGCCCGAAGGACGGACACCACGGCGTGAGTGAATGGAGGGCATGCTCTTCGACTTCACGCACGACCACGACGGTGAACGGCTCAGCGGTGTGTACGGGGGTGATCCTTCCGGGCTCACCGCCGTGGTGCTGCACGGCGCGGGCGCCGGCAGCACGGAGCGACTGCTGCCTCTGGTGAGGGAGTTCGTGGCCCACGGCTGTCGGGGGATCGCCTTCGACTTCTCCGGACACGGCGAAAGCACCGGAAAGCTCGGCGAGTCGAGCCTGCGGCGACGGTTCGAGCAGGCCGTCGCGGTGATCGACGCGTACGCGGGGGCGGACGGGCCGCTGGCCCTGGTCGGGTTCAGCATGGGCGGCCAGACGGCGGCCGACCTCGTCCGGCACTACGGGGATCGCGTGGCGGCGCTGGGGCTGTGCGCGCCCGCCGTGTACAACGCCGAGGCGTGGGACGTGCCCTTCGAGGACGGGAACGGCCGGTTCAGCGCGATCATCCGGCAGCCGGGCAGCTGGCGGGAGGCGCCCGCGCTTCAGGCGCTGCGGGCGTACGAGGGCCGGGCGGTGCTCGCCGTGCCGGGCACGGACGCGGTGATCCCGCCCGCGGTGACCGAGGCCGTACAGGAGGCGCTGGCCGCGCGCGCCCAGTACACGCGGTTCGACCTTCCGGACGCGGGGCACCGGCTCGGGGTGTGGTTCCGCGACCACGGCGACGACCGGCGCGAGTTCGTCGAGGCGGTGCTGACCGGCCTCGACGACCGGGGCTGGTCGGCGACGCGCGCGTGGGTGGCCGAGCAGCTCGGCCACGGCCGCTCGGTCGCCGACTCGCGCCTCCTGTCCGGCGGTTGGAGCTCCCAGATGCGCCGGCTGTCGCTCGACGGGGGCGCGGCCCTGGTGCAACGGACCTTCGTGAAGCCGTTCTTCCGCCGCCACGGACCCGGGCTGCTGGCCCGCGAGGCGTCGGTCCTGGCGCTGCTCGCCGGGCAGGAGGGCGTTCCGGCGCCCCGCTTCGTCGCCGTGGACGCCACGGCCGAACACTGCGACCACCCCACCCTGTTGATGTCCGCGCTGCCGGGCCGCGTCCGCGTGGACGAGGACGACCTCGACCGGCGCCTGGACCTGCTCGCGGCCCAGCTCGTCCGCGTCCACGACGTCGTACCGGACGAGAGGCCGCGCGCGTACCAGGCGTGGACGTCCCCGGAGCGCGTCCGCACCCCGGACGGCCCCCTGTGGGAGCGGGCCGTGGACGTGATCCGCCGCGATCCGCCGGCGTACGAAGGACGCTTTCTGCACCGTGACTTCCACCCCGGGAACGTGCTGTTCACGGGAGCTGGGCCCGCGCTGCGGATCAGCGGTGTCGTCGACTGGGTGGAGACCTCGTGGGGACCCGCCGACCTCGACGTGGCGCACTGCTCGACCGCCCTCGCGCTGCTGCACGGGCCGGCGCACGGGCTGGAGTTCCGCGAGCGGTACGAGGCGCACGGCGGCCGCGACCTCGCCGACGGCCCCGACCACCTGTACTGGCGGCTGCTCGACGCCCTGCACTACTGCCCCGACGCGGCGAAGCTCGCCGGGCCGTGGCGTGAACTGGGACGGGACGACCTGACGTCCGAGGTGCTGGGGGAACGACTGGAGGCGTACGTGGACGGACTGCTGCGGCGATACGGCTGACGGCCCCGGCGGTCCGCCGCCCCGACCACGCCCGGCGGGTCCGGGGCGGCGGACCGGACGCCGGACGGGCAGTCGGACGGGGCGCCGCGCTGGACGCCGGACGGGCCGTCGACGGCGGACCCGGCGCCGGCCCGTTCCCGTCGGCGGTCCGCCCGCGAAGGCGCGGCGGGTCCCGGAACGCGGGCCGCGGCCGACGGGAGCACCGCGCCGGCCCGGACCGCGCGCCGGCCGGACGGCGTTCGGGCGGCATCCGGACGGCCCGGACCGCGCGCCGGTTCGCGCCGGCCGCTGTCAGGAGGCGTCGGCCGCCGCCGACGCCCGCGCCTCCCCGCTCCGCCCGGGATAGCGGTCGGCCCAGGGCAGGGCCTCCTCCAGCGCCGCGGAGACGCCGAACAGCAGGTCCTCGCGGCCCCAGCCCGCCGTGAGCGACACGCCGAGCGGCAGCCCCTCGGAACTCCAGCCCAGGGGAAGGCTGACGGCCGGGCGCCCGGTGGCGTTCCCGATCACGGTGTTGCCCGTGAACGCGGTCATCGCGGCCAGTTCCGCGGCCGGATCGGCGTCGTCGCGGAGCTGTCCGACGCGGGTCGGCGGAGCGGTCACGGTCGGTGTGACCACGAGGTCCGCGTCCGCGTGGTCGAGTGTCCAGGCCCGCGCGCGGGCCTGCACGACACCGATCGAAGCGGCCAGCTCGGCCGCGGTCGACCGACGTGCGGCGGATCGGAGATGACGGACGATCGGCCGCATCGCCGACGCGTCGAACGCCGCGGTCCTGGAGCCGACCAGGGCGGTGAACATCACCTGGAAGTTCTCGGTGAACTCGGGGTCCGGGGCCTGGTCGCGGGCGAACACGTCGTGGCCGAGCCCGGCCAGTACGCGGCCCGTGTGCTCGACGGCGGCGGCGACCTCGGTGTCCACGGGCGCGCCCGAGACCGAACCCTGGGCGATCGCCACCCGCAGCCGCGGCACGGGGGCGTCGCAGGCGCGTTCGTAACCCCCCGCGCGCGGAGGGTGCAGGAGGCCGGCCCCGGTACGGGTGGTCAGCGCGTCGAGGAAGGCCGCGGCGTCGCGCACGGTGCGGGCGAGCGGCCCCTTCACGGAGAGCCCCATTCCGTCGTCGCCGCCCGGACCGCCGGGGACGAGTCCGCGGCTCGGCTTCAGCCCGACCACGCCGCAGGCGCTCGCGGGGGAGCGCACGGAACCCGCGGTGTCGCTGCCCTGGGCGATCGGCACCAGCATCGCGCCGACCGCGGCCGCGGCGCCGCCGCTGCTGCCGGCCGCGCTGCGGCCGAGGTCGAACGGGCTGCGCGCGGGGGCGGCGACCTCCGGCTCGGTGTAGCAGGCGGCCCCGAACTCGGGAACGGTCGTCTTCCCGAGACTGATCAGCCCGGCCTCGGCCATGACGGCCACGATCTCGTCGTCGTGGTCCGGGACCCAGTCACGGAACAGCGAGGACCCCAGCGTGGTGCGCACGCCCGCGGTGGCCTCCAGGTCCTTGACGGCCGTGGGCACGCCGAACAGGCGCGGCAGCCCGGCGCGGTCCGCCGTGCGCAGCACCCGTCCGGCCTCGGCCGCCGCGGCGCGGGCCCGGTCGGCCGACACGGTGGTGAACGCGCCCACCCGGTCGCCGCCCTCGATCCGGGCGAGCAGATGATCCACGACCTCGGCGGGCGTGGTCTCGCCGCGCTCGTAGGCGGCGGCCAGTTGGAGGGCCGTGAGTTCGTGCAGCTGCGTCATGGATACTCCCATTGCTGTTTCGTTACACGTATCGATATGGTGGACGCATGAGCGCCGACAAAGCAAGCAGCGGACGGGGCGGCCGCCCCCGGGCGGTCTCGTTCGACGCGATCCTGGACGCCGCGACCCGGATCGCCGACGACCAGGGCATGGACGCGGTGACCTTCCGCGCGGTGGCCGACCGGCTGGGGGTGTCCCCGATGGCGATCCACCGCACGACGGGCGGCGTCGACGCGCTCCGGCACGCGCTGGTCTCCCGGATCGTCGGCGAGGCCACCGGCTCGGTGGACTGGCCCGAGGACTGGCGGGCCGTCCTGCGCACGTTCGCCAACGAACTCCACGACCTGCTCATGCGCCACCCCGTCGTCCTGGAGGCGCACCGCAGCGCCCCCCTCGTGGGACCCGGCGCCGACGACGCCGCGCTCCGGGTCGTCGCGGCCCTGCGCACCGCCGGGTTCGACGAGCGGTCCGCGGTGTACGCGTACGGCGCCCTGCACGACTTCGTCACCGGACACGTGGCGATCCGGCTCGGCCGCGGCGGTCCGGAACGGCTCCCGCTGCCGCCCGAACGCCGGGCCATGTCGGTCTTCGTCGAACACCATGACTACGACCGCCGGTTCGCCTACGGCCTCGACCTCGTCATCGGCGGGATCACCGCCGCTGCCGCCGCCCCCGAACCGCACGAGGAGCCCAGATGACGCACGATCCGCCCGCACCGACCGAGCCGCCCGAGCTGCCCGAGACGGTCCGCATCCAGGGGCCCGGCGGGCGCGGCATCGCCTACTGCTCGTACGGCGACCCCGCCGCCGCGCCCGCGATCGTGCTGCACGGCACCCCGGGCAGCCGGTACGAGGGCGTCGCGCTGCGGCGGGCCGCGACGGACGCGGGCGTCCGGCTGGTCTTCCCGGACCGGCCCGGATACGGCGGGACCGATCCGGTGCCCGGCCGCGGCTTCCACCGCTGGAACGACGACTTCGTGTCCCTGCTCGACCACCTCGGCCAGGAACGGGCGACGCTGGTGGCGATCTCCGGCGGCGGGGGATACGCGCTGTCCGCGGCCCAGGCCCACCCCGGGCGGGTGGCGAAACTGATCCTCGCGGCCGCCGCCGTCCCCGGCGCCCCCAAGGAGGCGTATGCGGGCCGGATTCCGGTCGTGACATGGCTCAACCGCATCGTCCGCTGGGCCCCGCCGGTCGGCGGTGCGATGCTCGCCGGCACGGGAGTCTTCAAGGGGGTGCGCGAACGCGAGTCGAACCTCGCGGCCTGGCCCCGTGCCGACCGGCTGGTCATGAGCACCCCCGAGTTCCGGGCGATATCCGACCTGGACACGGCCGAGGGCCGCCGCCAGGGCATGGACGCCGCGCTGACCGACCTGGCTGGCTACGCCCGCCCGCTGCCGGCCCCGCTGGCCTCGGTCCGGGTGCCGACCGTCTTCATCCACGGCGAAGCGGACGGCAACGTCCCCGTAGGGGTGGCGCGTTGGGCGCACGCGCAGATCGCGGGCGCCGAGCTGAGGATCGTCCCCGAGGGCGGCCACCTCTTCCTGATGGAGCATCCGGGAATCCTCCTGCGGGAACTGGTCTGAAGAGACCGGTCCGAAGGAAACCGGTCCGGGCCGGGGCGGATCCGTCCCGCCGTGAATCGCCGGGGCCCATCGCCTCTTCGCGAGGGGCCCGGCCGGGGGCCAGGTCGCGATACGGCGCTAGGGGGTGACGCTCGACTTCACCGACGCGGTGATCACGCACGACACCTTGCGGATCGACGTGAGCATGACGGGGAAGACCCTGACGCTGGTCACGCGGCCGGGCACCGTGGTCGACACCGATGGCCTGCAGCTGGCGCTCAGCAGGGTCAAGCACCGCCGGACCCCGGCGAATCCCGGTACGCCGGTCACTCTGCGCGTGGAGCTGGTCGGCCGGAAGGCCCACGGCCGCGTCGTGGTGCGGCCCCCGCGCCGGACGTTCGGGCAGTGGCTGCCGCGCAGGCCCACGTCCTTCTCCGCGGACGACTGACCCCCTCGTCGTGAACCGCCGGCGGGGCGGTCGCCGAGGTCTCGTGAACCGGGCGACGCCGGCCCCGCACCACCACGGACCGCCGCACCGCCCACGTCACGGACATGGGGCGGCGCGCTCGGATCGCGGACGTTCCAGGCAGGGGCTCAGCGCACCGGGAAGCCGAGGGAGCGGCCCTGCTCCTTGAGCCGGGGGAGGATCCGGCGCAGCGCCTCGACGGTCTGCGAGCGGTCGCCGCCCGCGTCATGGAAGAGGAGCGTCGGCCCGTTGGGCAGCTCCCGCTCGACGGTGGCGACGATGGCGTCCGTGCCCGGCCGCTCGAAGTCCTTGGAGTCCACGTTCCAGCCCAGCGGGCGCATGCCCCGGGAGGCCGCCAGCTTGCGGCTGTAAGGGGTGAAGGCACCGCCGGGCGCCCGGTAGTACATCGGCCGTACGCCCCCCGACGCCTCGGTGATCATGCGTTCGGCGTCGAGCATCTGCTGCGACTGGTAGGCCTGGGACTTGGCGTCCATGCCGGTGTCGTGCGACACCGTGTGGTCGCACAGCCGGTGCCCGGCCGCGACCACCTTCTTCACGAGGTCCGGATGGGCCTGCGCCTGCGTCCCCACCATGCAGAACGTGGCCTTCACCCCGTACTCCCGCAGCACGTCGAGCATCTGAGGCGTCCACACGGGGTCCGGGCCGTCGTCGATGGTGATGTTGACGCCGCGCTCCCCCTTGTCCGAGGCGTGCGCGATGGTCACCTCCACCGGCTTGACGTCACTGCCCGGCGTGGGCGACGCGACCGCCCGCGGCGACGCGACCGCCCGCGGCGACGCGTCGCCCACGGAACCGGCCTGCGCGGTCCACGCCGAGGCGCCGGCGGCCAGCATCGTCACCCCGAGCGCCGCCCCGGCCACCTTGACGTGCCAGCCCCGCCTGCTGCCGTGCCGCGCCATGTCTCGTCCCACTTTCCCGCAGTCCTCGTCGATCCTCGGCCGCCTTCCGGCCACTTGGCAGGACGACGGGCGGCGGCCGCGGGATGCGTCCGTTACCGATCGCGGACATTTCCGGGGAAGTTCGCGGACATCCGGTACCGCTTCGTCGGGCTGTTGTGGTCTCCGCGGCCGTGGCGGCGCGGGCTGCGGCCCGTGGGTCCTGACGCGGCCGGCGACGGAGTCCCCGGAGGCCGGACCGCGCTCGGAGCGGCGCGTGTGCCACGGTGAACGCATGACATGGAACGGTGACGAGTACCAGGCCCGGTTCGACCGCATCGCCGCGGAGGGCGGAGACGTGCACGGCGAAGCCGCGCTGGTCCGCTCCTTCGAGCCCGCCACCGTCCTCGACGCGGGCTGCGGCACCGGCCGGGTGGCCATCGAGTTGGCCCGCCACGGAATCGCCGTGGTCGGCGTGGACGTCGACGAGTCGATGATCGCGACGGCCCGGCGCATGGCGCCGGAGATCCGCCGGCACCGGCGCGACCTGGTCGGCCTCGACCTGGGGCTGTTGTTCGACGTCGTGGTGATGGCGGGCAACGTCCCCCTGTTCACCCCGCCGGGAACGGAACCGGCCCTCGTGGCCGGGGTGGCGGGCCACGTCCGCCCGCGCGGCCGCCTCGTCGCGGGGTTCTCCCTGGACCGCGGCTACACGCTGGACGACTACGACGCGCACTGCCGTGCGGCGGGACTCGCCCTCGAAGCCAGGTACGCGACCTGGTCCCGGGACCCCTACACCGGCGGGGAGTACGCCGTGTCCGTGCACCGCAGGTTCTGACCGCGCGCGGCCGAGGCGGCGGCCGGGGCGGCGAGCGCGGGAGGGCCCGGCACGGTGCGGGGCGCCCGGGGACCGTGCCCCGAAGGCGGACCGCGGTGCGCGGGGTCACGGGGTCGAGCCCGGAGGGGGCTTCCTGCAAATGAAATTGCGAGGTACGGTTCTGCAACCAGACTTGCAGTGCGCCGCGTCTCGTACCAGGGAGCCAGCCCCGTGTCCGCATCGCAGAACCACAACCAGAACCAGTCCTCCGCCGACGGCGGCCAGTGGCTGGGCGACGCCCTGCCCGATGTGCCGCTGTCCAAGGCCCAGGCCCGGGTCGTCGACGTCATCGTCCGCAATCCGCAGCTGGCCTCGTACGCGGAGATCGCGGAGATCGCCGAGCGGGCGGACGTGAACAGCTCGACGGTGGTGCGGGCGGCCCAGACGCTGGGCTTCCGCGGCTGGCCGGATCTGCAACGCGAGTTGCGGGCCCGCTATCTGGTGCACATCTCCACCGAGGAGACCCTGACCGAGCACGGCGAGCACCGCAGCCCGCTGCACGACGCGGTCACGCACGACATCGAGAATCTGCGCCAGACCCTGGAGAGCAACTCCGCCGCCGACGCGGAGGCGGCCATCGCCGCGCTGGCCTCGGCCCGGTCGATCCTGGTGGTCGGGGTCGGCTCCTTCGCCGGTCCGGCCAGTGTCATGGCGCACCTCGGCTCCACCATGGGCTACCCCATCGCGCTGGAGAACCGGGCCGGAGTCCATCTGGCGACCGCCGTCAACAGCCTCGGTCCGGGTGACGTGCTCGTGGTCGTCAACATGTGGCGGTCCGCGAAACAGATCATCGTCGCGGCCGACGCGGCCCGGGCGGCGGGCGCCACGGTGGTGGCGATCACCGACATGCGGCGCAGCCGGCTCGCCACCTCCATCGCCCACCATCTGCTGATCGTGCCGTCGGAGGGCATCTCCTTCTTCCAGTCCGTCACGGCCGCCACCTCGGTGGTCTACGGACTCCTCGCCGGCATGCAGACGGCTCGGCCCGAGCGCAGCCGTGCCGCCATCCGCCGCACCCAGCAACTCTGGAAGGACCTGGACGTCTACCTCGACTGAACCGCTCTCCCCGAACCGCTCTCCCACTCGACCGCTCTCTCCCCGTCGCGCCGCGTGGACGTCCGACCCGGTCCGCGCGGCCGGCGACGGCCCCGCAGCACGGCCCCCGCCGGGCGGCGCGCCCCACCGGCCGTCGTCGCCCCACCGCACACGCTCCGCCCGCCGCCCGACCGGCGCCGCCTTCGGAGCGCCGGTGGCCCACGCGCTTCTCGGACACCCCCTTTCACCGCCCGCGTGTGAGCGCGGACCGCGCCGACGGGCCCGTTCCGGGCCGCCCTCCCGAGATCTGACGGGGGCCGCCCGAACACCGTTCCCCCGGGACCGGACGAGGCCCTTCCCCGGGCCGACGAGGCCCTTCCTCCCCGGGCGGGCGAGGTCCTCCCTCCCGCCTCGCCCGTGTCCGTTCCGTACCACGTTCCCTCATGACAGGAGCACTGATGAGCAAGCACATCGCCGTCGTCGGCCTCGGCTCGATGGGCGGTGCCATGGCTTCCGCCCTGCTGCGGGCGGGGTGGCGGGTGCGCGGATTCGATCCGTCGCCCGCCGCCCGGTCCGCCGCCGCGAAGGCGGGTGTGGAGGCCGTCGAGGACCTCGACCAGTTGGCCGGCACGCCCTATGTCGTCCTGTCGCTGCCCTCGGCCCGCGTGGTCGAGGCGACCGTGCCCGTTCTGCTGGCACGGCCGGGCACGCTCGCCGTCGTCGACACCACGACGTCGGAGCCGGGCACGTCCGCCGCGTGCGCGGCCCTCGCGGCGGACCGGGGCGCGGCCTTCGTGGACGCGCCCGTCTCGGGCGGCCGTGACGGCGCGGCCGACGGCCGGCTCGCCGCGTTCGTCGGCGCCGACGCCGACGCGCTCGACGCGGCCCGGCCCGTCCTGGACGCACTCACCGGCGGCCGGTACCGCCACCTCGGCGCCCCCGGCTCCGGAAACGTGGTCAAGCTCCTCAACAACGCCCTCGCTGCGGTCAATCTGGTCGCGGTCGGCGAGGCCCTCGCCGTGGCGAAGGCGTACGGCGTCGATCCCGCCGCCGCCGCGGCGGGCATCAGCGGCGCGTCCGGCGCCAGCAAGGCGTCCGCCGCCATGTACCCGGACTGGGTGCTCACCGGCGCCTACGACTCCGGTTTCGCCCTGGGACTCATGGCCCGGGACGCCGCGCTCGCCGTGGAGACCGCCGGGCAGCGCGGTGAGACCCCGCACCTGCTGGCCGCCGCCAGCCGCGTCTGGCAGGAGGCCCTGGCCGCGCTCGGCCCCGGCGCCGACTTCACCGAGATCGCCCGCACCGTAGCCCCCTCCCTCGCCTCCGAAGGAGCCACCGCAGCATGAGCGCCACCACCTTCCCGACCGACCTGACCACGTCCGGCGCCGCCACCGCCCGCGCCGCTCTCGACGCCGCCTTCCCGCAGGGCCTGGGCTCGTTCGTCGACGGCCGGGTCGTCACCGGCCGCGGCGAGACCGTGCGCCTCACCGCCGCCGCGACCGGCGAGGGCTTCGCCGACTACGCCGACGCCGGGGCCGAAGGGGCCGACTCCGTGCTGGCCTCCGCCGTCCGCGGGGCCGAGGTCTGGGCCGCGACCGACCCGTTCGAACGGGCCGCGATCCTGCGCGAGGTCTCCCGGACCGTCGCCGAGCACACCGAGGAACTCGCCCTCCTCGAATCCGCCACCACCGGCAAGCCCGTCCGCGACGCCCGCGCCGAGGCCGCCAAGGTCGCCGAGATGTTCGGCTACTACGCGGGATGGGCGGACAAGCTGCTGGGCCACACGATCCCCGTCCCGGGCAACTGGCACACCTACACCGAGCGGGTCCCCTGGGGCGTCGTGGTGGCCGTCACCCCGTGGAACGCGCCCCTGTTCACGGGCGGCTGGAACTCGGCCGCGCCGCTCGCGGCCGGCAACGCAGTCGTCGTCAAGCCCAGCGAGTTCACCCCGGCCTCCACCCTGCGGCTGGCCCAGCTGGCCCACCGGGCGGGGCTGCCGGACGGCGTGTTCAACGTCGCCACCGGCCTCGGCGCCACCGTCGGCGCCGCCCTCACCTCCGACCCCCGGGTCGGCAAGGTGTCCTTCATCGGCTCGGTCGCCACCGGCCGCCGGGTGGCCGTCGCCGCGGCGGGCGCCGGCATCCCGACCGTCCTCGAACTCGGCGGCAAGAGCGCCAACATCGTCTTCGCCGACGCCGACCTGGACCGCGCGGCCGACGGCGCCGTGTCGGCCGTCTTCTCCGGAGCGGGCCAGTCGTGCGTGGCCGGCTCCAGGCTGCTCGTGGAGCGTTCCGTGCACGCGGAGTTCATCGCCCGCGTCGCCGAGCGGGCGTCCCGGCTGCGGCTGGGCGACCCCCTCGACCCCGACACCGAGGTCGGCCCCATCATCACCCGGCCCCAGTTCGGCACGGTCACCTCGCTGATCGAGGCGGGGCTCGCGGGCGGCGCCCGCCGGGTGACCGGCACGGAGCTGCCCGACCGGCTCACCGACTCGGCGCTGGCGAACGGACACTGGGTTCCGCCCACCCTGCTGGACGGGGTCACGCCCGCCAACCCGCTGGAGACCACCGAGGTCTTCGGGCCGGTGGTCGGCGCCGACGCCTTCGACACCGAGGCGGAGGCCGTCGCCCGCGCCAACGCCACGAACTTCGGCCTGGCCGGGGCGGTCTGGACCCAGGACGTCGCCCGCGCCCACCACGTCGCGCGCGCCGTGAAATCCGGCACCTTCTGGATCAACGCCTACAAGACCATCCACGTCGCCGTCCCCTTCGGCGGCTTCGGCGACTCCGGACACGGCCGCTCCTCCGGCCCCGGAGTGCTGGACGAGTACACGCAGACCAAGGCCGTCTGGACGCCCACCCGCGCCGCCGGCGCCCCGTTCCCCTCGCTGAGCTACTAGGAGGCACCCGTGACCACGAAGAATCCCGCCGACTCCGGCGACCGGCTCAAGGCCGACACCTCCAGGGGCGTGTCGGACTGGCAGGACCGCGTGCTCGCGCTGGCCCGCGCCCTGCACGCGCGTCCCGAAACCGCCTTCCAGGAAACCGAGTCCGCCGCGGCGATCACCGAGCTGCTCACCGAGGGCGGGTTCACGGTCGAACGCGGCACGGGCGGTCTGCCGACCGCGTTCACCGCCACCGCGGGCAGCGGCGAGCTGACGGTCGCGCTCTGCGTCGAGTACGACGCGCTGCCCGAGGTCGGCCACGCCTGCGGCCACAACCTCATCGCCGGCGCCTCGGTGGCCGCCGCCCTGGCCCTGGCCCCGCACGCCGACGAACTCGGCATCACGCTGAAGGCGATAGGCACCCCGGCCGAGGAGCACGGCGGCGGCAAGGCGCTGCTGCTGGAGGCCGGCGCGTTCGACGGGGTGGGCCTGGCCCTGATGGTCCACCCGGTGCACGACGGGCTCGGCTACAACCCCGCAGGAACCACCGCACAGGCCGTCGGCCGGTACCGGGCCGTGTTCCGGGGACGCGCGGCGCACGCCGCGGCCGCACCCCACCAGGGCGTGAACGCCGCCGACGCCGCCACGCTCTCCCAGGTGGCCGTCGGTCTGCTGCGCCAGCAGCTGCCGGGCGACCAGCGGGTGGCGCTGTTCGTCTCCGAAGGCGGCGTCGCCACCAACATCATCCCCGAGCGGGCCGTCGTCGACTTCGAGTGCCGGGCGTTCACCCTGCCCGAGTACGAGGCGCTGCTGGAGCGTGTCCGACGGTGTTTCGAGGGCGCCGCCCTGGCGACCGGCGCCGAGCTGACCGTCGAGGCCACCGAGCCGCTCTACGAGCCGCTCGTGCAGGACGACGCGCTGGCCGGCTTCTGGACGTCGGCCATGGCCTCCTTCGGGCGGGACGTCACCCCCGGCGACCGGATCGCCGGCGGCTCGACCGACATGGGCAACGTCAGCCAGGTCATCCCCAGCCTGCACCCGTGGCTGAGCATCCCGGGAGCCGCAGCGCCCATCCACTCCCACGCCTTCGCGGCGATCGCCGACACCGACACGGCGTACGACATGATGTTCGAGGCGGCCCGTGCGCTCGCCTGGACCGTCGTCGACGCGGCGGGCCACGCCGAGCACCGGCCCCGCTTCATCGCCGCGGCCTACCGCCGCGACGTCGGCGAGGAGGCGGTGGCGACATGAGCAGCCCCACCGTCACGGCCGAGGACCGCGTCGCCGGGGCGCGTCAGACCCTGCCGATCGCCGCCCTCGCCCTGGTCATCGCCCTGGTCGTGCAGGCCGTCGGGCAGCTCGACATCGACCTGGGCGTCGGCTCCGTCATCGTCTTCCCCATGGTGTGGGGCCTGATCCTGGGCCTGCTGGTGTCGGTCCAGAAGGTCCGCCCCCTCGGCATCCGTCTCCAGAAAGCGGCGTCCGCGCTCGTCGGCGTGGCCGTGATGCTCCTGGTCGCCCGGCTCGCCTTCAACATCGGCCCCAGCCTGCCGACGCTCGTCAAGGCCGGGCCCGCGCTGCTGCTCCAGGAGATCGGCCATCTGCTGGGCACGGTGGCCGTCGCCCTGCCGGTCGCCGTGGCCCTGCGCCTGGGCAGGGCCACGGTCGGAGCCACCTTCTCGCTGGACCGCGAGCCGTCCTTCGCGATGGTCTCGGAGAAGTACGGGCCGGACTCCGACCAGTACCGCGGCGTCCTGGCCATGTATGTGTTCGGCACGATGTTCGGAGCGGTGTTCATCACGCTCCTGACCTCGCTGGTGGCGAACTGGAACATCTTCGACCCACTGGCCCTCGCCATGGGCGCCGGCGTCGGCTCGGGATCGATGATGGCCGCGTCCTCGGCCAGCATCGTGGCCGCGTACCCGGGGCACGAGGAGGCAATCCTCGGCATGGCGGCGGTGTCGAACCTCATCACCACCATCCTCGGCGTCTACGTGGGCATCTACGTGGCGCTGCCGCTGGCGGACCGGTTCTACCGCTTCCTCACCCGCCGTCAGGACGCCCGCACGCCGGAGACGACGACGCCCGACACCGCCCGTGCCCCGGACGGTCCGGCGGCCGACGCCGCCGCGAACCGCGCCTTCCGGGAGGACGTCGCCGCCGCCTCGGGCGAGATCAGGATCCCCCTCTGGCTGTCGCTCGGCGTCCTGACGGTGCTCGGCCTGGGCACCGCCTCGGTCGCGGCCGGCACGATCGGCTGGGACATCGTCGGCGGCTACGCCGTGCTGCTGGGCCTGGTGCTGCTCGGTCTGCTCCTCGCCAAGGTCAGCCGGAAGGTCTCCGCGATCGTGTGGATCACCACCGTGGGCGCGTACGTGTCCAGCCCGTGGTTCTTCGCCTCCGACGGCCTCAACAGACTGGTCGGCTCGGTGGACTTCCTGTCCATCGCCACGATCATGCTGACCCTCGCGGGACTCTCGCTGGGCAAGGATCTGCCGTTGCTGCGCCGCATCGGCTGGAAGATCATCCCGGTGGGGCTCGTCGCGATCACCGCTTCGTTCCTGCTCTCGGTGGTGATCGCCGAGTTCACCCTCGGCGCGTGGGGCTGACTCCCCGGGCGCGACGGGGCCGGGAACGCGGCCTCCCGACCGGCCCAGGGCTCCCGCGGCACCGCCCGCGGGAGCCCTGCGTCGGGGGCCCTAGGGGGTGTCTGATAAATGAGTGCGGGAGAAGGAGCGGGGTCCGGTGCGTGCGATCGTAAGGCGCCGGAGCGTCTGCGTGCCGACCCCCGCGACGCCGCAGGTATTTGTCAGACACCCCTAGTAGTGCTTGGTCATGTTGGTGCGGGGTCTGGCATGTCGCGGTGACAGGTGGCGCATGCGCCGGTCCAGATCACGAGGAGTATCTGCAGCTCCTGGACGACTCGGTAGAGGCTCAGGCCGACGCCGTCTCTTTTGGGGATCGGGTCAGTCGCTGAAGGGTGCAGAAGGCGTGGGCGACCGAGACGAGGGTGACGTGGTGGTGCCAGCCTGGCCAGGTCCGGCCTTCGAAGTGGGCCAGGCCCAGGGTCTGTTTCATCTCGCGGTAGTCGTTCTCGATGCGCCAGCGGAGCTTCGCGGTGCGCACGAAGACGGGCAACGGCGTGGTCTCGGGCAGGTTGGAGAGCCAGAACTGCACGGGCTCGTCCTGGTCGGCGGGCCATTCGGCCAGCAGCCAGCGGACCGGAAGCCCGGTGCCGGCCGCGGCCTTGCGGATCTCACGTCCGGCGGGCCGAACCCGCAGGGCCACGAAACGCGAGTACATGCGCTTGTGCCCGCTTCGGCCACTGCCCGGCCGTGATCCCTCCCTCCACTGCACCGGTCGCGCGGAGGATTTTCCGGCCGTGATGACCAGGTTCTTCACCCTCTGGGCCGCCTCGGGGTAGGCAGCAAACACTTTCCCACCCCCACCGTTGCCCGTCCAGTTGACCGCGATTGTGCCGCAACCGGTCCGGACCGCATGAGGGGTGCAGGAGCTCGCTGAGAGGGTGGCCTGATTTGTGGGGTGCTCGTGCCAGTTGAGTCGGAGATGGTGTGTTTCCGTACATCGGGCCGGGAGTTCGAAGACGAGCGGGGAGAGCGTCAGCGGCGCGACGTTGGCGACAGCGTCTCCGTGGCGGACATTCCGGTGGTACGACGGCCAGAAGCACTACTCGGGCACCTACTGGTCGTCGACCATGCGTGACCACGTGTTTTACGAGTCGCGGCGCATAGCGCCGCCGTAGGCGCCGGGCTGTACGGGCACCGTCGACGACTGTGGCCCGCTCCAGGCCTTCCTGGTGTCCAATGGCGCGCGCTGGATCACCGGGGATACCGTCCCCGTCTCGGGTGGCATGCGCTGACGCCACGCGGTCTGCGCCGCAGAGCCGGAACCAGCCGGAGCCGATGCTCAAGGTCAGCGAGGGGTGAGGAGGCAGAACTCGTTGCCTTCCGGGTCGGCCAGAACGGTCCAGGAGATCGCGGACTGGTCGATACCGGGGTCGGTGGCGCCCAAGGCGCGCAGTCGGGCTTCCTCCGTCGCCGGGTCGTCACCGGGGTAGGGGCTGATGTCGAGGTGGACGCGGTTCCACACGCTCTTGGTGTCGGGGGTGCGGAGGAACTCCAAGTAGGGGCCGACGCCTTTGGCGGAGCGCATTGCCGCGTGGTCGTCGGTGACATCGTGCAGCGTCCAGTCCATCGCCTCGCCCCAGAACCGGGCCATCCCTCGTGGGTCGGTGCAGTCGACCACCACCGCGGCGATCGGCCCGGTGCCCCGGTAGATCGGGCGGGGCTCCAGCACGCAGAACTCGTTGCCCTCCGGGTCGGCCATGACCGTCCAGGGGACGTCGCCCTGACCCACGTTGGCGAGCGTCGCGCCGAGATCCTTCAGACGCGCGACCAACTCCGCCTGATGCGCGGTCGAGGTGGTGGCCAGATCAAGGTGCCCCCGGTTCTTCACCGTTTTGGGTTCCGGGCGGGCAACGATGTCGATGCAGACGGCCACGGGGCCGGGGTAGGCGAAGCCCACGGGTTCGAGGTTGGTCACGCCGGGTCCCTCGCTGTCGACCCCCAACCGAGTGCCTCCGCCCAGAACCGGCCGAGCGCGGAGTCGTCCTGGGCCTTCATGTTGATCTGCACAAGTCGTGTTGCCATGCCGCAGATCCTAGAAGCTGCCGCCGACCCGGGCCGCCGCGATCAGACATGTTCTCGACCCGGTACTGACCGCGGTCGGCAGCAGGCTGCGGGGCGGGCGCGTCGATGGTCCCGGGGCGAGGATCTCCAGGCGCCGGACGAACGTCTTGGCGCCCGCGCCTGTGAAGGCCGGCTCCGACCCGGTGGTCACCGACCCGGCCTCGGCCCGCGCCTGTCGTGCTGGTGGAGCCCCGGACGCCGCCGGACGGGTACCGCCTCGCCGTCGAAGTGCGTCGGCGCTCAACTTCCGGTGACTGCACGCTCCTTGTCGAAGTCACCGACGCGTGAACGGCTCCCCCGCATGGACCCGGCCCGAGCCCGCGTCAGGGAGCGGCAGCGAAACCCGTCGCGGTCTCCTCGTCGTCGCGCCCTTCGCCGACCGCTGGGGCACCAAGCTTCCCGTCCGGCGGCAGGACCGTACGGGCGGAACTACGCATCACCGCCGCGCCGCATCCGCGACCGGCCACTCTCACTGCCGCGCTCGGACCGCCCGGACCGGTCCCAACGCCTTGGTGACGGAGCCCCGCCCGCAGTCTGCTGGGCCGGGGGTGGTCCGTCACCAATGGTCGAGGCCGGATTGAGCTCGACGGCCGGTCAGGCGTTGACCGCGGGCTGCGCGCGTTCACCGGGTGCGTCCACGCGGGGCACGGAGTCGCCCTGCCATGACGAGAACATCCGGGCCGTGAACACGTAGCCGACACCACTGCCGAGCGCCACAAGGGGAATCGGCAGCGCTGATTCCGGCACGGCGAAGAAGACGGCGGCGCCGATCACCGCCCAGCCGACGGCGAGGACGTTCACGCCGCCGGTGTAGCGGTAGGGACCGTGCGGGTCGAAGAGGGCCGGTACGTCGATGCGACCCCGCTTGATGAAGACGTAGTCGGCCAGGATCACGCCGATGATGGGGGCGAAGAAGTTTCCCATGACCGACATGTAGTCGCTGAACTGGTCGATGAGCGAGGGGAAGGCGGCCAGTGCCGTCCCCACAGCGGCGACCACCAGGGTCGACCAGAAGCGCCCCAGCCGGGTGGCGAGGTTGGCCAGCGCCAGGCCGCCCGTGTAGACGTTCATCACGTTGATCGTCCAGTTGTCAAGGATCAGCACGATCAGGACGAGGACCAGCGTGACCGAGCCGACGCCGAGGCCGGGGATCACCTCGAAGGCGTTCGCCGTCTTGCCGCCGGTCGCGGCGGCGGCGTAGGCGCCGAAGATGGTGGCTCCGACCGTACCGATCAGTGCGGCGGCCATGGTGCCGGTCCACATGTCCTTGCGGGACTTGGAGTAGCGGCAGTAGTCGGCCGCGTCCGTCACCTGGCTGAACCACGCCGCCGCGATGGCGTTCACCCATGCCGCGAACACCGCCCACTTCCAGCCGACCGAACCGGAGTAGGAGAAGACCTCACCGGGCGCGAATCCCGGCGCCTGGTGGGTGGCCATCAGCCAGAAGAGGTACCCGAGGATCACGAGCTTGACCGGGAAGGCGATCTGCGACAGCCCCTTGAGGAACTTGTATCCGAAGAGGGCGACGGAGGCCTGGAGCACCGCGAAGACGATGCTGACGCCGATGAGCGACAGCTTCACCCCGAGCCAGGCATCGATGACGGCCAGGATGCCCATGGCGCCGGCCAGGGTCTGGAAGGCGAACCAGAAGGCCGAACTGATGGTGCGCAGTACGGAGACGATCCAGCGGGAGGCTTCGATGCCGAGGAATGCCCGGGTCGACACGATCCCGGGCAGGCCGTAGTCGACGCCGACCGTGGCCATGACGGTGTAGGCGATGAAGGCGATGAGGATGCCCAGCACTTGGGCGGTGACCGCGGCCCAGAACGAGAGCCCCGTCAGGACCGCGAGTCCTCCCATGAGGATCAGGCCAGGGTTGAGCATCACGTTGAAGATGATCTGGAACAGGCCGTACCAGCGTACGGTCCGCTGGTCGTCGGGCACGGGTTCGACGCCGTACTGCTCCACTCCCGTCGGCTGGCGGTAGGACTCCGGTGCGTTGCCTTCGGAGCCTGGTCTGCGTGGAATGTCAGTGGTCATGAGGGGGCCTCTGATCCGGGCGATGGGGAAGACGGAGATAAGAGGGGAGAAAGACGGAGGGAGGACGGCGGGCGACGCCTCGGGGGAGTGGGCTGTTCGCCTGGGTGCCGGGCACAGGTGCCGGAAATCGCCCGTCCGCAGTGCCTCGCACGGACGCGGGCACGGGCACGGACGCGGCCGGGCGAGGAGGGGAAGTGCCTCGGACGGGCGGAGACGCCGCCCGTCCGAGGAAAAAGAGGCGCTCGGGTCAGGACGCGGCGGAAGCGGTGCCGCACCAGCGGGCGGCGAGGACGGCGTAGGTGCGGGCCGCGAGCCAGACCTCGTCGAGGTCGACGTACTCGTCGTTGCCGTGGGCGACGCGCAGGTCACCGGGGCCGAAGACGACGGACGGCACGCCGGTCCGGGTGAACACGGTCGCGTCGCACACACCGTAGAGCCCGGTGTAGGAGGGCTGGTCGGAGAAGTCGGTGCCCTGGGCCGCGGTCCGGTACGCACCGGCGACGGCCTGGCTGATGGTGTCGTCGGGCGAGGTGACGAACGGGTCCCAGTTGAGCTTCCACTCACAGCGCGGGCGGTGGTTGCGGAGCCACGGATCGGCGTCCGCCGCGCGGTCGATGACGGCCTGGATCTCGGCCATCACGTCCTCGGCGGAGCGCTCGGGGTGATACATGACCCCGTACTCGATGGTGGCCGAGTCGGAGAGGGCGAACGGGACGGTCAGGTCGCCGGGGCCGCCGCGCATGGCACCGGGCAGCAAGGAGAAGTGGCCGTTGTACCAGAGGTCGTGCCGCTGGGTGTGGGCCCATTCGTCCTCGAGCGCGCGCAGCGCCTGATAGAGGAGGAAGACCTTGTCGATGGCGTTCACGCCGATCGAGTCGCCGGACTGGGTGGGGTGGATGGTGGCGCCCCGCATGGAGCCGTGCACCTTCTTGCCCTCGACCGTGACCGAGAACCACAACAGTCCGGGGCTGGCGACCACGATCGACAGTGGTGTGGGCGGCGCGCTCGGCTCCGAGACGACCGCGGCATCCGCGACGTACCCGCGCTCGACCACCGCGCCCGTCCCGCAGGCGTGATCGCCGGTCTCCTCACCGACCACGCACTGCAATTGCAGCTCCCCACCGAGTTCGATCCCGGCCTCGCGCAGGGCGATCGCGGCATAGGCCTGTGCGACGAGCCCGGACTTCTGGTCAGTGGTCCCGCGGCCGTACATCCGGGAACCGATCACTTCGCCGGAGAACGGCAGGGCCTTGGTCCACCCGGCCGGATCTCCGCCGGGGACGACGTCCACATGACCGTTGAAGATCAGCGAGTTCCCCTCGCCCTTGCCGGCGATCCGGCCGACGGCGTTGTCGCGTCCCTCCTCCACGGCGAAGACATCCACGGATGCCCCGGCGCGGCGGTAGAGGTCGGCGAGCAGCGCGGTGCCCTCGCCTTCCCGGCCGACATGTTCCTTGTACTCGATTCCGGGATATTTCGGGCTCACGGACGGGATCCGAACGAGCTCCTGCAGGCTCGCCGTCATCTCGTCGCGCAGTCCGTCGATGACGGACATCAAGTGATTCAGCTGGGAAGTCTCTTCGGGCGAGCTCATCACGCCTCCACTGGCGCACTCGGATGGTGCGGTGCCCGCTACCGTCTCGGTGCCGGGCCTCGCCGCTTGGCCAGAATGAAACAGGTGATTGGATTCATGCGTCAATAGCCAATCTCGAAATCTGTGTTACATGTCGAGATCATCGAATGAGCCGCGCGCGGGGTCACCGGGCTTCGCGCGCGGAGTCGCATCGAGGTCACGCCCGGACCTCCGGGAGTGCAACACACTCCGGCCGCCCCCGCCCTTGATGAAATAAATTTTTCATGTTAGGTGTTGAGCGAGGTATGTGAATATGCAATTTCGGCTGCCCGGACGCCGGGCGGCCAGGAAGGCATGGGCCGGGATGAACCAGAACGATGAGGGCCGCGGAAGCGTCGAACACGGGGGACGGACGTTCGCGCAGGCTCCTTCGCGCAGCGCGCGGGAGCATGCCGAGCAGACGGAGCGCTTCGCGGCGCGCAACTACCATCCGCTGCCCGTCGTTCTCTCCACCGGGGACGGCGCCTGGGTGACCGATGTGGACGGGCGTCGGTATCTCGACTGCCTGGCGGGCTACTCCGCCCTGAATTTCGGCCATCGCCCGCCGCGTCTGCTGCGGCGCGCGCATGAGCAGCTCGACCGGCTGGCCCTCACCAGCCGGGCCTTCTACAACGACCAGCTCGGCCCGTTCGCCGAGGCGCTCGCCCGGCTCACCGGGAAGGACCGGGTCCTGCCGATGAACAGCGGTGCCGAGGCGGTCGAGACGGCCATCAAGGTGAGCCGCAAGTGGGGCTACATCGTGAAGGGCGTGGAGGCCGGCCGGGCCACCGTCATCACGATGAGCGGCAACTTCCACGGGAGGACGACGACGGTCGTCAGCTTCTCCGACGACCCGGTCGCCACCGACCACTACGGGCCGTTCACGCCCGGGTTCGTGCGGGTGCCCTACGGCGACGTCCGGGCGGTCGCCGACGCGATCGACGACACGGTGGTCGCCGTCCTCTTCGAACCTGTGCAGGGCGAGGGCGGCGTGGTCGTCCCGCCGCCCGGATTCCTGAAGGACCTGCGCGAGCTGTGCACGCGTCGCGACGTGTTGATGGTGGCCGACGAGATCCAGTCCGGTCTGGCCCGTACCGGCCGCACCTTCGCCTGCGACCACGAGGACGTCGTCCCGGACATCTACGTCCTCGGCAAGGCCCTGGGCGGCGGTCTCTACCCGGTCTCCGCCGTGGCCGCCGACGACGACGTGCTCGGCGTCATCGCTCCCGGAACCCATGGCTCGACGTTCGGCGGGAACCCGCTGGCGGCCGCGATCGGCCATGAGGTGGTCGCCATGCTGTCGACGGGGGAGTACCAGGAGCGCGCCCGCGTCCTGGGCGAGCGACTGGGCACCCGCCTGCAGAAACTGGTCGGTGCCGGAGTGCTGGCGGTGCGCGTCAGGGGGTTGTGGGCCGGAGTCGACATCGACCCCGCGCTGATGACCGGACGCGAGGCCTGTGAGGGCCTCATGCGGCGCGGCGTGCTGGCCAAGGACACCCACGGGTCGACCGTACGGTTCGCCCCTCCGCTGGTGGCGACCGAGGACGAGATCGACTTGCTCGTGGACGCCCTGGCCGGTGTCCTCGACGAGGCGCGGAGCTGACCAAGCGTCGGCCCGGCCCGCTCCATGGGGGGCGTGGTGTTCCCCACGCGGCGGGCCGGGCACGGTGTCGCGCCCCGCGCGGCCGCCGCGATGTTCTGGGCTGACATCCAGGGCGGACGTCCGGGACGGCTCGTGCGCCGTTCCGCTTCCGCCCCCGTACGGTCTCCTGTGCCCGTTCCGGTCTCGTACGGCGGCGTGATGTAACGGATGTTTCAGTGCGCGCCCAGTCTTGGTAGCCTTGAAAAATGGAGACGATACCGGGGGGGCACGCATCGGTTCGGAAGCTACTGCTCTCCGCCATGGACGGCTTGAGCAATGGTGAACGCAAGGTCGCCCGGGCGGTGTTGGCCCAGTACCCCACGGCCGGCCTGACCACCGTCGCGGATCTGGCCGCCGGTGCGGGGGTCAGTTCGGCGACGGTGGTCCGTTTCGTCACCCGGCTCGGCTTCACGGGATTCCCGGCCTTCCAGCGTTGCCTTGTCCACGAGTTGAACGGGGAGTCGGGCTCCCCGCTGAAGCAGTACGCCGAGAAGACCTCGACCTCGGCGAAGGGCGTGCTTCCGGAGACGCACCACGCCTTCGCACAGTTGCTGGACGCCACCTACGCGGAGCTGCCGGAGTCGGAGTTCGCCACCCTCGTCAAGCTCCTCAGCGACCCGGCGCGAAGTGTACGGGTGACCGGAGGCCGGTTCAGCCGGTTGCTGGCCGAGTACCTGGTCATCCACCTGTGGCAGCTGCGCGAGGACGTCGACGTGGTCGGCCCTGAGGAGATGCAGCGTCGCAGGGCACTCGCCGACGCCGGCACCGGCACGGTCCTGTTGATGCTCGACTTCCGCCGCTACAGCGAGTCCAGCCTCCGTTTCAGTGAGGAGATGGCCGCCCGGGGCGCCACCGTGTGCCTGATGACGGACAACTGGCTCTCCCCCATCGCCAAGCTGGCCAAGGTGGTCCTCCCCGCACGGGTGGAGTCCGCCTCGCCTTTCGACTCCCTCGTGGCCGCGATGGCACTGAGCGAGAGCCTGGTGGCCGCGGTGACGGACGCCGCGGGACGCGCGGGCCGGGAGCGGATGGAACGCTTCGAGGCGGCGACAGAGCACGCCTGAACGCACGGCCCGGACTTCCCGTCCAGAGCCGTGCGTTCCCTGTTCCCAGGACCACTCGCCGTCCAGGGCAGCGCGTTCCCCGCCGCCGGCCCCGTACTCCGGGAAGTCGCCCGGCTCCGCGAGCGGCCCGGGGCCGACCCCGCGAAGCAGCGGCGGCCGGCCCCGGGCCGTGGAGTCGACGCGCTGCCCGCACTGTCACGGCCGTCCGTCCGTTGTTCCCCAAACGCCAGGGGCGCCGGGAACACCGCCGGGGCTCTCCATGGCGGCAACCGTTCCGAGGTAGCTGGCCAGCAGGGCTGCGGCAAGGGCACGTACGTCCTCGTCATCGGGCAGGAAGCGCGAGGAGTGCAGCGGCTCGGACGTCTTTGTGCCGACGAACAGCATGACCGAGGGCACCCGTTCGCAGAAGTACGAGAAGTCGTCCGAGCCCAGGGAGCGCAGGTCCCCGGAGACGGCGAGCCCTCTGCGGTCCAGCTCGTGCGCGATGCTCCGGACCAGCGCCGGGTCGTTGTCGAGCACGGGTTCCCCGTGGGTGATGGTCACCGATGCCGTGCAGGCGTGTGCCCGCGCGACGGATTCGGCGACCTCCGTGATCCGTCGGTGGATCAGCTCCCGGGTCGAGGACGCCAGCGCCCGTATGGTGCCGGTCGCCCGCGCCGTGCCGGCGATGACGTTCGCGGCGTTGCCCGCCGAGAACGACGAAACTCCCAGGACGGCGGGCGTCATCGGGTCGACGGACCGGCTCACCACGCTCTGGAGCGCGACGACGATCTCGGACATCGCCAGCAGCGCGTCGTTCGTCAGATGGGGGTACGCGGCGTGTCCCGACCGGCCCCGCACGACGATCTCGAACTCGTCGGACGAACCGTTGACACCTCCCGGAGTGCACGCCACCTCACCGGGGGCGAGCAGGGGCTGGACATGGGCACCCACCATGGCGACGCACTGCTCGGACTCGACGAGACCACCGGCGACGATGTCCCGCGCCCCGGACGGGTAGGTCTCCTCGCGCGGCTGCAGCACCGCGAGCAGGGGGACGGGAGGCCCGGTCTCCGCCAGTGCTCCCGCCACGGCGACGAGTGCGGCGAGGTGGGTGTCATGACCGCACGCGTGCATGACACCCGGCCGGGCCGAAGCCCAGTCCACACCGGTGTCCTCGGTGACGGGCAGCGCGTCCATCTCCCCGCGCACACCGATCGCCGGCCCCGGCCCACCGATCCGCAGCACGGCACCGGTCTCGGCCACCTTCATCGCCCCACCGGCCCCCGGCAGCGCGGCCAGCACCATGTCCCGGGTCGACGCCTCGTCGCCGGACAGGTCGGGCTCGCGGTGCAGTCGGCGTCTGAGATCGAGTGCCGCGGGGAGGTGCCTGTCCAGGGCTGCCCACAGGGCTTCGTACGCGTTCGGGTCAGTCACGGGGCAGTCCGTAGAGGCGCTGTGCGTTGGTACGCCCGATCATCGTGGCGACGCGGATGGCCTCGTCCTCGGCCCACTCGCCCTCCTCGACCCAGTCGCCGAGCGCCCGGGACATGCCGCGCCGCCAGAGCACGGCGCCCAGGTGGTGCAGCTCGGGCGGCCCCCAGGCGTCGGAGGAGTACAGCACCTTGGTGAAGGGGGCCAGTTCGAGGCTCTCGGCGACGACGGCGGTGGAGGCGGCACCGGTGTAGTTCACCCCGAGACCGACGTCGAAGTAGACGTGCGGAAACACCTGGGCGAGGAACCCCGCGTTGCGTTGATACGGATAGCAGTGCAGCAGTACGACATCGGTGCCGGTGCCCTCGATCTCCTTGAGCCAGGGCATCAGCAGGAGCGGGTCGCACCGCCGCAGATCCAGGTCGGGGTCGCCGTACCCGGCATGCAGTTGCAGGGGGAGACCGGTGTCCACGCCCGTCCACAGGGCCATGCGCAGCAGCACCGGGTCGGTCACGCGGACGGGGCCGCCCGCCGCCAGCTCGCGCAGCCAGGCGCCGGCCGCCCGTTCCACCTCCTGGGCGGAGGGGCGGGCGGGGGCGAAGTCGAAGCCGTAGCGGTAGGCGATGATCGACTTCAGGCCGACCGCCGACGCCGTGGCCCCGGCGAGCGCCGCCCGGAAGTCGTCGGCGAGGCCCGCGGCGCTGCTCGTCGGAGCGACGTCCTCGAGAACGGTCTCCAGGCGCACGATCTCGGAGAACCGGGAGGGCAGCCGCTCGGTGAGCGTGCCGGGTGACAGCAGCTCGTCACTCTTGAAACCGGTGTCCAGCAGCCAGTCGGAGACACCGGCCGCGGCGAGGAAGAGGTCCGACAGCTGCTCCGGGGTGCGCCCACAGCGCGCGTTCCAGTACGCGTCCGCCGGCGCGTGGGCGGGCAGACCGAGCAGCGGTGCGCAGTGCCGTCGGATCGCGAACCCGATCTGGGAGTCGAACTGGGTGACCCCGGCCGGGAGGGGGCGGTCGGATTCGGTGATCAGCGTCTCGAACCGACCGCGGGTCACCGTCGAGGCGAGCGGGGCGTGGACGTGGTGGTCGACCAGCGGCAGCGCGGCGATCTGGCGGCGCAGTTCAGTAGACATCGGCGACCCGCCCGCACACGTCCCGCTCGTCCAGACCGGCGACCGCGGCCAGTTCCGACCGTTTCACCGAGCGGTGGGTCTCCAGCAGGTCGTCGGAGAACCAGCCGGACACCACGTCGTCCTTGTCGAGTTCGAGCAGGGCTTCCTCCAGGCCGCGGGGCAGGGAGGGGACACCCGCGAGGTCCGATTCCCCGGCCTCCTCCGGCCACACCCGCGGCTGCGCGTAGTCCGCCTCCAGCCCTTGCAGCCCGGCTCGCACCAGTACGCCGAGGACCAGCCACGGGTTGGCGGTCGCGTCCGCGGCACGGAACTCCAGGTTGAACTGGTCGGCCGCGACGCCGCCGCCCAGGCTGCTCGTCGGGCAGATCCGCAGCAGGGCCTCCCGGTTACGTTCGGCCAGGAACACTCCGGCGGAGCTCCAGCGCCGGGGCGCCAGACGCAGGTACGAGCTGGGGCTGCCCGCCGTGAACGAGAGCAGCGCCCGGGCGTGCCGGAGGATGCCGGCGCTGAACCGGCCGCCCAGCTCGGAGAGCCCGCCAGGGCGCCGTTCGTCGTGGAGGACCGGGCGTCCGGTCTGCGCGTCGCGCAGGGAGAGGTGGACATGCACGCCGTTGCCGCTGCCGTCGGGGTGCAGCAGCGGCGCGAACGTGGCCCGGTGTCCGTGCCGGCACGCCAGGTCGCGGACCACTTCCCGCAGGACGACCGCGCGGTCCGCGGCGGTCATGCCGTCGGACGGGCGCAGGGTGATCTCGAACTGGTCGGTGCCGAACTCCGGCAGCCATGTCTCCGGTTCGAGTCCCATCCGGTCCAGCAGTGACACCAGTTCGCCGCCGAACGGCTCGGCGGACCGGAACCGGGTGAAGGAGAACGGGGCGCTGCTGTCGAGTCCGGGGATCATGAACTCGTGCTCGAAGGTGGCCACCACCTCCAGCCCGGTGGCACGCCGGAAGTCGTCGAGCGCTCTGCGGGCGAAGGTGCGCGGGCAGTTGTCCCACGGGGTGCCGTCCGGCAGCACCAGGTCGGCGAGGTACAGACGGACACCCGGCACATCGCCGCGGGCGGGGATGTCGACGCCGCTGGACTCGGCCGGCAGCAGCTTCAGGTCGCCCGTCGCGCCGAACGGGTTCGGCGCGATCTCCCCGAAGGCCGTCACAGCGAGATCGGCCGGGACCCATCCCACCCCGCGGCGCAGCACGCCGTCGGACGCGTTGCCCGGTGCGGCACGCCCGCGGGTGAAGCCGGACAGGTCGTTGGTCGCCACGAACACCGTGGATGAAGAACTCATGTCTACCTCTTCGATCGGACCGCGCCTCCGTGCCGCAGCTCCCACAAGGGCGCGGGCGGGCCGCAGGAATCTCGATCGAGAGTTACAAATCTTTCATCCATGGTCAAGAGCGCGTGACGCGCAACCGTCATTTCAGCAGTCGTTCGGAATCGACGTTTCAGAAACTTAATATTCAGCTATTGCCGTAAGTTAAATTTCACCCTACGGTGACATACCCGAACCGAGTGTGGCCCCGTCCACCAAGCCCGGGCACACCTCCCCGCCCGCGCGGCCCACCGGACGGGCAGTCGAAGGGAACGAACGTGGTGACCCGAGTGCCGTTCAAGAACCTGGCCGAGGCGGAGCGCCTCGCCAAGCGCAAACTGCCCAAGGCCGTCTGGCTGGCCGTGAAGGCCGGCAACGAACAGGGCTGGACGCTCGACGAGAACCTGAGGGCCTTCAACGAACTGGGCTTCTCGCCGACCGTCTTCGACCGCCCGACCTCCTTCGACCTGCGCACCACGGTGCTCGGGATCGACATCGACTTCCCGGTCCTCGTCTCGCCCGTGGGCGCCCAGGCAATTCACCCCGACGGAGAGGTGGGCGTGGCCCGTGCCGCGGCCCGCGCCGGTACCGCGACCGGACTGAGCTCCTGGGCCTCCGACTCCGCGAAGGACGTCGCCGCGGCGAACCCCGACACGATCTTCCAGGTCTACTGGGTCGGCAAACGCGACCAGATCGAGGCCCGGGTCGAGGCCGCGCGCCGGGCCGGCGCCAAGGCGCTGATCGTCACGCTCGACTGGTCGCACACACCGCGCCGCGACTGGGGAGTTCCCCCGGCCCCGCCGAGCGCCCTCGACCTCAGGACCATGGTGCGCCTCGCCCCGGAGGCCCTGTCCCGGCCGGCCTGGTTCGGCAGCTACCTGCGCCGCGGCCGGATCCCCGAGCTGAAGGTGCCGAACCTGTTCGACCGGGCCGGCCGCGTGCCGTACTTCGGCACGGCGTGGTCTGAGTTCGAGGCGACGCCGCCGCCCACCTGGGACGACGTGAAGTGGCTGCGCGAGTTGTGGGGCGGCCCGTTCATGGTCAAGGGCATCAACACCATCCGGGACGCAAAGCTGTGCGTGGACCTCGGAGCCGACGCCATCTCGCTGTCGAACCACGGCGGCAACAACATCGACGGCAGCCCCTCGCCGCTGAGGTATCTGCCCTCGGTCGTCGAGGCCGTGGGCGACCAGGTGGACGTACTCGTCGACGGCGGCATACGGCGGGGCTCGGACGTGGTCAAGGCGCTGGCCCTCGGTGCCAAGGCGGTCCTGGCCGGCCGCGCGCTGCTCTACGGGCTCGCCTGCGCCGGTGAAGCGGGCGCCTACGCCGTACTCGACATCCTCCGCAGCGGCATCCGCGAGACCATGTACGGGATCGGCCGGTCCAGCATCCGGGACCTGGAGCGCGCGGACCTGATGGTCCTCAACCGCGACTTCTTTGTACCTCCCACCCGCTGAAGGCACCCGCCCGCCGAACGCTCCTCCCCTCTCATTCCCCCTCGTCATCACCTCCCCACGAAGGAGTCTCCATGTCAACAGCCCCCGACGTGCTGAACCAGTCGCCCGTGTGGGACCGTGCCCGGCACGTGGTGCCCCGAGGTGTCTCGTCCGGCCACCGGGTCGGCTGGCGCCAGGTGTTCGTCCGGACCTCGGGTGCGTACGTCTGGGACGAGGACGGCAAGCAGTACACCGACTACCTCAACGCCTGGGGCCCCATCGTTCTCGGACACTGCGACCCGCGGGTGAACGAGGCTGTCTTCCGTGCGGTCAGCACCTGCGACCTCACGGGAGTGGGTCCCCAGGCCGGGGAGTATCAGCTTGCCGAGAAGATCTGCGAGGTCATGCCCTCGGCCGAGAAGGTCGCCTTCTGCACCTCCGGCACGGACGCCGCCATGCACGCCGTCCATGTCGCGCGGGCCACCACAGGCCGGCTGAAGGTCCTCAAGTTCCACGGCTCCTATCACGGCTGGAGCGACCACGTGGCCGTGGGAAGCTCCCGCTCCGACCTGACTGCCGAGTCAGACCTCAACACCCCCAACGGCGGAGGGCTCCACCCGGCCGTCGTCGACGACGTCGTCGTCGTGGAGTGGAACGACGCCCAGGGGCTCCGGGACGCCTTCGACCAGCACGGCCAGGAACTCGCGGCCGCCTTCGCCGAGGGCTACGTCCACAGCTTCGGCTGTGTGCCCGCGCAGCCCGGCTTCCTGGAACTCCTGCGTGAACTGTGCACCCGCCACGGGGTGGTGCTCGTTTTCGACGAGGTGAAGACCGGGTTCCGCGCGGCGATCGGCGGCTACCAGTCCCTGTGCGGGGTCACGCCCGACCTCACCGCCTTCGGCAAGGCCGTCGCCAACGGATACTCGCTGGCCGGGCTCGCCGGTTCCGACGCGGTGATGGGACACCTCGGCGCCTACTCCAGGACGGAGGCCACCATCGACGGCACGTACAACGCCTCGCCGTACGCGCTGGCCGCCGCCAACAAGACGCTGGAGATCATGGAGAGCGACGACATCTTCGGCATCCTCCACGCCCGCGGCGAACGCATGCGGGGCGGCATCGAGAAGGCCATCGCCGAGACCGGGGCCGAGGCCGTGGTGGTGGGCCTCGGATCCGAGTGGTGCGTCTACTTCCGAGCCGAGGCGCCCGTGAACTTCCGGGAGGCCATGCAGAGCGACGGCGAACGGTATGCGCGCTACCACGCCTCCCTGCTGGCCCAGGGCGTACTCGAACCCGCCTTCCCCACCGGCGACCGGCGGCTCAACGCCGCGACCACCGAGGAGGACGTGGATCGCACGCTGGAGTGCGTACGCGTGGCCCTCCAGGCGGCCGCCGCCTGACACGCACCACCCGGCTGACGGTTTTCGGGGCCGCGACCGTGCAACCAGTCCTGCCGGTCCGCCCACTTCGCGGACCGTGGCGGAAACGGCGCTGCCCGTGCCGTCCGCCCGGGTACACCGCGCAGCGTCAGGCACGAGGCCACGAACTCCGCCCTCCCCCGCACGAAATCCGGTACTGCCGCGGGCAGTCGGCCTGCCGCGGCGAGTCCTTCGATCTCGCGGATCGGCCGTGTCATGGGCAATTCGGTCTCGCCCAGGTTCCGCTCCCAGGCCGAAGTGGCCAACTACATGGACGGTCAGTGCGTTCCGGCGGTGAGGACGGACATCTCCCTGTAGCGTCAGCGTCAGCTGTCGTGGTTCCGAGGTACCGGTCGCCCGTGAGCGTGTACGCGGGCGATTTGCTGTCTATGTCCCTGAGGGCCAGGCGATCACCTCCGGCTTCCGTACGGTGCGGTAGCCGACTTCGAGTCCCCTTGGAGGACGAAATGGCCAGTGGAACCGTCAAGTGGTTCAACGCGGAAAAGGGCTTCGGTTTCATCGAGCAGGACGGCGGCGGCCCGGATGTCTTCGCCCACTACTCCAACATCGCCGGCTCCGGCTACCGTGAGCTCCAGGAAGGCCAGAAGGTGAATTTCGACATCACCCAGGGCCAGAAGGGCCCCCAGGCTGAGAACATCACCCCCGCCTGACCCTGCGCCTGCGGTGCACCCGCCCGGCAACGCCCGCTGGGCGGGTGCCGTGCGTCTGCCTTCCGGCACGGCCCGCGTACACGGTCACGACCACCGGCGGTGGCGGCCCAGCCGTGCGGAGGACTCGACGCACTTGCGGGCGATGCGGTGGCGGATGCCGCGTTTGCGGAGCCACCGGCGCGGGTGGTCGGAGTCGTAGCCCTTGTCGGCATGGAGCTTGGCCGGTCGGCTGCGGCGGGGGGCCGCGCCAGGAGCGGATGGGCGGGATCCCGCGCACGAACGGTTCCACGCCGAGGCTGTCGGGGACAAGACCCGAAGTTGGTGAAGCCGGCTGCTGGCGCAGGATGGCCCGGCGTGGCCGAGACGGCGGCGGTCTCGGGATCTCTGCACACTTGTTTGGCCCAGCCGATGAGGGCCCGGCGGCGACCCGGCGTGGGTCGAGTGACGTGGAGGCCTCACTCATCAGTGGACCGCGGTCCGGCTCAGGTGGGCATGCTGAGTGTGTTCTCGGGGCTGCAGTAGGGGCAGGGTTCGATCCCTTCGGCGAGTGCCCGGCGGGCTTCGTCCCGGCTGACCGGTCTGCCGTCGTCCATCGGGCAGTCGCCGGCGTGGACCCGCGTCGCTTTCGGACCGGACGAGGTCCGGGCGGTCTCCGGCTTCCAGTCCGGCGGTTCCGCTGGGGGCCGGCGGGCGTTGGCCGCGGCCATTCGGTCTCCAGGGCGCGGACCATCCGTTCGGCCTGCCGGTGCTGCCATCCCAGCCAGGCGAGCACGGCCCGCCAGTTCTCCAGCCGGGCCTCCAGCCTACTTACCGCAACCGCACCCCGGACACGGACGCCTCGGAGACGTCGGGCTTACGGCTGGCGGGCCGGGTCGCCGTGGCCGCGTGGTGGAGTTCGATCCCGCCCGCCGTGGACCAGCCGCCGTGCCACCAGTACGGGTGGGAGTCGATCAGGCGGATCAGGTCCCGCCGCGGCCGCGCCCTGTCCGGGGTGGGCCGGGCGAGCCGGTAGTACGTGCTGAGCTGCCGGCGCCTGTCCTTCCGTCTCGCCCCGGGCGCCGCGCATCAGCGCACCGGCAGGGGCGGCGGGGCGATGCCGCGCTCGTCTCGTCCGTCCAGCGCAATCCGTTGAGGCCAGGGCGTCGCCGAGGGGCCGGAGCCCCTGGCTGTTCCGCGGTGGTCAACCAGCTGGCCGCCCCGGTCGCGGCGGCCGCCACCAGCAGGGGAACGAGAACGCGGCGCAGGAGCTGATCGGGGCCTCCGTCGGCGACGAGCTGTGCCAGGACGTGGTTGGTGGCCACCAGCGCGAGCGCTCCGGCGGCCGACCACCTCCCGGCGGACCGGGTCCGCCTCGCCGCCGAGGCGCTGAGCGGTTTGACATATGACCGGCTCCTCGACGGCGTCGACCCGCGCGACCTGACGGCGGCGGAGATCTACCCGCCGGGCTGGGAGGAGCCCGGCGCACTCGACTGGGCCAGGGACTGGTTCACCGGCCTGACCGCGTACTTCGAGGCCGCCGCCCGGGAACGGCCACGCGGTCGTCGTCTGGCTGGAGTGATCCGGCGTCGGCCTCGGCGGCGGTGTCACGCCGACCGGGTCGCGGTGACGACGTAGTAGTCCAGGACATGGTCCTCGTAGGCGCGCAGGAAGTTTCGGGGCCAGGTGCCCGGGGCCCACCACTGGGCGAGCCACAGGTCCCAGCCCGGCCAGACGTCCGAGCCGATCGACTCGACGTGCACCCGCTTGAGTCCGGCCGCCGTGAACGCGTCCGCGAGCGCCTGCACCGGACGGGCGATGTCCAGGCCGTTCGCGTACGTCTCCAGGAGCCGGTCCGGCTCCTCGGTTCGGCCGGGCGCGTCGTCCACGGTGAAGAAACTGGTGACGGCCAGCCGGCCGCCCGGCCGCAGCACCCGCGCCGCCTCCGCCGCGAAGGCCTCCAGGTCCGGGAAGTGCTGAGCGGCCTCGACGCTGATGAGCGCGTCGAACTCGCCGTCCGCCATGGGCATGCGTTCCGCCGCCCCCCGGACGAACCGCAGCCGCTCCCCGTCCGTCGCGAGCAGACCGGCCTGGGCATCGCGCGCCCGCTCCAGCTGGTCCGGGTGGATGTCCATGCCGGTGACCGCCGCGGGCCCGTACTCGCGCAGGGCGACCGCGCACCCCATGCCCAGGCCGCAGCCCACGTCGAGGATCCTCGAGTGTTCCGGCAGCTCGGCCGTGGCCAGGGAGTCGAGGACGTGCCGGTAGAGATCCTCCTGGCTGCGGACCCGCTCGGGCTCGCCGACCGGACGGTCCAGGTCGATGTCCCGCCAGTACCCGAAGTTGATGAATCCCCCGGCGAAGATCGGCTCACGGCTCAGATCGACCGGACCGTACGTCTGCTCCACCATGGGCCCCATGGCGGGCACAGCCTGCCGCATGTCGTCGTCCGTCACCGTGACGTACCTCCAGAGAACCGACCCGAGCCGACCCGTCCGTACGCGATCCACCCCACCGCAAGAACTCCCCGCGCGACAGACGAGTAATGGCCAGGCTGAGATCTTGAGGCGATGACCCGTTTTCGGTCAGGAGGGCGTACGCGCGTGAGGAGAGGTACTCCGCCGCACCGAGTCACGGAGTCACCGAGCGGCGGTCATGACGACGGGCCGGTGCGTCGCACCGGCCCGTCGCAGTGATGTCCGCGGCTGTCCGCAGCTATCCGTCAGTGGCCGACTGAAGACGACCGGTCTGGTGGGCACGCTGGTCGAAATGGAGCTTGTGGCCGCTGGGCTCCGCCGTCGCTCAGTCGCAGCGACCGTTGAGCCCGCGGCCGACTGACGGCCAGCGCCCCAGCCGGAACGGCTTGCCAAGAAGATTAGGAATCGTGGGTGGTCAGTGGAGCCTGGATCGGCGCCTGCGGGTCACGAGGACGACTGCCGCGCCCGCCCCGACCAGCAGGGTGGTGAGCGCGAGGTACAGGCCCGTACGGGACGTACCCGTGTGGGCGAGGGAGCCCGAGCCGCCGTTCGGGACCGGGCCGGCGGGCGCCATGGAGGCCGGCGGCGCCGACGGTGCGTGCGTCGGCGGGGTGCTGGTCGGCGGAGCCGAGGTCGTTGGAGTCGGGGTCGGTGTGGGCGTCGGCGGGGTCTTCTCGGGGATGTACACGCCGGCGTCGATCGTGTGGTCGACCTCTCCCGCCTTCGCGGGCGCCGTGACCGGCGCGGATCCCTCGCACAGCTGCCCGGTGGTCGGAGGCGTCACGTTGGAGTCGTGCGCCCGGTCGTCACCGGCCCGCGGGAGCGTGAAGCGCAGATCGGTGGCCGCCGGCTGGCCGGGCACCTGGCTGGTGTCCGCCGTACACACGTCGAACTGCACGGTGTAGTCGGCACCCGGCGTGAGCTCGTACGCCGCCCCGACTCCGCCGAAGTAGTACTCGCCCGCGGCGTCGGTCTTGGTCGTGGCGACCTGCTTGCCGTCGGCGTCGAGCAGGTTGATCGTGGCGCCCGGCAGCAGGACCTGCCCGGGGTCCTGGATGCCGTTGTGGTCACCGTCGAACCAGACCACGTTGCCGATCTGGATCGGCGCGTTCGCCGCGGCGTACGCGATGTCGCCGAGGCCGCCGGCCTTGCCGAACCCGTTTCCGTCGACGAACTGGTACGCGTTGCCGTTCGGGTTGTTGCCCGGGCCGGCCCCGGTGGTGACGTCGTAGAAGCCGGCACCGGCGGTGCTGACGTGGACGGTCGGGTCCATCTGGGTGCTGATGACCCACTGCTGCTGCGGGATGTAGGCGACCGATCCGAGCGAGGTCTCCTGGTGCAGTCCGCGCTGGTTCGGGGCCGGGGTGGCCGCGCCGGAGAAGAAGTCGCCGGGGAAGTACTCGACGACGCCTTCCGCCTCCATGCCGTCGTTGGCGGGAGTCGCGTGGTTCGGGCAGTCCTCGGTGCCCTCCCAGGCGTACCCGCCGGTGGGCTTGGCGCAGGCCATGGTGATGTCACCGCCGGCCATGCCGCCCTGCGGTGTGTTCTTGTCGGGCCTCGGGTCGAGCCCGCCGGCGACGTCCATGAGCCGGTCGCGGAAGCCGAGGATCATCGAACCGTCGCGGGCGAAGGCCATACTGGCCAGCTCCGGCTGCGGACCGACCATCGTGGTGCCCACCACGCGGCTGTCCCAGGTCTCCAGGCGGGTGTCCCACGGGTTCCAGAAGCGGGACGCCTCGTGGTTCGGGAAGCCGACGTACACGTCCCCGCGCTCGGCGGTCAGCGGATGGTTCAGCACGGGGGTGAACTGCTTGCCGTCGTACGTGGAGACGACGGCCTTCAGGTCCGCGCGCTTCTGCGTGCTCTCCGCGCTGCACACGCCGCCGACGTACAGGGTGTTGTCGCGGACGGCCAGACCGGTCGGCCGCCAGTCGCCGGCCGAGGCGCAGCCCGGGTCGGGGATCGGCACCGTGGCCTTCGGCGCCGAGGCGCGCGCCCCGGTGGCGTCGAAGCTGACCAGGCTGCGGGTGAGCATATTCACCGCGTACAGCGTCGAGCCGTCCTCCGACAGGGCCAGGCCGCCGATGCTCTCCTTGCCCGGCGCGTCGGTGAACCCGGCGTCCTTGAGCATGTTGGCGCTGTCGTGCGCCGTCGCCGTGGCGCCCGGCACCTTCGCGAACAGCGTCGGGGCGCCGCCGCCGTCGGCCGGCACGGCGTAGATCGCGTTGCCGCCCTCCGGCCCGTACGCGGCGAACCGCCGGGCGAACGCGGCCTGGAACAGCCGCTTGCGGTACTTGTCATAGGCCAGGCCCGTGGTCGTCCCCACCTGCTCCTGCGTGGCGAGCACGGTCGGGCAGGCCTTGTCTGCGGGACAGGTGCCGCGGGCGTCCGTCCCGAACGCCACCAGCGCCCGGGTGTCGCTCGCGCCGGGACCGGTCTGCACCGGTACGAAGTAACGGGTGTCCGGCAACGCGTAGTCGGCCGCGTCCCAGACCCCGGTGATCACCGAGTCGTCCTTGCCCTCGGAGACGTCCACGAACGACGTGAAGCTGTCGAAGTGGTTCTCCGCGGTGGAGGCGGGCGCCGCCCGCAGATAGCGGTCGTACGGCGCCGGGACGCTGACGTCGACGCGGTACCGGCCACCGGTCAGTTCGGCCGACGGGGGCACCACGACCTTGCCGGTGGCGTCCGTGGTGCCGGTGACGTGATGGCCGGCCGGGTCGGAGACGTCGACCCTCATGCCCCGCTGCGGCACGTCCATGGTCGTGTTGATCACGCCGGTGCCGAAGAAGTCCCGCAGCACCTGGACCGTCAGTGTGCCGTCGGAAGTGGCGGCGCCGGCCTGTCCGGCGCCTGTCGCGATGGTGCCGGTGGCCCCACCGACCAGTAACAGACCGGACAGCCCCACGCGTGCCAGTCTTGGAATCGCCATGTACGGGCACTCCTCTTTGTCGTCCTATGTCCCTACGGACACAGCAACCAACCGCAATATCCCATAACTTGACGCGTGATCAGGTCGGAAAGCGGAATCTACGGGTTGGGTGGGCGGGGGCCTGTTAGCATCCCGCCGCGTGCGGAGCATCAGAATCAGGCGAGGTCTCCCGCGGGGCGCGGCGGACCGGCGCGGCAGGAAGTGGCCCCGGGCGCGCTGGATGGCGGCTGCCGGCATAGGCGTCGCGGCTGCCGCGGCCCTCACGTTGGCCCTCGTCGGCGGCGGCGAGCCCGCCGTCCGTCGTGCGCTGACCTCGGACGAGGCGAACCGGCTGGCGGTCGCGCGGTTCCGTAACCACGAAGCGGGAGGCCGCGCGGTGACGATCACCGTGCCGGGCGCGGCCGGCGGGCTGGTCGTCACCGGATCCGTCGACTACCGCGCGAAGAGGGGGTACGGGGTGGTGCGCGGAACCGGACGCGACGCGTCCGGCGACGGCCTGATCGAGTGGACGGCCGCCACCGTCCGGTTCCACCCTCTGGCGGACCCCCCGGCGACCGCGCCGGCGTCGCCGCCCGCGACCGGCTGGTACGACCGTCCGCTGCGGACGGCCGGCAACACCCTGGACAGTTCGCTGGCCATCGCCCTCGGCCTGGGCAGCGACCGCCCGGACAACGCCCAACTGCTGCCGCAGAACGGTGCCGCGTGGGTCGGTTCCGGCCAAGCGCGCGGCCGGCGGACGGACGTCATGACCGGCCCGGACGCCCGCGGCAAGGCGGGTACGGCGGACAGCGTGCGCTACTGGGTCGGCGAGGACGGCACCATGTACCGGGTGCAGGCCGACGTGGCCTCCGAACCGCGGCCGGTGGTCATCGAATTCGACACCCAGAAGTATGTCCCCGTCCGCCCGGCGCCGAAGGCGACGCCTACGCGGTGACCCCGGACGCCGGCCCCGGCACTAGTACCAAT
>NZ_JBAGJZ010000037.1:0-83633 GCF_037034285.1 Streptomyces tyrfis | reverse complement strand
CCCCGTGCCCGCCGGGTCCTGCGACGGTCCGTCCAGCGGCGACGGGAGCTGCGGGGCGGGGGCGGAGAAGTCGGGGCGGGCGAACTCGGCGGTGGCGCCGGGACCCTGCCGGTCGTCGTCCATGGCCGGCCGCGGCGCGAGCTGCGGACCGGTCGGCAGCTGGAACTGGCCGGTGGTCTCGTGCTCCTCGTGGCCGCGCGGGGCGTCCAGCGGAGTGTGCCCGGGACCGGACTGCCGGTCGGAGCCCCAGCCGGCCGCCTGCGGGCGCTGCGGCAGGGGGTTGCCGCCGGGCAGCTCGGCACGCGGACCGCCGATCGGGGGCAGCTGACGGCCGGGCGCCGGCGCGCCGCCGTCCTGGCCGCCCGGGGCCTGCTGCGGCCTCGGGGCCTGCGGCGGCTGCCACGCGGCGAGGTCGTTCGGCCCGCCCTGCGGGTTCTGCCGGCCCTGCGCGTCCCGGCGCGGACCCTGACGGTTCTGGCTGAACAGGTCGGAGCCGCCCGGCTCCGGATGCCCGGAGCCGCCGCCCTGGCCGCGTGCGCCGAGCCGGGCGCCGTTGCCGAAGGCGCCGGCCAGGCCGCCGCCCTTGCGCTGCGGCGGACGCGAGGCGTCCTGGGCGCCGCCCACCGGACCGGTCGCCGGGAACGCGGCGTTCTGCCCGTCGGACCGGCCCTGCTCGGGCGTCCGGGGAGCGCCGTTGTCCCGCGTGGGAAGGGCCGCCCGCGGACCGGAGCCCGCACCGCCCTGGCCCGCTTCGAGCCGTCCCGCCGGAGCCGCCGGGGCGCCGCCGGTGACGGGCCGGGGGCCTCCGGCCGGACCCGCGCCCGCGCCCAGCTGACCGCCGGGCGCCGCGGGCTGCTGCCCCGGTCCCTGACCGGGAGCCGGGCGGCTGCCGCCGTGCGCGACCTCGACCGGCAGCATGACCAGCGCGGTCGTGCCGCCGGAGTCGGACGGGCGCAGCTGGATCCGGATGCCGTGACGCAGCGACAGGCGGCCGACCACGAACAGACCCATGCGGCGGGAGACGGAGACGTCCACGGTGGGCGGCGAGGCCAGCCGCTCGTTGATCGCGGCGAGGTCCTCGGGGGAGAGGCCGATGCCGGTGTCGTGGATCTCGACCAGCACCCGGCCGTCGGGCAGCGCGTGACCGGTGACCCGCACCTTCGTCTGCGGGGAGGAGAACGACGTGGCGTTCTCCAGCAGCTCGGCGAGCAGGTGCACGAGGTCGTTGACGACCCGGCCCGCGACCTCGGTGGCGGGCACCGCCGCCAGCTCGATGCGCTCGTACTGCTCCACCTCGGAGGCGGCGGCACGGAGCACGTCGACCAGCGGGACCGGACGCGTCCACCGGCGGCCCGGCTCCTCGCCCGCGAGGACGAGGAGGTTCTCGCCGTTGCGGCGCATGCGGGTCGCGAGGTGGTCGAGCTTGAAGAGCGAGGAGAGCTGGTCCGGGTCGGCCTCGCGCGACTCCAGTTCGGAGATCAGCGAGAGCTGACGCTGGATGAGGCCCTGGCTGCGGCGCGAGAGGTTGGTGAACATCGCGTTGACGTTGCCCCGGAGCAGCGCCTGCTCGGCGGCGAGCCGGACCGCCTCGCGGTGCACGTCGTCGAAGGCCGCGGCCACCTGGCCGATCTCGTCCCGGGAGTGCACGCCGACGGACTCGACCGAGGTGTCGACGTCCTGCGGGTCGGCCTCGGAGAGCTGCTTGACGAGCTCGGGGAGGCGTTCCTGGGCGACCCGGGTCGCGGTGTCCTGGAGCCGCCGCAGCGAACGGATCATCGACCGGGCGACGACGAACGCGCCGACCAGCGAGACACCGAGCACCAGCAGGATGAGCGCACCGCTGATGATCGCTTCGCGCTTCGACTCATCGCGGAGCTCGCGGGCCTTGCTCTCCATGTCGCTGAGGAGGGTGGCCTCGATGGTCGTCATGGCCTGGATCTTGGTGGAGCTCTGGTCGTACCAGTCCATGTACGAGCGCGGCGCCGTGCCGGTCAGGCCCGAGGGGCTGTCCAGCACCTTCTTTGCGTAGGTGTTGGCGGCCTTGATCTCCGGGTTGCCGTTGTCCAGGGTGGCGGTGAGCTCCTCGGCGTTGTGGCCGGAGGCCGAGTAGACCGCCGCGAAGGCACGGCGTGCCGCGGTCTCCTTGCGGAGCGCCGCACGGCCGAACTGCTGGTCGTTCTGGTCCATGTGCGCCGGCTTGCCGCCGCTCGGCAGGGCCGCGGCGATGACCGCTCGCTGGACCGAGGCGTACTCCTTGGCGGAGGAGAAGGCGGCCAGCGCCCGGGTCCGCTTGATCATCTCCGAGTTGCTGGTCGCCTGGGCCATGTCCTGCGAGAGGCTCAGCAACGACGTGATCAGCTGGCTGTACTGGTCGATGGTCTGGAGGGACGGCGTGCCCTTGGCGTACGCCGTCTTGCGGATGTCGCGGATCTCGCCCAGCTGGGTGGCGATCTGGTTGACGCTGGAGTAGATGCCCTCCAGGGCCTCGTCGCCGGAGGGGTCGCCGATCGAGGTGGTGGCGTCGAGGAAGGCGGTCTGAGCCCGGTCGGTCTTCTGACGGGGCACGCTGACCTTGTAGTTGTCCGGCTTCACTCCATTGGAGAGCGGGCCGGCCGAACTGTCGCGCTCCGCCTGGAGCGCCTGGGCGAGCGTGGTCGCCTGCATCGTCAGCTTGGTGAGCAGCTGCATGTGGTCCAGCTGCTGCATGTCGGTCATGGACTCGTTGATCCGCAGACCGCCCAGCGTGGTCGCCGCGACCACGGGAAGCGCGAGCAGGGAGACCAGACGCGTGCTGATGCGCCAGTTGCGCAGGGCCATGCGCGAACCCGCGCCGACGGGCTCCGGGGACTTGGCCGGCGCGGCCGTCTCGGCGTCGCCGTCCACCGGGGCGCCGGGGCGCCGGTCGTCGCCGTCACCGGCCTTGACCGGTCCGACGCCCTGGGCGTGCTGGGGCGAGGAGCCGCGGTCGGTCCCGCCGTGCGGCTCCTGCTCCGCCGCGGCTTCCCCTCGGGCCTTGCGGGCTTGGGGAGACCCCGTGCCATCCCTCTTGAAACGTCCCTGCACTAGCGTCGCAACCTCTGGACCAGGCGCCCCTCCGCGCGAGGCGGCGGGACGGTGTCGGCGTCGTGGGGCGATGTGCCCGCCCCTAGTCGGTCGTGAGTGACCGGCGCTCTCCCCCTTTCCGCCGCCACCCGGCGCTGCTTGCGCCCCTGCGCGCCGGCCTTTGAAAAACCCGCGGCGGTGCGTGGAATTCCAGCACAGTGCCGGATCTCCAACAAGGGCCCGGTGCCCGGCCCCGGTCCGGGTGACAGCTTGTGACGAGGGGGTGACAAGCGGTGGGGCCGTTCAGGGACAAAACGGAATATCGATCATCAATGGTCGGGTGGTGCGCGGTGTCCCAGTCGCCATGATCAGGAGCGGAATATCTGATTCAGGTAAGAAATGTTCCTTATGTCCGAAGTAACGGTACGCCCGAAAAGTCCTGATTATCCGCACGGAGGTGAGCAAACTCACATGATGATCGTCGCCTCATCCGGGCTTTCCAAGGGAATCGGATGTTTAGCCTGACGTTTTACAGGGATGGCATATCCGACAACCGGCGCCCCTCCAGCGCGGCGCCCGCACCGACAGGGTCCCAACGACAGATGAAGACGACGAAGACACTCCGCAAGGTCGCCAACCCCCGCCGCACCACGCTGGCGCACCTCGAGGACGCCGGCCGGCTCCGCGTCCCGGCGCGCCCGGAGCACCCCGTCGCGCTGCCCTCCCAGACGGCCAACCCCCGTCGCACCATCCTCATGAAGGCCCCGGTCCAAGCCGCGCCGGCCGAATAGTCCGGCGAGCGGTCCGGACACGACCGCCGGACCGCCGGAACGCGACCGCCGGATCGCGACGGCCGCGCGATCGGAACGCGACCGCCCGACCGGACGAGTCGGACACGGCCGTCGGCCGACGGGACCGCGGCCGACGAGCGACGGGCGCGGCCGTCCCCCTCGCCCCGCGTTAGCCTGGAGCGTCAGTCTTCAGTCAGCCAGCAAGTGAGGGGCGACAGCATCCCGTGCGCATCGCCAGGTTCTCCATCGACGGCAATGTCGCCTTCGGCGCCGTCGAGGGCGAGGGTCCCGAGGGGCTCGTCCTCGACATCATCAAGGGCATCCCGTACGCCGATTTCGAGCTCTCGGGCACCAAGGTCCCGCTGAGCAAGGTCCGCCTCCTCCCGCCGGTGCTCCCCAACAAGGTCGTGGCCATCGGCCGCAACTACGCGGAACACGCCAAGGAGCTCGGCAACGAGGTCCCGGAGATCCCCGTCGCCTTCTTCAAGCCCACCACCTCGGTGATCGGCTCCGGCGACGCCATCGAGTACCCCTCCTTCTCGAACGAGCTGCACCACGAGGCCGAACTGGCCGTGGTCATCGGCCGCATGTGCCGCGAAGTGCCGCGCGAACGCGTGAAGGACGTCGTCTTCGGCTACACCTGCGCCAACGACGTCACCGCCCGTGACGTCCAGAAGCGGGAGAAGCAGTGGGCCCGCGCCAAGGGCTTCGACACCTCCTGTCCGCTCGGCCCCTGGGTGGAGACCGACCTCGACCCCGGTGACCTGGCCATCCAGGCCACGGTCAACGGCGAGCAACGTCAACTGGGCCGCACGAGCGACATGATCCGCTCGATCGAGGACCTGGTCGTCCACATCACGGAAGCGATGACACTGCTCCCCGGCGACGTGATCCTCACCGGCACCCCCGCAGGGGTCGGACCCCTCCATGTCGGCGACGAGGTCGCCGTCACCATCGAAGGCATCGGCACTCTCACCAACAAGGTGATCAAGCGTGGCTAACGCACCTGTACGTGTACGTTTCTGTCCCTCCCCGACCGGCAACCCCCACGTGGGCCTGGTCCGCACGGCCCTGTTCAACTGGGCCTTCGCCCGGCACCACGGCGGCACCCTGGTCTTCCGCATCGAGGACACCGACGCGGCCCGCGACTCCGAGGAGTCGTACAACCAGCTCCTGGACTCGATGCGCTGGCTCGGCTTCGACTGGGACGAGGGTCCCGAGGTCGGCGGCCCGCACGCCCCGTACCGCCAGTCGCAGCGGATGGACATCTACAAGGACGTCGCCGAGAAGCTCCTCGCGGGCGGCTACGCGTACCACTGCTACTGCACCACCGAGGAGCTCGACGCCCGCCGCGACGCCGCCCGCGCCGCCGGGAAGCCGTCGGGCTACGACGGCCACTGCCGCGAGCTCACGGCCGAGCAGACCGCCGCGTACGAGAACGAGGGCCGCACCTCCATCGTCCGCTTCCGGATGCCCGACGAGGCGCTCACCTTCGACGACCTGGTCCGCGGCGAGCTGACCTTCCAGCCGGAGAACGTGCCGGACTACGGCATCGTCCGCGCCAACGGCGCCCCGCTCTACACGCTGGTCAACCCGGTCGACGACGCGCTGATGGAGATCACCCACGTGCTGCGCGGCGAGGACCTGCTCTCCTCCACCCCGCGCCAGATCGCCCTCTACAAGGCGCTCATCGAGCTGGGCATCGCCAAGGACGTCCCCGCCTTCGGCCACCTCCCGTACGTCATGGGAGAGGGCAACAAGAAGCTCTCCAAGCGCGACCCGCAGGCTTCCCTCAACCTCTACCGCGAGCGCGGCTTCGTGCCGGAGGGCCTGCTCAACTACCTGTCGCTGCTGGGCTGGTCCATCTCCGAGGACCGCGACATCTTCTCCGTCGAGGAGATGGTGGCCGCCTTCGACATCAAGGACGTCAACGCCAACCCGGCGCGCTTCGACCTGAAGAAGTGCGAGCACATCAACGCCGAGCACATCCGCAGGATGGACGTGAAGGCGTTCACCGAGGCGTGCGGCCCCTGGCTGAAGGCCCCGTACGCCCCCTGGGCCCCGGAGGCGTTCGACGCGGAGCGGTTCGCCGTGATCGCCCCGCACGCGCAGACCCGGGTCACCGTCCTCTCCGACATCACGGCCAACGTCGACTTCCTCTTCCTGGACGCGCCGGTGGAGGACGAGGCGTCCTGGAACAAGGCGATGAAGGAGGGCTCCGACGCCCTGCTCGTCACCGCCCGCGCGAAGCTGATCGACGCCGAGTGGAACGCGGACGCCCTGAAGAACGCCATCCTCGCCGCCGGCGAGGAGCACGGCCTCAAGCTCGGCAAGGCCCAGGCCCCGGTCCGCGTCGCCGTCACCGGCCGCACCGTCGGTCTGCCGCTCTTCGAGTCCCTGGAGATCCTGGGCCGCGAGAAGACCATCGCCCGCGTCGACGCGGCGCTGGCGAAGCTGGCGGCCGCGTAGCGGTCCGGCGTCATACGGTTCGTCTCACACGATGGGGCGGCCGCTCCCGACGGGGCGGCCGCCCCATCGTGGTTCCGCCGCCGTCCGGGAGCCTTCCGGCCTGCGGCGGCCGGGGCCGACTTCGGGGCGGGGCCGGTGGCGGGGGCGCGGTGCGGGCCGCACCGGAGGCCCGGCGCTCCCCGGGCACAGGAGTTCCGAACTGGCGCGCGGTCCGGCGCGTGGCGGATGATCACCAGGACGCGGTCGCGCCCGCGGAACGCGCCCAGGACCGGCACGCCGTGCCGGGCGCCGGGCCCGGGCGGCCGTCGTGGCCCACGACCGACACACGACCGCATCCGCAGATCCGGGGGAACGCATGACACGGCTGAGACTGTCCTTGTACGTCGGGGGACTGCTCCTCGCGCTGGTCGCCGGGGGCCTGGCCTGGACCGCCCGGTTCCGAGACGCGGACGGCGACGACCTCGCGGACCGCTGCCAGGGCGCCCTCGCGGTCGACGAGGCGCGGGAGTTCTTCGACGGCGCAGGGCTGAGGGCGCGCGGCCACACCGGCGAGTGGGTCGGACACGACGCCCAGTGGTGCTCGGTCCGGGCCGACCACGAGGGCGGCGGGCCGACGCTCAAACTCCGAATATGGCCTCGGGCGGCCTACCGGGCGAGCGGGCCCGCCGCGTCCGCCTCGGCGACGCCGATCGGGTACGGCTGGACCGGGTCCTTCGTCAGCGGCCATTCACCCGGTGCCGCCGTACTGGTCGACTGTCGGCCGATGGCGGGCGCCGGCCTCCTCGTCGAGGCCGAGACGAGCGCGAAGTCGGCGGATCTCACCCCTCGGCAGATGCTCCAGCTGGCACGGGTCGCGACCGAGACGGCACGCCGTGCGGCCGACCGCGCCAAGTGCGAGGGCGCCCTCGGCGAACGCCCGGAAACCGTCGACCGTACGGGCTGGACGACAAGGCCCGTCGACAGGGCGACGGGCACCTGCCACGACGTGCTGACCCAGCGTGAAGCCGCCCGGTCGCACGTGACCGATGTCAGCGAGAAGCCCGCGGGACGAGCGCTGACGGAGCAATGCGCGATGAATCGGGGTGAGTCGAGACTGTTCCACATGACCGCCTACTACGGGCCGTCGGCGGAGGAGGAGATGCATCTCGACGGCAAGTACCCGGGAACGGCGCAGGGCGCGCACACCCGCACCCTCGCCTGCGGGGGCGCCATCGGGACCGCCTACTTCAAGCTGGAGCGCACCGAGAACGCGGGGACGGCGGGCGAGACCGCCGGGACGCGTGATCCGGTCGACTCCGCCACGCTGGACCGGATTCTGACGTCGTACGCCACCGCCTCCGGCAAGCGGCACGGCTGCCCCGCCCCCTGACGGCCTCCACCGGACCGCGTACGACGATTCACGCTGTCGGCCGTAGCCGGTCGACGCTGCCGCGCGGTCGCTCCCGGGGCAACCCCTGGACGCGGTGGGGGACATCGCACCGGCCACGCCAGAGCCGACACTCGCAGCCGCGCCCGACAGCGCGCTGCACCTGCACCTGCGCCAGAGCGATGAACCGGCTGCCGTCCTCCGCCGCCACCCGGGCCGGATTCGCCGGCCTGCTGAGTGCGATCAAGGCTGTGCCGGGCGCCGGGCGCCCGGGCGCGGACGAGCGGCGAGGAGCCGGCCGAACACCCGAAAGGGGCATCCACCGGTTCGTTCCGGTGGGCCACGTCGTTGCACCCATGGACCGGGAGGCGGAGTTCAGCCAGGGGAGGGTATGCGATCCAGTCGAATTCCAGCGTTCGCTTCCGGGAACTCTCCGCACGGCTAGGCTCAGTTGCCGCAGCCCGACAGGGGTGCGTGACGCAGGGATGAAAGGCACATGGCAGAGGATCTCAATGTCTCCGCGACCGATTTATACGCCTCGGCAGGTGCGGCGGACATGCTCGCGAAAAATTTGCAGGACCCTTTACGGAAGGCGATCGACGACACGGCCGCAGCCGCTGCCTCGTTCCGGGCGTGGGATGGAAAGGGCCGTATCGAAGCCGTCAGCACCGGTTGGGGAGAGGCTCTGACCACACTGAAGGACCGCCTTGCGGAACACGCGAACGGTCTGCGACTGGTGGCGGACGGCCACAGCATCAATGACGCGGATGTCGGCGACTGCTTCAAGGGCTGGTGAGTTCCCCGATGCCCGAACGCTTCGCACAGCTCCTCCGTCAGGACTTCTCGGATTTGGAGGCGGCCTCCGGCTCATGGCGAAAGCTGGCCGAACGCCTCGGCGAGACCCATGTCGGCAGCGGGAAGCGGGTTTCCGGACCACTGCACAAGGCGAGCTGGTCGGGAGTCGCCGCCCACTACGGCTTCGGCGCGCTCGAAGCCACTGAGAGCAAACTGAAGACCGCACAGACGAATGCGATACTCATTCGAACGATCCTGGAGACGCTCAGCACCCGCATGCAAGCTGCCCAGCGCAAACTGCGTCATGCGGTGGCGGATGCCGAGACGGCCGGTCATGTCGTCACCGAGGACGGCCGGGTCGAACCGAAGCAAGTGGTCGATGCCAAGTACCACAACGACCCGGACTACCAGGACGTGCAGCGGCAGGCGAACTCCGGACTCGGAGGCTATCGGGCCCGTATCGACGAGGCGTTGCAAGAAGCGGAACGAGCCGGCAACGACGCGACCGAACTCCTTCACCAAATCGATCCGTTCGACCTCGACAAGCAGTACGGCGGCGCCAACGCGGCCGAGGACGCCGTACGGGTTGCGGCCTTCGCCGGGCTCGCCGGGAAGGGCGTCCCGGACGGGAAGGACCCGCAGCGCGCCGCCGACTGGTGGGCGCGCCTCACCCCCGACCAGCGCGCCTTCTACCTGGCGGCCTTCCCGGAGCGGATCGGCGCACTGGACGGTCTTCCGACCGCCACCCGCGACTCGGCGAACCGAGCGGCCCTGGACATGCGGCTCAACGACTACGCGCTGCGCGAGGGCGACCTGGGCTTCCACGAGCGCTACGGCCTCCGCTCGCTCAGCGCCCTCAAGGAGCGCCTCGACGCGGCGGACGCGGCGCCGGCGCACAAACAGCTGTACCTGCTCGGATTCGACACCTCGAAGGACGGCCGCGCGATCGTGGCCGTCGGCAACCCGGACACGGCCCGGCATACCGCGGTTCAGGTTCCCGGAACGAGCAACCAGCTGGACAACGTGGGGGACCAGATCAAGAGGGCGGCCAAGCTGCAAGGAGCCGCCGGCCGATGGAGCGCGAACGGGCCGGAGGACGTCGCAGTCGTCTCGTGGCTCGATTACGACGCCCCTGAGGCGAACTTCGATTCGCCCAGCGAAGTGGAACTGAATCTGGGGATCGCGACTCAAGGCCGCGCTCAGGACGGGGCGGAAGCCCTGCGGGACTTCACCCATGGTCTGAGGGCGGCCCACCAGGGTGAGCGGAGCCATCTCACGGTCCTGGCCCACAGCTATGGCTCCACGGCGGCCGGTGCCGCCGACGCGGGAGGATCAGGACTGGACGCCGACGACATGGTCGTGCTCGGCAGCCCGGGACTGACGGTCGACCGTGCCAGTCAACTTCACGTGAATCCCAGGCACTTGTTCGTGGGCGCTGCAGAGAACGACGTAGTCTCCAACTTGTTCTCCGACGCCACGCTCGGCGTGGACCCCAAGAGACAGGAGTTCGGGGCGGAGCGTATGTATGTGGACACCAGGGACCACGGTGGCTACTGGAACGACGGCAGCAAGAGCCTGGAGAACCAGGGCCGCATCATCGCGGGATTCGCACCGCAGGGTGAAGGAACAGGTTGATGGCGCTGGGTGCGAACGCATGCCCGACGGCGTGGCGCTGGAGCGCCGCCGCGCTGGCCCTGACCATGCTGCTGGGAGGCTGCATGTCCGACGACGGTGTGAACGATCCGCTGCCGCGCATGAGCAGGGAGAAGGCAGAGGAATGGGCCAAGCACTGGACCGACTCCATGGTGCGGACCGCGCGCGCCCGGATCGATCCGAAGACGGCCCGCCGCACGGCGGACTTCACCGACTGCATCGGCCGGAACGGTGAATCCGCCGAGGACGGCAGATTCACGCTGAGCTACTCCGTCCGCGGCACCCTGCCCCGCTCCGAGCAAGCCCGAGCCGTCACGGACATCAAGGACACCCTCAAGGCCAAGGGCTTCGAGATCCAGAGTTTCGGAATCAATCAGGACCGCGAACCGGTAAACGTACTGGACGCCGAGCACCCGAAGGATCGCCAGTTCGTCTCCGTGGGGTCCGTGAGCGAGAACCTCCTGGTCTTCATCGTCAGCACTCCTTGCCTCCTGCCGCCGGGCGTCGAGCAGCAGAAGTTCTGAACCGGCACCCGGCTGCCCCGCACCCCCGACCTGTTCCGGCCGGGCCCCGGCATCGGGAAGTCCGGGACGGCGGGACCCTGCCCGGGTTAAGTTCGGTGGCATGGTCATCCGAGCCGTGCTCTGGGACATCGACGACACGATCTTCGACTACAGCGGCGCCGACCGCGCCGGGATGCGCGCGCTGCTCGAACAGGAGGGCCTGCCCGACGGATACGGCTCCGTCGAGCAGGCCCTGGCCGCGTGGCGGACGCTCACCGCCGTGCACTGGGCGCGGTTCGCGGCCGGGGAGACGGACTTTCCGGGGCAGCGCCGGGACCGGGTGCGGGAGTTCCTCTCGCGGGCCCTGGACGACGCCGAGGCCGACGAGTGGTTCGGCCGGCATGTGACCCACTACGAGGCCGCCTGGGCGCTCTTCCCGGATGTGCTGCCCGTCCTGGACCGGCTGGCCGGCGGGTTCCGGCACGCGGTGCTGTCGAACTCCAGCCTCCAGCACCAGGACCGCAAGCTGCGCGCGCTCGGCGTGCGGGACCGGTTCGAGGCCGTGGTGTGCGCCGTGGAGCTGGGCGTCTCCAAGCCCGAGGCCGGCGCCTTCCACGCCGCGTGCGAGGCGCTGGCGCTGGAGCCGGGCGAGGTCGCGTACGTGGGCGACGAGCCGGACATCGACGCCGGCGGCGCGATCGCCGCGGGGCTCGCGGGGATCTGGCTGGACCGGCGGGAGCGTGGCGGGCGGCCCGAGCTGGTCCGCATCAGCGGGCTCGATCAGCTGCCCGGACTGCTCGCGGGCAATACCCGTTTTGGAGCGCCGGACACCTTCGGGTAATGTTCTTCCTGCGCCGCCCGAGCGGGACGAAAGATCCGAACGGGAGGCGTGAACGGAACAAAGACCCCGCAAGGGGTTGCGTTCCGGTGGGCTATGGTGTAATTGGCAACACTACGGTTTCTGGTACCGTCATTCTAGGTTCGAGTCCTGGTAGCCCAGCGCAGAAATGCAAGAGCAAGCCCCCGTTGTGTAGCGGCCTAGCACGCTGCCCTCTCACGGCAGTAGCGCCGGTTCGAATCCGGTCGGGGGTACAGATCCTTCCCGCGAGATCGTCTGGGTCGCACCCGCGATATCGATGCAGGATCGCTAGGGCCCCCGTTGTGTAGCGGCCTAGCACGCTGCCCTCTCACGGCAGTAGCGCCGGTTCGAATCCGGTCGGGGGTACTTGTAAGACTGTGGGCTATGGTGTAATTGGCAACACTACGGTTTCTGGTACCGTCATTCTAGGTTCGAGTCCTGGTAGCCCAGCGCAGAAATGCAAGAGCAAGCCCCCGTTGTGTAGCGGCCTAGCACGCTGCCCTCTCACGGCAGTAGCGCCGGTTCGAATCCGGTCGGGGGTACAAGAGCAGGACAGACAAGGGTCCTTCACTTCGGTGGAGGGCCCTTCTGCTTGTGTGCGGGGTCACTTGTGCGCGGGCCGGCTGAGCCGGATCGGTCGAAGCCGGGCCGTCCGTGTGCCTTGGGCGCGTTCCCGGGCGATGTCTGTCGCCTCGTCATGCTCGGGCGCAGTGCGGGGACTTGAAGGCGCCCGCGGGGCGTGACGTCGGTACGCGGGGGCGTGGAGCCCGGTCGGGCGAGGGCGGGGCCTTCGCCGGTACGCGACGGGGTGTGCGCCGACGCGTGAGAGGGCCGCCACGACGCTGGGGCGGCCGGGGGAGGAGCCGCGCGGGAGAAGCGCGCGACGGGAGAGCGGGGGAGGGGAAGGGGGCGGGGCGTCAGCCGTTGCGGCGCAGGGCCTCGCTGAGCCGGGCCGCCGAGTCGATGACCGCCTGGGCGTGCATCCGGCCCGGGTGCCGGGTCAGCCGCTCGATGGGTCCGGAGACCGAGACGGCGGCGACCACGCGGTTGGAAGGGCCGCGCACCGGGGCCGAGACCGAGGCCACACCCGGCTCGCGCTCGCCGATCGACTGGGCCCAGCCCCTGCGTCGTACGCCCGAGAGCGCCGTCGCCGTGAAACGGGCGCCCTGGAGGCCGCGGTGCAGGCGCTCCGGCTCCTCCCAGGCCAGCAGGATCTGGGCCGACGAGCCGGCCTTCATGGTGAGCGTGGAGCCGACCGGCACGGTGTCCCGCAGTCCGGACAGCCGCTCCGCCGCCGCGACGCAGATGCGCATGTCGCCCTGGCGGCGGTAGAGCTGCGCGCTCTCGCCCGTGATGTCCCGCAGATGTGTGAGCACCGGTCCGGCCGTCGCCAGCAGGCGGTCCTCGCCCGCCGCCGCCGCGAGCTCGGCCAGCCGGGGGCCGAGGATGAAACGGCCCTGCATGTCCCTGGCCACCAGACGGTGGTGTTCCAGTGCCACGGCCAGTCGATGGGCCGTGGGCCGTGCGAGCCCGGTCGCCGCGACCAGCCCGGCGAGGGTGGCCGGACCGGACTCCAGCGCGCTCAATACCAGAGCCGCCTTGTCGAGTACGCCGACGCCGCTAGAGTTGTCCATACGACGATACTCCCGTCTCACTCTGTGAAACGCAAGTTCAATTTTCCGGGGAAGTTGCCAACCTGGAGGGGTGGCCGCACAACGGCCCCGCAGCCGCCGCCCCGCTCGGGGGTCCGGACGGCGGCGCACCACATCTCTAGTTGGGCCGGCGAAGACGCCGGCCGGAGGGAAAGCGATGGGTAGGACACTCGCGGAGAAGGTCTGGGACGACCACGTCGTCCGGCGCGCCGAAGGCGAGCCCGACCTCCTCTACATCGATCTGCACCTGCTGCACGAGGTCACCAGCCCTCAGGCGTTCGACGGTCTCCGCCAGGCCGGCCGGCCGGTGCGGCGCCTCGATCTCACCATCGCCACCGAGGACCACAACACCCCGACCCTCGACATCGACAAGCCGATCGCCGACCCGGTCTCCCGCGCCCAGCTGGAGACCCTGCGCAAGAACTGCGCCGAGTTCGGCGTGCGGCTGCACCCGCTGGGCGACGTCGAACAGGGCGTGGTGCACGTGGTCGGCCCGCAGCTCGGCCTGACCCAGCCCGGCACCACGGTCGTCTGCGGCGACTCCCACACGTCCACGCACGGCGCCTTCGGCGCGCTGGCCTTCGGAATCGGCACCAGCCAGGTCGAGCACGTCCTGGCCACCCAGACGCTGCCGATGGTCCGCCCGAAGACCATGGCGATCACCGTCGACGGCGAACTGCCCGACGGCGTCACCGCCAAGGACCTGATCCTCGCGATCATCGCCCGGATCGGCACCGGCGGCGGCCAGGGCTACGTCATCGAATACCGCGGCTCGGCCATCGAGAAGCTCTCGATGGAGGCCCGGATGACCATCTGCAACATGTCGATCGAGGCCGGTGCCCGGGCGGGCATGATCGCCCCCGACGAGACCACCTTCGCCTATCTCAAGGGCCGCGACCACGCCCCGCGGGGCGAGGACTGGGACGCCGCCGTGGCGTACTGGAAGACGCTGCGCACCGACGACGACGCGGTCTTCGACGCCGAGGTCGTCATCGACGCCGCCGAACTCGCGCCGTTCGTCACCTGGGGCACCAACCCCGGCCAGGGCGCGCCGCTGTCCGCCAGCGTCCCCGATCCCGCTTCGTACGAGGACGCCTCGGAGCGGCTCGCCGCCGAAAAGGCCCTGGAGTACATGGGGTTGACCGCCGGGCAGCCGCTGCGCGACATCAACGTGGACACCGTGTTCGTAGGCTCCTGCACCAACGGCCGGATCGAGGACCTGCGCGGCGCCGCCGCCGTCCTGGACGGCCGCAAAGTCGCCGACGGCGTACGGATGCTGGTCGTCCCGGGCTCCGTCCGCGTCGCCCTGCAGGCCGTCGAGGAGGGCCTGGACAAGGTCTTCACCGCCGCGGGCGCCGAATGGCGGCACGCCGGCTGCTCGATGTGCCTGGGCATGAACCCCGACCAGCTGGCCCCCGGCGAGCGCTCCGCCTCCACCTCGAACCGCAACTTCGAGGGCCGCCAGGGCAAGGGCGGCCGCACCCACCTGGTCTCCCCGCAGGTGGCCGCCGCCACCGCCGTGCTGGGCCACCTGGCCTCGCCGGCCGACCTGTCCGAAGCCCGCACGCCCGCCGGAGTCTGAGAACCATGGAAGCTTTCACCACGCACACCGGCCGGGCCGTCCCGCTGCGCCGCGGCAACGTCGACACCGACCAGATCATCCCCGCCCACTGGCTGAAGAAGGTCACCCGCGACGGCTTCGAGGACGGTCTCTTCGAGGCATGGCGCAAGGACGAGGACTTCGTCCTCAACCGCCCCGAGCGCCAGGGCGCGACGGTGCTGGTGGCCGGCCCCGACTTCGGCACCGGGTCGTCCCGCGAGCACGCCGTCTGGGCGCTGCAGAACTACGGCTTCAAGGCCGTCGTCTCTTCCCGGTTCGCCGACATCTTCCGTGGGAACTCGCTGAAGAACGGCCTGTTGACCGTCGTGCTCGACCAGGCGGTCGTCGACGAGCTGTGGGCGCTGACCGAGGCCGACCCGACGGCCGAGATCACCGTCGACCTGGAGGCCCGCCAGGTCCGCGCGAACGGCATCACGGCGGACTTCGAACTCGACGAGAACGCCCGCTGGCGGCTGCTGAACGGGCTGGACGACATCAGCCTCACCCTTCAGAACGAAGCGGACATCGCGGCCTACGAGGCCGCCAGGCCGACCTTCAAGCCACGTACGATCAACGCCTGAGCAGCATGTTTCCACCACTGCGCCCCCTGCCGCCCGGCAGGGGGCGCAGTCGCTTGTTGAGACCCCGTCGGGCGACAACTCGCCCCAGATGGCACAATCGGTGCATGGGACGCGACAGCCAACTCAAGCTTTACGGCCAAGTCGCCGACCGATTGAAGGAAGCGCACACAAGAGTGCGCGCACTGCAAGTCCCGGAGGGCGTACGGATGGCGCTGTCCCGGAAGCTGTTGGTCATCACGGCCGCGGCTAAGCACGATCTCCCGGATGCGGCAAGGCGTCTGGACCGGTTGATGAAGGACCTCGATGAGGGCCGATTCCCCGAAGGTGAGTGACTCTGCCGGACAACGCAGCGGTCGACTTCGTTGCGGCACTAGGGTGATTAGCCCGTTTCGTGTTTGATTTGCGGTATATATCTGCCTAACGTGCGAAAACGCTTGAACACTTTCGTTCTGGCAATGTCTCCGAAGGGGAAGACGTGAACAAGGCGCAGCTCGTAGAAGCGATTGCCGACAAGCTCGGCGGCCGTCAGCAGGCCGCGGACGCCGTCGACGCGGTGCTCGACGCGATCGTCCGTGCGGTCGTCGCGGGGGACCGGGTCTCGGTCACCGGCTTCGGCTCGTTCGAGAAGGTCGATCGTCCGGCCCGCTACGCCCGCAACCCGCAGACGGGTGAGCGGGTGCGGGTCAAGAAGACCTCGGTGCCGCGCTTCCGCGCGGGGCAGGGCTTCAAGGACCTGGTGAGCGGCTCGAAGAAGCTCCCGAAGCACGACGTGGCGGTCAAGAAGGCCCCCAAGGGCAGCCTGTCGGGCGGCGCTTCCACCCGTACGACGGCCAAGGCGGCCGCGAAGAAGGCCACCGCGAAGAAGGCCGTGGCGAAGAAGACCACCGCGGCCGCGAAGAAGACGGCGGCCGCGAAGAAGACCACCGCGGCGGCCAAGAAGACGACGGCCGCGAAGAAGACCACCGCGGCGGCCAAGAAGACCACGGCCGCGAAGAAGACCGCGCCGGCCAAGAAGGTCACGGCGAAGAAGGCGCCCGCGAAGAAGACCACGGCGCGGAAGACCACGGCGAAGAAGGCCACCGCTCGGAAGAAGTGAGGCCGGGCAGCTCAGGGCCGCCCACACGCGCCGGGCCGGGTTCCTCTCGGGGGAGCCCGGCCCGCGGGCTGTCGAGGGACCGGCATGCCGGTGCGGCGGAAGGAGGGGGACGTACGAGGCCGTCACGCCGGGGACGCGGAGGCGGGCGTGCGGGGGCGTCGCGCCGAAGCGGCGGGCACGGGGCGTACGAGGCCGTCGGCCGGAGGGCACGGGCCGCGGGCCGCACCGAGGGCAGCGCCGCCGCCGGGGCCCGCGTCACGCGGAGTCGTTCAGAACGTCTGCAGGGTCACCAGGGTGATCCGGAGCGCCGCGCCCTCGCCGTCCCCCTCGATCCGCACCCGCTGCCCGGGGCGCAGCAGCCGCAGACCGCCCGCGTCGAAGGCCCGGGCGTCGAACCCGACCGGGGTGCCGTCGTCGAGCAGCACACTGCCGGTGCGGGTCTCGGGGTCGTACGTGTACGCGGTCGCCTGCATGCACGGCAGCCTAGTGCCCCTCCCGGCGAGGTCCGACCCGTCGCGCCGCCCCGGTGCGCGCGGGCGTCGCTCCGGGGGCGCCGCCGGGGTCTCCCGCGGCCGCCGAGATCCGTCACGTCCTGCGGCGTCCGCCCCTCCGGGCCCGGCACGCCCGCCGGCGCTTCCCGTTCCCGCGCTACCCGCGCCACCGGTCAGCCGGGGCCGCCCCGGCGGACCAGCCCCGGGCCGTGTGCGGTCCCACGCCCAGGCCCAGCGCCGCGTACAGGTCCTCACCGGTGTCCACGTCCTGGCGGACCGAATCGATGCCGGTCAGAGTGATTTCGACGGCTCCGGAGTCCAGGTGCCGGGACCGGGAGGGGCCGCCGAAAAGCGGGCACAATTCCACTCCGGGCGCGGCCGACAGAAATGTCGTTCCGATTCCCGCCGCATCGGTCACGAATGCGCGGGGAAAAGCGGCGGAGAATTCCAGCACCCGGGACAATTCCGCGGGGCGCAGGGCGGGCAAGTCCGCGTTGAGCGCGGCCAGGGCCGCCTCCGGCCGCCGGGCCCGCACCGTCCGCGCGCCGTGCGCCAGGGCGGCGTTGAGCCCCTCGTCCGGTTCGTCGGGCACCACTCCGGCGCCGAGCGCCGCGAGCGCCGGCCCGGCCTCCGGGTCGTCCGTGACGACCACCACATCCCGCACCGCCGGGCAGGACAGGGCAGCGGCCACCGTGTCCCGGGCGAACGCCAGGGCCAGTCGCGGACGCAGAGCTTCGCCGGTCACGGGCGTGAGCCTGCTCTTGGCCCGCGCCAAGGGCTTCAACGGGACGACCAGGGTCCAGGGACCGGTCGGGTCGGTGTTCGTGGCGATCTCCCCCTCGCTGCGCGTCGCCGCCTATTCTCGCCTGCCGGTGCGAGAACCCGGAGGGGCGGACCGGAAAGCGGGGCGTACGGTGTTCTCGACAGAGCAGGGGCCTGGGGTGAGACTTGACCCTCAGTAGCCAGGCAGAGTTCAGGTCCTCAGTTCAGGCCCTTAGAGGAAGGTGTCCGCGTGTCCCGCCGCAGAATCGGCTTCTGGTACCGCCTGGCGGCGGTCATCGCAAAACCGCCGCTGGTGGTTCTGTTCAAGCGTGACTGGCGGGGAATGGAGCACATTCCGGCCGACGGCGGATTCATCACCGCGGTCAATCACAACTCGTATCTGGACCCGCTCTCCTACGCCCATTACCAGTACAACACCGGACGCGTGCCGCGCTTCCTGGCCAAGGCCGGCCTCTTCAAGGCCCCCTTCGTCGGGATGATGCTGCGCGGCACCGGGCAGATCCCCGTCTACCGCGAGACGACCAACGCGCTGGACGCCTTCCGCGCCGCCGTGGACGCCATCGAGCGGGGCGAGTGCGTCGCGTTCTACCCGGAGGGCACCCTCACCCGGGACCCCGACATGTGGCCGATGGCCGGCAAGACCGGCGCGGCCCGGGTCGCGTTGATGACGAAGGTCCCGGTCGTCCCGGTCGCCCAGTGGGGCGCCAACCTGGCGATGCCGCCGTACGCCAAGGAGAAGAAGCTGCGGCTCTTCCCCCGCAAGACCCTCCGGGTGCAGGCCGGGCCGCCCGTCGACCTCTCCCGGTTCTACGACCGGCAGCCGACGCCCGAGGTCCTGCGCGAGGCGACCGAGGTCATCATGGCCGCGGTGACCGAGCAGCTGGAGCTGGTGCGCGGGGAGAAGGCCCCCGCGGAACCGTACGACCACCGCACGGCCCGTGCGGAACAGCGCCGCAAGGCCGAAGGAAAGGGACCCAAGTGACGCACCCCGCAAAGGCGGCCGTCTTCGGAACCGGCTCATGGGGTACGGCCTTCGGCATGGTCCTCGCGGACGCCGGCTGCGAGGTGACCCTCTGGGGCCGCCGCGCCGAGGTCGCCCAGGCGATCAACACCACCCGCACCAACCCCGACTACCTGCCCGGGATCGAACTTCCCGCGTCGGTCCGCGCCACCACCGACGCCGTCGAGGCGCTGGACGGGGCCGACTTCGCCGTGCTCGTCGTGCCCTCGCAGACCCTGCGCGCCAATCTCGCGGACTGGACCGGGCACCTGGGCTCCGACACCGTCCTCGTCTCGCTGATGAAGGGCGTCGAGGTCGGCACCGCGAAGCGGATGAGCGAGGTGATCGAGGACGTGACCAAGGTCTCGGCGGACCGCATCGCCGTCGTCACCGGCCCCAACCTCGCCAGGGAGGTCGCCGAACGCCGCCCGACCACGGCGGTCGTCGCCTGCCGGGACGAGGCCGTGGCCCGCCGCCTCCAGGCCGCCTGCCACACCACGTACTTCCGCCCGTACACCAACACCGACGTGGTCGGCTGCGAACTCGGCGGCGCGGTCAAGAACGTCATCGGTCTCGCCGTCGGCATCGCGGACGGCATGGGGCTCGGCGACAACGCCAAGGGCTCGCTGATCACCCGGGGCCTGGCCGAGACGACCCGGCTCGGCCTCGCGATGGGCGCCGACCCCCTGACCTTCTCCGGGCTCGCGGGCCTCGGGGACCTGGTGGCGACCTGCTCCTCGCCGCTCTCGCGCAACCACACCTTCGGCACCAACCTGGGCCGGGGCATGACCCTCCAGGAGACGATCGCGGTCACCAAGCAGACCGCCGAAGGCGTCAAGTCCTGCGAATCGGTGCTCGATCTGGCGCGCAGGTACGACGTCGACATGCCGATCACCGAGACGGTCGTCGACATCGTCCACGGCGGCAAGCCGCCGATGGTCGCGCTGGCCGAGCTGATGTCGCGCAGCGCGAAGCCCGAGCGGCGCTGACACCGGCGGCCCGGCGGCCCGGCGGGGTCCGGGGCCGGAGCCCGGCCGGCGCCGCCGCGTCGGCCGCGGGAGCGGCGGGCCGAACGGCCGATCCCGGGGCGTGCAGTGCGGTGAACGGCGGCCGCCGGCACCGCTCCGGCGGCCCCGGCCGCGCTGACGCCCGGGATACCAGCAGGTACGCTCAACGCGATATGAGCAGCGAGAACCTCCCCCAGAGCCCGGAGCGGCAGCTCCGCAAGCCGCGCGTGGCCGTCGTGTTCGGCGGCCGCAGCTCCGAACACGGCATCTCGGTCGTCACGGCCGGTGCCGTTCTGAACGCCATCGACCGGACCAAGTACGACGTCCTGCCGATCGGCATCACGGCGGACGGCCGTTGGGCGCTCACCGCCGACGAGCCCGAGCGCATGGCCATCACGGACCGGAAGATGCCGGACGTGGCCGAACTGGCCGAGTCCACCGAGGGCGGCGTGGTGCTCTCCGTCGACCCCGGCAGCCGCGAAGTGGTGTACAGCGAGCCCGGCTCGGTGCCCAAGGCGCTGGGCGAGGTCGACGTCGTCTTCCCGGTGCTGCACGGCCCGTACGGCGAGGACGGCACCCTCCAGGGGCTCCTGGAGCTCTCCGGCGTGCCGTACGTCGGCGCCGGGGTGCTCGCCTCGGCGGTCGGCCAGGACAAGGAGTACATGAAGCGGGTCTTCACCTCGTTCGGGCTGCCGGTCGGCCCGTACCTGGTGGTGCGCCCCCGCGAATGGGAAGCGGACCCGTCCGCCGTCCGCAAGCGCATCGTGGACTTCGCCGGGGACCACGGCTGGCCGCTCTTCGTGAAGCCCTCCCGGGCCGGTTCGTCCATCGGCATCACCAAGGTCGACGACCTGTCCGGTCTCGACGAGGCGATCGAGGAGGCCCGCCGCCACGACCCGAAGTTCCTGGTCGAGGCGCTGCTGCGGGGCCGCGAGATCGAGTGCGGGGTGCTGGAGTTCGAGGACGGGCCGCGTGCCAGCGTGCCCGCCGAGATCCCGCCGGTCACCTCGCACGACTTCTACGACTTCGAGGCCAAGTACATCGACTCGGCCGCCGGGATCGTGCCCGCCCCGCTCACCGAGGAGCAGACCGCCGAGGTGCGGCGGCTGGCGATCGAGGCCTTCGACGCCGTGTCCTGCGAGGGTCTGGTGCGCGCCGACTTCTTCCTCACCGAGGACGGCGAGTTCGTGATCAACGAGATCAACACCCTGCCCGGCTTCACCCCGATCTCCATGTACCCGCGGATGTGGCAGGAGACCGGTGTGAGTTACCCGGAGCTGGTGGACCGGCTGATCCAGGCCGCGCTGAACCGGCCGACCGGCCTGCGCTGAGACGACGGACGGGGCGCGCGGGCGCGACGTTCCCGCGGGGCGTGCGCCCGCGCCCCGCGCCCCGGATGCCCGACCGAGTCCTGACTCCCGGCCCGGATTCCGCGTCCTGTGTCCGGGGCCCGCGCGTCCGGCGGTCCGTACCGGGGCGTCGTCCGCGCGCCCGGCACCACCACCGGCCTTCGCCGCGGGCTTCCGGGCGTTACAGGCTTTCGGGCACCGTCTTCCGGATGGCCGGGGCGAACGCCGCCAGCGGCGTCACGTCATGGGCGTACTTCTCCGGGAGGTACAGCTCGACGTACGCCTTGCGGTAGGTCGTCGTGAAACGCGAGGCGCCGTCGGCCGCCTGCTCCAGCATCCAGGCGACGTCGTCCGCCTCGATCCCCTTCGCCATGGGGTCGTCCATCTTCGCGGGCCGGGGGACGCCGCAGCGCAGTACGATCGCCCCGTCCCCCCACTCGGCGATCAGTTCGGACTTCGTCCCGGTGTCGCGGTCGAGTCCGGCGACGGACTTCGGCAGCTCCTCGTGCAGCGCGCGGCAGTACCCCGCAGCCTTCGCGTCCGGGGTGGGAACCGCGACCGGCGGTGCGGAGTCCGTCGAGGAACAGCCGACCGCGGTCAGCAGCAGCGCGGCCACGGACGGGCCGAGGAGCACGGGACGGCGGAACCGGCGGCAGTTTGTCACCGGCCCAGCGTAGACGGGGACTACAGATGGACGACCGGGCAGGTCAGGGTTCTGGTGATGCCCTCCACCTGCTGGATCTTGGCCACCACCATGCGGCCGAGCTCGTCGACCGTGTCGGACTGGGCGCGCACGATCACGTCGTAGGGGCCGGTGACGTCCTCGGCCCGCACCACTCCCGGAAGGCTGGAGATGGTCGCGGCGACGGCCGACGCCTTGCCCACCTCGGTCTGAATGAGGATGTACGCCTGTACCACGGAACCTCCAGGACGGCCACGAGGATCATGTGGGGGGGAAGGGGGGACGCAACGGTATCGCGTCGCCGGGCGCCGCGGGGAGACCTGGTGGCCGGTTGCCGCCCACAGCGTGGCGCGGGCGCGGCTCACGTTGACGTATCCCTTGACAGTACCGACAGCGGCGGCGGCCCGCGACCGCGGACGCCGCGGTACATGGGGAGGGGGGCGGGAGCGTGCCGAGGGGAACCGGTGCAGACTGCTCCCTGCGACGGCGGCCGGTCCACGGACCGGGCGCCGGGCCGCAGCGGCCGCCCGGACGAGCGTCCGGCGCGACAGATGAGAGGTGAGACTCGGTGAAGGGAACCGTGGGCGAGTTGGGGGAGTTCGGGCTCATCAGGGAGCTGACGTCCCGGCTCACGACCACACCGGCGGTGCGGCTCGGCCCGGGCGACGACGCCGCGGTCGTCGCCGCCCCCGACCGCAGGGTCGTGGCCAGCACGGACGTCCTGCTGGAGGGACGGCACTTCCGCCGCGACTGGTCGACCGCGTACGACGTCGGCCGCAAGGCCGCCGCACAGAACCTCGCCGACATCGCCGCCATGGGCGCCGTGCCCACCGCGCTGCTCCTCGGACTGGTGGTCCCCGCCGAACTGCCGGTCACCTGGGCCGGGGAGCTGATGGACGGCCTGCGCGACGAGTGCCAGGTGGCCGGCGCGGCCGTGGTCGGCGGCGACGTGGTGCGCGGCGAGACGATCACCGTCGCCATCACCGCGCTCGGCGACCTGCGCGACCACGAACCGGTCACCCGCTCCGGCGCCCGGCCCGGCGACCTGGTGGCCGTGACCGGCTGGCTCGGCTGGTCCGCCGCCGGATACGCCGTGCTCTCCCGGGGCTTCCGTTCGCCCCGCGCCTTCGTCGAGGCCCACCGCCGCCCCGAACCGCCGTACCACGCCGGGCCCGCCGCCGCCGGGCTGGGCGCGACCGCGATGACCGACGTGAGCGACGGGCTGGTCGCGGACCTCGGGCACATCGCCGAGGCCAGCCAGGTCCGGATAGACCTGCGCTCCGGACTCATCGACATCCCCTCGCAGATGGCCGACATCGGCCAGGCCGTCGGCGTCGACCCGCTCCAGTGGGTGCTGACCGGGGGAGAGGACCACGCCATCGTCGCCACGTTCCCGCCGGACGTGAAGCTGCCCGCCCGCTGGAAGGTGATCGGGGAGGTGCTCAACTCCTCGGCACTGCCCGAGGTGACGGTCGACGGGGCGCCGTGGACCAGAAAGGGCGGCTGGGACCACTTCGGGGGCATCGAGGAAGCCCGGTAGCCGGGCGCGCCCCGGCCGTGCCCACCGGCCGGGAGCGCTCGGGCCGTCCGAACGGTACGGGCGGTGCGGGCGGTGCGGGCCGTTCGAACGGTACGGGCGGTGCGGGCGGTGCGGGCCGTTCGAACGGTGCGAGCCGCTTGGGGTCCGGAGCGCCCCGGGGCGGCCGCCCAGTAGATTGCGGCACATGTCCGTGCCTCCCGCGCCGCCCGCCGCGATACCCGCCACCGCCCCCGCCCGTGTGCTCACCGTCGCCGGATCCGATTCCGGCGGCGGCGCGGGCATCCAGGCCGATCTCAAGACGATGCTGGCGTTCGGCGCGCACGGCATGAGCGTGCTGACCGCCGTCACCGCCCAGAACTCGCTGGGCGTGCACGGCGCCTGGGAGCTGCCGGCCGAGGCCGTCACCGCCCAGTACCGCGCCGTGGCCGACGACATCGGTGTGCAGGCGGTGAAGACCGGCATGCTGTCGTCGGCGGCCCTGGTGGAGACCGTGGCCGGACTTCTGGCCGGCACGGACGCGCCCGTCGTCGTCGACCCGGTCGGGGTCTCCAAGCACGGCGACCCGCTGCTGGCCGCCGAGGCGCTCGACTCCGTGCGATCGCGGCTGCTGCCGGTCGCCACGGTCGCCACCCCGAACCTGGACGAGGTGACGCAGCTCACCGGGGTGACCGTCACGGACGAGTCCGGAATGCGGCGGGCCGCCGACGCGGTACTGGACTTCGGGCCGCGCTGGGTCGTCGTCAAGGGCGGGCACCTGCCGGGCGAACCGGCCGACCTGCTGACCGACGGCTCCGAGACGCACTGGCTGCGCGCGCCCAGACACGCCAACCGGCACACCCATGGCACCGGCTGCACGCTCGCCGCCGCGATCGCCTGCGGGCTCGCCGTGGGACAGGACGTGCCCACGGCGGTACGGAACGCCAAGGCGTACATCACCGGGGCGATCGCGGCGGGCTTCCCGCTCGGCGCCGGGATCGGCCCGGTCGACCACGGCTGGCGGACGCGCGACGCCTGAAGGGCCGGCCCGGGCGGGCCCGCCCGGGCCCCGGCAGGCGCCCCCGGCGCGGCAGACGCCCCGAGTCCCGAGCCCGGGCCCCGAGCCCGAGTTCCTGAGCCCCGACTCCGAGCCCGGGCCCCGGCCTCCGGTCCCCGCTCAGGGGACGCGGCACGGTGACGTCACCCACAAGCGCGCCGCCCCGCGATGTCACGCACGGTGTGCGGCCGACCGCCCATGGTGCGCGTGTGTGTGCAACAAAAAGCCGGTCCACCGAGATGGACCGGCTTTTCGGGCAACCGGAAGGCTGCGCTGCGACGGGAACGTCAGCGCGCGACCTTGCCGGCCTTGATGCACGAGGTGCAGACGTTGAGCCGCTTCGGCGTCCGACCGACCACGGCACGCACGCGCTGGATGTTGGGGTTCCAGCGACGAGACGTACGGCGGTGCGAGTGCGAAATGTTGTTGCCGAAGCCCGGCCCCTTGCCGCAGACGTCGCAGTTGGCAGCCACGGGTCACTCCAAAGACTTCAGATGCACTTACGGTGAATTCCGGCGCGCCGGAATCATGTGACTGAAGTGGCGGTACCGGAGGAATGGCCCGATTCGCATCGGGCAACCGAAGCAGCATACAACGGCCGCGTCGGCTGAACGAAACTACCACGGCTTCCGCCGCCTCCGTCCCGCCCTGTCCCCGCCCGGACCGCCTCCCGGGGACTACTCTGCGATGCAGCCGGGCGCCCCCGGCAGATTCCGAGGAGGACCGACAGGTGCCGCAGCCCGCCGACGACATGGACGCCGTCGCGGTGCGTGCCTGGTGCTCGCTGGCCCTGGAGGCGCTGGGCCGGGAACGCGCGGCGATCGACGCGATCAACGTGTACCCGGTCCCCGACGGGGACACCGGCACCAACCTCTATCTGACCGTGGAGTCCGCGGCCCGGGCCGTCGAGGCCGTCTTCGCCGCCCACGAGACCGCGACGACCGTGCCCGCGACCGCCGACGCGATACGGGCCATGGCGCACGGGGCGCTGATCGGCGCCCGGGGGAACTCCGGCACGATCCTGGCCCAGTTGCTGCGCGGCATGGCCGGGGTGCCGGCCGACGGGTACGACGCGCGGCGACTGCGGCGGGCGCTGTCCGCCGCCGCTGCCGCCGCCCGGAAGGCCGTCGCCCACCCCGTCGAGGGCACCGTGCTCACGGTGGCCGACCGGGCCGCCGAGGCCGCCGGACGCACGCCGGACGACGCCGGGACCGGGGCGGTCGCGCGCGCGGCGTACGAGGGCGCGCGAGCGGCCCTGGAGGCGACCCCGGGGCAGCTCGCGGCACTGGGCAGGGCCGGGGTCGTGGACGCCGGCGGCCGGGGACTGGTGACCGTGCTCGGGGCGCTCGTCGAGGCGGTCTCCGGGCGCGCGCCCGAACCGGCGTACGCGGCCGGGCCGGCGGCCCCGCAGCCGCTCGCCGCCCCGGAGCCGGGGGAGTGCGCGGCGGGCGGGCCGGCGTTCGAGGTCGTCTATCTGCTGGAGGCGGACGACGCCGCCGTGGACCGGCTGCGCGCGCGGCTGGACGGGCTCGGCGACTCGCTGGTGGTGGTCGGCGGCGACGGGCTGTGGAACGTCCATGTGCACGTCGACGACGCGGGCGCCGCGGTGGAGGCGGGCGTCGAGGCCGGGCGGCCGTACCGGATCCGGATCACCCACTTCGGCGCGGACCGGGTGCCGCCGCACGTCGAACCCGTGCAGCGCGCCGTGGTCGTGGTGGTCCCCGGCGACGGACTGCGCGGCCTGTGCGAGGAGGCCGGCGCGACCACGGTCCTGGCCCGCCCCGGCGAGCCGCCGGCCAGCGGCGAGATCGTCGCCGCGATCCGCCGGGCGCACGCGCGGGAGGTCGTCCTGCTGCCCAACGACGCCGAGTTGCGGCACACCGCGGCCGCCGCAGCCGAACAGGCCCGCGCGGAGGGGGTCAGGGTCGCCCTGATCCCGACCCGGGCCGCCGTCCAGGGCGTCGCCGCGCTCGCCGTCCACGAACCCGGCCGCAGCTTCGACGAGGACGTGGTGGCGATGACCGCCGCGGCCGGCGCCACCCGCTACGCCGAACTCGCCGTCGCCGAGCGGCAGTCGTGGACCATGGCCGGCATCTGCCAGGCCGGCGACGTGCTGGGGTTGATCGACGGGGACGTCGCGGTCATCGGCCAGGACGTGCCCGGCACCGCGCGCGGGGTGCTCGACCGCATGCTGGCGTCCGGCGGCGAACTGGTCACCCTGGTCCTGGGCGAGGACGTCCCGGACAGCGTGGCCGACGCCCTGGAGGAGCATGTGCGCGAGGGGCACCTCGCGGTCGACACGGTGGTGTACCGGGGCGGCCACCAGCACGCGCCGCTGCTGATCGGCGTGGAGTAGCCGGGCCCCGTACGCCCGCCCGCGGTCCCGTCGGCCGCCGCGCCGCCGCCGTCTTCTCGCCCCGGCGAGCCGCCGGCCGGTGGAACCGGGCGCTCCGGGTGGTGCGCGTCCGGCATCTGTCAGTGGAGTGGTGTGCAATGGATCGCGTGTCTGCGTTCGATGAACCCCTCAGGAAGCTGCTCGGCGGAGCCACCGCGAAGGTGATGGCCGAACACCTCGACCTGCACACGGTCGGTGATCTGCTGCACCACTACCCGCGGCGCTACGAGGAGCGCGGCCGGCTCACGGCGCTGACCGACCTCCCGCTCGACGAGCACGTCACGGTCGTCGCCCAGGTCGCCGACGCCCGCGTGCTGACGTTCAACGGCGGCCGCGGCAGACGGCTCGAAGTGACCCTCACCGACGGGCACGGCCGCCTCCAGCTGGTCTTCTTCGGCCACGGCGTCCACAAGCCGCACAAGGAGCTGCTGCCGGGCCGTCGGGCGATGTTCGCGGGCAAGGTGTCCGTCTTCAACCGGAAGCTGCAGCTGGCCCACCCCACGTACCAGCTGCTGGACGCGCAGGACACGGACGAGGCCGCAGAGGCGGTGGACGCCTTCGCCGGGCGGCTGCTGCCCATTTACCCCGCCTGCAAGCAGATCGACTCGTGGCGGATCGCGAAGGCCGTGGACACCGTGCTGCCCAGCGCCGGGGAGGCCGTCGACCCGCTGCCGCCCGCGCTGCGCGAGGGCCGCGGATTCGTCTCGCTCCCGGAGGCGCTGCGGAAGGTCCACCGCCCGCAGAGCAAGGCGGACATCGCCCAGGCCAGGGATCGGCTGAAGTGGGACGAGGCGTTCGTCCTCCAGGTCGCGCTGGCCCGCCGCCGGTTCGCGGACACCCAGCTCCCGGCCGTGGCGCGCAGGCCCCGCCCCGGCGGGCTGCTCGACGCCTTCGACGCCAAGCTGCCGTTCACCCTCACCGAGGGGCAGCGGAAGGTCTCCGCGGAGATCTTCGACGACCTGGCGACCGAGCACCCCATGCACCGGCTGCTCCAGGGAGAGGTCGGCTCGGGCAAGACCATGGTCGCGCTGCGCGCGATGCTGGGCGTCGTCGACGCGGGCGGGCAGGCCGCCATGCTGGCCCCCACCGAGGTGCTCGCCCAGCAGCACCACCGCTCCATCACCGAGATGATGGGGGAGCTGGCCGAGGGCGGCATGCTCGGGGGCGCCGAGCAGGGCACGAAGGTGGTGCTGCTCACCGGTTCCATGGGCGCCGCCGCCCGCCGCCAGGCCCTGCTGGACCTCGTCACCGGCGAGGCGGGGATCGTGATCGGCACCCACGCCCTGATCGAGGACAAGGTGAAGTTCCACGACCTGGGCCTGGTCGTCGTCGACGAGCAGCACCGCTTCGGGGTGGAGCAGCGCGACGCCCTGCGCTCCAAGGGCAGGCAGCCGCCGCATCTGCTGGTCATGACCGCCACCCCCATCCCCCGGACGGTCGCCATGACCGTCTTCGGGGACCTGGAGACCTCCGTGCTCGACCAGCTGCCGGCCGGCCGTTCGCCGATCGCCAGCCATGTCGTGCCCGCCAAGGACAAGCCGCACTTCCTCGCCCGCGCCTGGGAACGGGTCCGCGAGGAGGTGGCGGCCGGACACCAGGCGTACGTGGTCTGCCCCCGCATCGGGGACGACGCCGACGACGAGGCGGCGGCCGGGAGGACGAGGAAGCCCGGGAAGAAGGCGTCGGGAGACACCGGGGACGCGGGGGACGCCGAGAGCGCCGCCGGGGCCGGGGACGACGGCGAGAAGCGGCCGCCGCTCGCCGTCCTGGACGTCGCGGACCAGCTCGCCAAGGGCCCCCTGGCCGGACTGGGCGTCGAGATCCTGCACGGCAGGATGAACCCCGACGACAAGGACGAGGTGATGCGCCGCTTCGCCGCGGGCCGGGCCGACGTCCTCGTCGCCACCACCGTCATCGAGGTCGGGGTCAACGTCCCCAACGCCACCGCCATGGTGATCATGGACGCCGACCGGTTCGGCGTCTCCCAGCTGCACCAGCTGCGCGGCCGGGTCGGCCGGGGCTCCGCCGCCGGGCTCTGCCTGCTGGTCACCGAGGCCCACGAGGCCAGTCCCGCCCGTGCCCGGCTCTCCGCGGTCGCGGCCACCCTCGACGGCTTCGAACTGTCCCGCATCGACCTCGAACAGCGGCGCGAGGGCGACGTCCTCGGCCAGGCCCAGTCCGGCGTCCGCTCCTCCCTGCGCATGCTCACCGTCATCGACGACGAGGAGGTCATCGCCGCCGCCCGCGAGGAGGCGACGACCGTCGTCGCCGCCGACCCCGAGCTGACGCGCCTGCCCGGGCTGCGGACCGCGCTGGACGCCCTGCTGGACAAGGAGCGCGAGCAGTACCTGGACAAGGGCTGAGCGGAGCGGCGGCCGGCCGGACGAGGCGGGCGCCTCCCCGCGGCGGCGGTCCCGAGGCGGGCGGGCCCGATCCGCCCCGACGCCATATCGTGGACGCACGGCACCGCGCCACCGTGCGGACCACCCACGAACCGAGGATCAGACACCCATGACCCGCGTGATCGCCGGCTCGGCCGGCGGACGCCGCCTGGCCGTCCCGCCCGGCACCGGTACCCGTCCTACCTCCGACCGTGCGCGCGAGGGCCTCTTCTCCACCTGGGAGTCCCTGCGGGGCGGCCTCGGCGGTGCCAGGGTCGCGGACCTGTACGCGGGCTCCGGCGCCATCGGCCTGGAGGCGCTCTCCCGGGGCGCGGCCCACGCCCTGCTCGTCGAGGCCGACGCCAGGGCCGTCCGCGTCGTCCGGGACAACGTCCGCGCGCTCGGCCTGCCCGGCGCCGAGGTCCGCACCGGCAGGGCCGAGCAGATCGCCTCGGGGCCGTCGCCGTCGGCGGAGCCGTATGACATCGTGTTCCTCGACCCGCCGTACGCCGTGACCGACGGAGACCTCGGCGAGATACTGATCACACTCCGTGCTCAGGGGTGGCTCGCGGCAGACGCACTCGTCACCGTGGAACGCAGCACCCGAGGCGGAGAATTCCGCTGGCCCGAGGGATTCGAGCCACTGCGGTCCCGTCGCTACGGCGAGGGCACGCTCTGGTACGGTCGCGCCGCCTCTACGTGCGAAGACGCACGATGACCGCACCGGAGAGCGAGGGAATCACGTTGCGCCGCGCCGTCTGTCCGGGGTCCTTCGACCCCATCACCAACGGACATCTCGACATCATCGCCCGCGCCTCGAAGCTGTACGACGTGGTGTACGTCGCGGTGATGATCAACCAGTCCAAGAAGGGCCTGTTCGCGGTCGAGGAGCGCATCGACCTGATCCGCCAGGTCACCGCGGAGTTCGGCAACGTCCGGGTCGAGGCCTTCCACGGCCTCCTGGTCGACTTCTGCAGGCAGCGCGACATCCCCGCGATCGTGAAGGGCCTGAGGGCCGTCAGCGACTTCGACTACGAGCTGCAGATGGCCCAGATGAACAACGGGCTGTCCGGCGTCGAGACGCTCTTCGTGCCGACCAACCCGGTCTACAGCTTCCTGTCGTCCTCCCTGGTCAAGGAGGTCGCGGCCTGGGGCGGCGACGTCTCCCACCTGCTTCCGCCGGTGGTCCAGGACGCCCTCGCCGAGCGGCTGCGCGAGCGCCACTGAGCTGACGGACCGTCACCAGGTGTCGGGCGGGAGCCGACTGGTCGTACAGTCGTCCCGTCCGTCTCCAATCGGCTGTAGAGAGTGGCGAGCACACGGTGGACGTGCAGAAGAGACTCGACCAGATCGTCGAGGTGGTCGGCAGCGCCCGGTCCATGCCCATGTCGGCTTCGTGCGTGGTCAACCGCGCCGAGCTGCTCGCGATGCTCGAAGAGGTGCGCGAGGCCCTGCCCGGCTCGCTCGCCCAGGCCCAGGAGCTGATCGGCGGGCAGGAGCAACTGGCCGAGCAGGCCCGGCAGGAGGCCGGCCGGATCGTCGAGGCCGCCCACGCCGAGCGCGCCTCGCTGATCTCCGGGACCGAGGTCGCCCGGCAGTCCCAGGCCGAGGCCGACCGGATCCTCGACGAGGCCCGCCGCGAGGCCGCGGAGGTGCGCGCCGAGGCCGACGAGTACGTCGACAGCAAGCTCGCCAACTTCGAGGTCGTCCTCACCAAGACCATCGGCTCCGTCGACCGGGGCCGCGAGAAGCTCCTCGGCCGGGGCCAGGCGTACGACGAGCAGGGGTACGAGGACCCGGACTTCGCGGAGGCCCCCGAGCGCAGCGCCGACCCGGAGACCCTGCGCCGCCGCGCGGACGAGTACGTGGACACCAAGCTCGCCAACTTCGAGGCGGTGCTCGCCAAGACTCTGGAGGCGGTCGGCCGCGGCCGGCAGAAGCTGCACGGCCGGGTCGCCACCGACGAGCTCGGCGCGCACGTCGCGGCCCAGGACGCGGCGGGCAACCCGGTGCACGTCAGCGACGAGGACCACTGGGCGGGCCTCGCGGAGATCGCCACCCCCGAGCCGGGGCCCTCCCACCAGCAGGCCCCGCCGCCCTTCCCGGCCCAGGCCCAGCCGGCCTACGCGGAGGCCTACGGCTACCAGGAGCAGCCGCAGCAGGACCCGTACGCCGTCTACCAGCAGCAGCCGGACCCGTACGCCGCCTACCAGCAGCAGCACCAGCAGGGCTACGACCAGGGCGGGGCCCAGCTGCCGGGCCAGGGGTACGACGGCTGGCCGCAGCAGTCCGCGCAGCCCGGGCCGGAGCACCGGGCGCAGGGCGGGAGCTCCCTCGACGAGACCAGCCTGTTCGACACCAGCATGATCGACCTGGACCAGCTCCACCGCTACGAGCAGGAGCGCTGACGGGCCCGGTACGGCGCGGGGCCCGGGCTCCCGGGCCCCGGAACCGGCTCGCGGGGCGGGCCGGGCCGGGGCGGAACCGCCCGGATTGGGAGCTGGGCGGAGCGTCCAGTATCCTGGCTCTTCGGTCGCGCGTATGTCCGCGATCCCGCCTGCCCGTCTCGGATCGGGAACGGGCAGGCCCCACGACGCGTGACGCTCACGATCCCGAAAGCAGGAAAAGCCCTGAACGCCCACCTCGACCATCGGAACCCCCTCGTGTTCGACACGCACGAGCTGGGCCGGCGGCCCGGTGCGCTCCAGCGGCTGTCCCGCACGGTGGACGCGCCCGGTTCGCCGCCTTTCGGCATCGACGACGTCATCGGCGTGCCGGAGGGCGCGCCCGTGGAGCTGGAGCTCCGCCTCGAATCGGTCATGGAAGGGGTGCTCGTCACAGGCACCGCCCGTGCGTCGGCCGAGGGGGAGTGCGTAAGGTGTCTGGAGCCGCTGCGCCAAGAGGTCGCGGCGGACTTCCAGGAGATGTTCTCGTACCCTGACGCCGACGACCGGGGCCGTGCGATCAAGCCGGAGCCGGGCGACGACGCCGAGGACGACGAGGACAGGCTCTTCGTCGAGGACGGCCTGTTCGACCTCGAACCAGTGCTGCGTGACGCGGTGGTGCTCGCACTGCCGATGCAGCCGGTGTGCCGGGAGTCCTGTGCCGGTCTGTGCTCCGAGTGCGGAGTCAGGCTGGACGAGAACCCCGGTCACCACCACGATGCCGTCGACATTCGCTGGGCGGCACTGCAAGGACTCGCCGACACCGTTCAGGACGGCGAGAAGGACAACATGGGCGGCGCCGAAGCGGGCGTCGACGAGAAGCAGGAGAAGTAGCCGTGGCTGTTCCGAAGCGGAAGATGTCGCGCAGCAACACGCGCCACCGCCGGTCGCAGTGGAAGGCTGCGGTCCCCACCCTGGTTTCGTGCGAGCGTTGCCAGGAGCCGAAGCTGCAGCACATCGCGTGCCCCAGCTGCGGTACGTACAACAAGCGCCAGGTCCTCGAGGTCTGAGCGGCTGGTGAGAGGCTCGATGTCTGAGTTGTCCAACGGCAAGAAGCAGACAGACAACATCAACACAGCCTCGTCCCACACGCTTCTGGAAGGGCGGCTCGGGTATCACCTTGAGTCCGCCCTTCTGGTGCGTGCGCTGACCCATCGCTCGTACGCGTACGAGAACGGCGGTCTGCCCACCAACGAGCGGCTGGAGTTCCTCGGGGACTCGGTGCTCGGCCTGGTGGTCACGGACACGCTGTACCGCACCCACCCCGACCTGCCCGAAGGCCAGCTGGCCAAGCTTCGGGCCGCGGTGGTCAACTCGCGTGCGCTTGCGGAAGTGGGCCGCGGCCTCGAACTCGGCTCCTTCATCCGGCTCGGCCGCGGTGAAGAAGGCACGGGTGGCAGGGACAAGGCGTCCATCCTCGCCGACACCCTCGAAGCGGTGATCGGCGCGGTCTATCTCGACCAGGGCCTCGACGCGGCCTCGGAGCTGGTCCACCGGCTCTTCGACCCGCTGATCGACCGGTCCTCGAACCTCGGCGCCGGCCTGGACTGGAAGACCAGTCTCCAGGAGCTGACCGCGAGCGAGGGACTCGGCGTCCCCGAGTACGTCGTCACGGAGACCGGCCCGGACCACGAGAAGACCTTTACTGCTGCCGCCCGCGTCGGTGGTGTCTCGTACGGCACCGGCACCGGCCGTAGCAAGAAGGAAGCGGAGCAGCAGGCGGCCGAGTCCGCCTGGCGCGAGATCAGCGCCGCCGCGGAAGCGCGGGAGACGGCGGCGAAGGCCGCCGGCGGAGGGGCCGCCGACACCCCTGCCGACCCGTCGTCCACGGACGTCGCTCCGGCCTGACCTCGGGGAACCCCTCGGCCGCCCCCGTGCGCCGAGGGGTTTTCCCTGTCCGGGCCCGGCCCGGATACCCTTGCATCCCCCGCCGTTTTCCCTCCGCCGTCCCCGGGGCATCCGCCCCGGACCCGTTCTCCAGGAGCGACGCCGTGCCCGAACTGCCCGAGGTCGAAGTCGTACGGCGCGGGCTGGAGCGCTGGGTCTCCGGCCGGACGGTCACGGACGTCGAGGTGCTGCACCCGCGCTCGGTCCGCCGCCATCTGGCCGGCGGGGTGGACTTCGCCGCCCGGCTCGGCGGCGCCCGCCTCGGCACGGCCATGCGGCGCGGCAAATACCTCTGGGTACCGCTCGACGACGCGTCCAGCTCCCTGCTGGGCCACCTCGGGATGAGCGGGCAGCTCCTCGTGCAGCCGCAGGACGCCCCCGACGAGAAGCACCTGCGGATACGGATCCGCTTCGACGACGCGCTCGGCACCGAACTGCGCTTCGTCGACCAGCGCACCTTCGGCGGCCTCTCGGTCCACGGCAACACCCCCGACGGGCTGCCCGACACCATCGCGCACATCGCCCGCGACCCCCTGGACCCGGCCTTCGACGACGCCGCGTTCCACACGGCCCTGCGCCTGCGCCGTACGACGGTCAAGCGCGCCCTGCTCGACCAGTCGCTGATCAGCGGCGTCGGCAACATCTACGCGGACGAGGCGCTCTGGCGCACCCGGCTCCACTACGACCGGCCGACCGCGACCCTGACCCGCCCGAGGACGACCGAGCTGCTCGGCCATGTGCGCGAGGTGATGGGCGCGGCGCTGGACCAGGGCGGCACCAGCTTCGACAGCCTCTACGTCGACGTGAACGGCGAGTCCGGCTACTTCGACCGCTCGCTGGACGCCTACGGCCGGGAGGGCGAGCCCTGTCGCCGCTGCGGCACGCCGATCCGCCGCCGGGCGTGGATGAACCGCTCCAGCCACTACTGCCCGCGCTGCCAGCGGCCGCCGCGCGGTCAGTAGCCGAAGTCCTGGGTCCACCAGGGGCCGCCGGGGCCGAAGCGCACGCCGACGCCCAGCGTCCGGAATCCGCAGTCGAGGATGTTCCCGCGGTGTCCCTCGCTGTGCGTCCAGGTGTCCACGACGGCCCGCGCGTCGGTCTGGCCCCGGGCGATGTTCTCACCGGCCAGCCCGCGCACCCCGGCCTGTGAGGCGCGGTCCCAGGGGCTCCGGCCGTCGAGGTCGGTGTGGTCGAAGAAGCCGCGCGGCCATGTCCGCGCTGAAGCCCTGGGCCGGCGAGGTCAGCGGGGCGCCGGTCCGGGGCGTCCGCCCCGTGGTCCTCGACGACGGGAGTCCGGCGGAGCGTCGATGGCGTCCCAACTGCCAAGCCCTTTTGCGGTGCGGACGCCGCCCTCGGCGTCAATGGGCGTCACCCGATGGGGTGAGGTCATGTGCCAGGGGACTGTACGCCATGGCCCGTCGGCCGGGGCGTCCCGCGGCGGCCCCGGAGGTGCTCTGCGGACGGGGGGCCGGTTAGCGTTCGGGCATGGACGAAGACGTACGCCTCACCGCCTGGGTGCGCGGCCGGGTGCAGCGGGTCGGTTTTCGCTGGTTCACCAGGGAGAACGCCCTGGAGATCGGCGGTCTCACCGGGTTCGCCCTCAATCTCGACGACGGCCGGGTGCAGGTGGTCGCCGAGGGCCGCCGGGAGAACTGCCGCCGTCTGCTGGAGTGGCTGCGCTCCGACGACACACCCGGGCACGTGGACGGGGTCACTGAGATATGGGACACGCCGCGCGGGGGATACGAGGGCTTCGCGATCCGCTGACCGGGGCCGGCCCGGGGGCCTTTCCGAAGAACGTGTTCGGTGCGTGTTCGAAAAGCGGCGCGCGGTGACGCGGGGGCGCGCTCATCCGCGCACACATGAAATGACCTGCGGAATGACCGGATGGTTGCCAAGTTTCGGTTCGCATGCCAGGCTGCGGCGGTAAGGATGATCTCCACGCCCCCGAGGGTCCCGCAGAAGAGTCGCGCCGCATGATCGTGAAGCCGCGCGCCCGGGGCCGCTCGCCTCTACGGGGTGTGATCGTGTTGACCGTCAAACTTTTTGGTGAGACGCTGAAATCCCCGCGCACCTGAGCTGTTCGGCAGGGCTGTTTGGCAGCAGAACAGCAGTGATTCGAAAGCACTGCCGAGCGCCGCGGGTGCGAATCCCTCACGACCCACACCGCATCGGTCGGTCACTCAGTGTGGAGGACCATCCATCATGGCAAAGGCGCTTCTCGGTTACGTCGGCGGTTCCGACCCGCGACTCCTCGCCGAGATGCGACGGCTCCAGCAGCGCGTGCAGGACCTCGAATCCGAGCTGGTACGGATTCAGCACGAGAACGACGCGCTCAACGCCGCCGCCCAGCACCAGGAGTCGCTGCTCGACAGCATGGACATCGACGTTCCTCGGGCGGAGCCGGCGCTGACCTGACCGAGAGGCCCTCGGGGCCGGTCGGGCCGTTCGCGTCGCCGTTCGAGACCACTACCAGGATCGTCGCCGGATCATCGAAGATCGCTGCTCTTGATCTGTCAGTCGCGTGACATGTCCTTGATCCAGCCTGTGCCGCCGCACCAGCGAGATCGCACACGCGTCAACGCACAAGATTTCACAAGGGGCGCCCCGGCGTCCCTTTTTCTTTTCCGCGGCCGGGCGACGCCGCCGGCCGCGACGCGGTGCCCGGGAGCCTACGCGGCCGTCCCCCGGACGGAGCCCCTTCCCTTACCGTCTGATGTGCCCTGCGCCTTCATCGGTGAAACCGAGAGTGAAAGGTAGAGTCCGGCGGCGTGCACCTCAAGGCCCTGACCCTGCGTGGTTTCAAATCGTTCGCCTCCGCCACGACGCTGCGGTTCGAACCCGGTATCACGTGTGTCGTCGGCCCCAACGGGTCGGGCAAGTCCAATGTGGTCGACGCTCTTTCCTGGGTGATGGGGGAACAGGGCGCCAAATCCCTGCGCGGCGGCAAGATGGAGGACGTGATCTTCGCCGGCACGACCGGCCGCCCGCCACTGGGACGAGCCGAGGTCTCGCTGACCATCGACAACTCCGACGGCGCGCTGCCCATCGAATACGCCGAGGTGACGATCGTTCGGACCATGTTCCGTGGCGGCGGCAGCGAGTACCAGATCAACGGCGACACCTGCCGGCTCCTGGACATCCAGGAACTCCTCTCGGACTCCGGCATCGGCCGCGAGATGCACGTCATCGTCGGCCAGGGCCAGCTGGACTCCGTGCTCCACGCCGACCCGTCCGGGCGGCGCGCGTTCATCGAGGAGGCTGCGGGCGTGCTCAAGCACCGCAAGCGCAAGGAGAAGGCGCTGCGGAAACTGGACGCGATGGGGGCCAACCTGGCGCGGGTCCAGGACCTGACGGACGAGCTGCGCCGGCAGCTGAAGCCGCTGGGCCGGCAGGCGGCCGTGGCGCGCCGGGCCGCCGTCATCCAGGCCGATCTGCGCGACGCCCGGCTGCGGCTGCTCGCCGACGACCTGGTCGCGCTGCGCGCCGCGCTGCGCAGCGAGCTCGCCGACGAGGCGGCGCTCAAGGAACGCCGGCAGGCCGCGGAGGCGGAGCTCAAGGCGGCCCTGGCGCGCGAGGCGGGGCTGGAGGACGAGGTGCGGCGGCTGGCCCCGCGCCTCCAGCGGGCCCAGCAGACCTGGTACGAGCTGTCGCAGCTGGCCGAACGCGTCCGCGGCACGGTCTCGCTGGCCGACGCCCGGGTGAAGAGCGCCACCGCGCCCGTCGAGGAGGAGCGGCGCGGACGCGACCCGGAGGACCTGGAACGGGAGGCGGCCCGCGTCCGCGAGCAGGAGGCGGAACTGACGGCGGCGCTGGAGGCGGCGGAACACGCGCTGGAGGACACCGCCGCCCACCGCGCCGATCTGGAAAGGGAGTTGGCCGCCGAGGAGCGCAGGCTCAAGGACGCAGCCCGGACCATCGCCGACCATCGCGAGGGGCTCGCCCGGCTCGGCGGGCAGGTCGACGCGGCGCGCGGCCGGGCCGCTTCGGCGCGGGCCGAGATCGACCGGCTGGCCGCCGCGCGCGACGAGGCGCGGGAGCGGGCGGCCGCCGCCCAGGAGGAGTACGAGCAGCTCGAAGCCGAGGTCGGAGGCCTGGACGCGGGCGACGCGCAGCTCGGCGAACGGTACGAGGAGGCCCGGCGGGAGCTCGCCCGGGCGGAGTCGGAGCTCACCGCGGCCCGGGAGGCGGCCACCGCCGTCGAACGGAAGCGGGCGGCCGTCGCGGCCCGCCACGAGGCGCTGGCCCTGGGGCTGCGCCGCAAGGACGGCACCGGCGCGCTGCTCGGCGCGCGGGACCGGCTCTCCGGCCTGCTCGGCCCGGCGGCGGAACTCCTGACCGTGGAGTCCGGCTACGAGGCACCGGTGGCGGCGGCCCTGGGCGCCGCGGCGGACGCGGTCGCGGTGACGGACCCGGCCACGGCGGCGGAGGCGATCCGGCTGCTGCGCAAGGAGGACGCGGGGCGGGCCGCCCTGCTGCTGGGCGACGGACGCGCCGGGGCGTCCGCCGGGGGCCACGCCCCGGCCGGGACCGAGCGGCCCGGCGGCTCCGGCGGCATTGCCGGCGCGCCCGCCGTGGCCGATCTCGTCCACGGCCCCGTCGAACTGGTGGACGCCGTGCGCAGGCTGGTGCGGGACACCGTGGTGGTCGGCACGCTGGAGGACGCCGAGGACCTCGTCGCCGCGCACCCCGGCCTGACGGCCGTGACCGCCGAGGGGGACCTCCTCTCGGCGCACTTCGCGCACGGCGGTTCCGCCGGGGCGCCCAGCCTCCTCGAAGTGCGGGCGTCGGTCGACGAGGCCGCCGCCCAGCTGGAGGAACTGGCCGTGCGGTGCGCGGAGTCGGCAGAGGCCCAGCGGCTGGCGGGGGAGCGGCGCGACGCCCGCGCCCGGGAGGTCGAGGAGCTGGGGGAGCGGCGCCGGGCCGCCGAGCGGGAGAAGTCCGGGGTGGCCCAGCAGCTGGGGCGGCTCGCCGGGCAGGCCCGAGCCGCCGCGGGCGAGGCCGAGCGGACGACCGCCTCCGCCGCGCGCGCCCAGGAGGCCCTGGACCGGGCCGCGGCGGAGGCGGAGGAACTGGCCGAACGCCTGCTCGTCGCCGAGGAGACGCCGGTCGAGGAGGAACCGGACGCCTCCGTGCGCGACCGGCTCGCCGCCGACGGCGCCAACGCCCGGCAGACCGAGATGGAGGCCCGCCTCCAGGTGCGCACCCACGAGGAACGGGTCAAGGGGCTCGCGGGACGCGCGGACTCCCTCGACCGGGCGGCCCGCGCGGAACGCGAGGCCCGGGCGCGGGCCGAGCGGCGGCGCGCCCGGCGGCGGCACGAGGCCGCGGTGGCGTCGGCCGTCGCGTCCGGGGCCCGTCAGCTGCTGGCCCACGTCGAGGTGTCCGTCGTACGGGCCGAGCGGGAGCGGGTCGCGGCCGAGGCGGCGAAGGCGGAGCGGGAGCGCGACCTGGCGGCCGGACGCGACCGGGGCCGCGAGCTGAAGGACGAACTCGACAAGCTCACCGACTCGGTCCACCGGGGCGAGGTGCTCGGCGCCGAGAAGCGGCTGCGGATGGAGCAGTTGGAGGCCAGGGCGCTGGAGGAGCTGGGGGTGGAGCCGGCCGGCCTGGTCGCGGAGTACGGCCCCGACCAGCCCGTGCCGCCCTCGCCCGCCGCGCCCGGCGAGGAGCTGCCGGACGACCCGGACCACCCGCGCAACCGGCCGAGGCCGTTCGTCAGGGCCGAGCAGGAGAAGCGGCTGACGTCGGCCGAACGGGCGTACCAGCAACTCGGAAAGGTGAATCCGCTCGCCCTGGAGGAGTTCGCCGCGCTGGAGGAGCGGCACAAGTTCCTCTCCGAGCAGCTCGAAGACCTGAAGAAGACCCGGGCCCATCTGGTGCAGGTCATCAAGGAGGTCGACGAGCGGGTCGAGCAGGTCTTCACCGAGGCGTACCGGGACACGGCCCGGGAGTTCGAGGGCGTCTTCGCGCGGCTGTTCCCGGGCGGCGAGGGGCGGCTCGTCCTGACCGACCCGGACCACATGCTCACCACCGGGGTGGACGTCGAGGCCCGGCCGCCGGGCAAGAAGGTCAAGCGGCTCTCCCTGCTCTCCGGCGGGGAGCGCTCGCTCACCGCGGTGGCGCTGCTGGTGTCGATCTTCAAGGCCCGGCCCAGCCCGTTCTACGTGATGGACGAGGTCGAGGCGGCCCTCGACGACACCAATCTGCAGCGGCTGATCCGGATCATGGAGGAGCTCCAGGAGAGCTCCCAGCTGATCGTGATCACGCATCAGAAGCGGACGATGGAGGTCGCCGACGCGCTGTACGGCGTCTCGATGCAGGGCGACGGGGTCTCCAAGGTCATCAGCCAGCGGCTGCGCTGAGCCCCGCGCACCCGTCCGGCCGTCGCGGGCTTCGACACTCCGATCCCGGTCCCGCGTCCTCCGCAACGGATGAGGGCCGGTGCGGGGAAGGCGCCTTCGGGAACTGAACGCGAGGACCGTATGGGCTGTTTCTCCCCCTTCATGTGGTGGTAGCCGGAAAGGTGTGACCCACTGGGGTGTGTCCCGTGTGCCGGAGCGCGCCGCGCACACGGGACACGCCCCGCATCCGGCGGCACGGACCGGCGACAGGAGTTCATGTGACCGACACAGCGCAGGGCCCGGTGTCCGGAGCCCGGGCGGCCCAGCCGGACCACCTCGGCCATGTCGTCTTCATCACGGCGGCCGCCGCCATGGGCGGCTTCCTGTTCGGTTACGACAGCTCGGTCATCAACGGCGCCGTGGAGGCGATCCGCAGCCGGTACGCGATCGGCTCCGCGACGCTCGCCCAGGTCATCGCCATCGCCCTGATCGGCTGCGCGATCGGCGCGGCCACGGCGGGGCGGATCGCGGACCGCATCGGCCGCATCCGCTGCATGCAGATCGCCGCCGTGCTCTTCACCGCCAGCGCCGTCGGCTCCGCGCTCCCGTTCGCGCTCTGGGACCTGGCGGTCTGGCGCGTCGTCGGCGGGTTCGCCATCGGCATGGCGTCCGTGATCGGCCCGGCGTACATCGCGGAGGTCTCGCCGCCCGCCTACCGGGGCCGCCTCGGCTCCTTCCAGCAGGCCGCGATCGTCGTCGGCATCGCCATCTCCCAGCTGGTCAACTACGGCATCCTGCAGCTCGCCGGCGGACAGCAGCGCGGCCGGATCGGCGGCCTGGAGGCGTGGCAGTGGATGCTCGGCGTGATGGTGGTCCCCGCCGCCCTGTACGGGCTGCTGTCGCTGGCGATCCCCGAGTCGCCCCGGTTCCTGATCTCGGTCGGCAAGAAGGAACGGGCCCGGAGGATCCTGGCGGAGGTCGAGGGCGGGAACGTCGACCTCGACGCCCGGGTGGCCGAGATCGAGGCCGCCATGCGCCGGGAGCACAAGTCCCGGTTCCGGGACCTGCTCGGCGGCCGCCTCGGCTTCCTGCCGATCGTCTGGACCGGCATCGGCCTCTCGGTCTTCCAGCAACTCGTCGGCATCAACGTGGCGTTCTACTACTCGGCGACGCTGTGGCAGTCCGTCGGCATCGACCCGAGCGACTCGTTCCTCTACTCCTTCACCACGTCGATCATCAACATCATCGGCACCGTGATCGCGATGGTCCTGGTGGACCGGGTGGGACGCAAGCCGCTCGCGCTGACCGGCTCCGCCGGCATGGCCGTCGCCCTCGCCTTCGAGGCATGGGCCTTCTCCGCGCCCCTCGTCGGCGGGAGGCTGCCGCACGCCCAGGGCGTGGTGGCGCTCGTCGCGGCCCATGTGTTCGTGCTCTTCTTCGCCCTGTCGTGGGGCGTCGTCGTCTGGGTCTTCCTCGGCGAGATGTTCCCGAACCGGCTCCGCGCCGCAGCGCTCGGCGTCGCCGCCTCCGCGCAGTGGATGGCCAACTGGCTGATCACCGCGAGCTTCCCCAGCCTGTCCGACTGGAACCTCTCGGGCACGTACATCGTCTACGCGTGCTTCGCCACGCTCTCCATCCCGTTCGTGCTCCGGTTCGTGCGGGAGACCAAGGGCAAGGCGCTGGAGGAGATGGGCTGACCGCCGCTCCTCCCACGGCCGCCCGGTCAGCCCCCGACGGCCTCGCAGAACAGCCGCAGGCTCCGCCACCCCTCCTCGACCGGCATCCCGCCGCACAGCGGATGCAGCACCAGGCTGTCCAGCTTCCCGGCCGCGCCGGCGCACTCCTCCGGGGCGACGACCCGGTAGACGCCCTCGTCCCGCAGCTCCGCCACCGTGCCGGCCGCCGAGCGCACCGCGGACCGGATGCCCGCGGACTGCCAGGAGGCGTAGGTCCGCGCCTCGTGCAGGAAGTACCGGCCGTACTCCGCCCACGTCCGGTCCGGGTCCTCGGACACGTGCAGCAGCGGCGTCTCGGCCGACGGCATCAGGCAGAAGCCCTCCGTCCCGAACTCCGCCCGCCGCTCGTGGTAGTACGCCTCCAGCTCCGGCAGATGCGCGCTGGGGAAGAACGGCAGCCCGAATCGGGCCGCCCGCCGCGCCGCCGCCCGCGAGCTCCCGCCCACCAGCAGCGGCGGATGCGGCCGGGTGTACGGGCGCGGCGTGACCCGGACCGTACGGCCCCGGTACGGGAACGGCTCCCCGGTCCACGCCCGCACCAGGGTCTCCAGCAGTTCGTCCTGGAGCCGGCCGCGCGCACCCCAGTCGACGCCGGCCCGCGCGTACTCCTCCGGCCGGTAGCCCAGCCCCGCCACCGTCACCAGCCGGCCCGCGCTCAGCAGGTCCAGCACGGCGATGTCCTCGGCCAGCCGCAGCGGGTCGTGCAGCGGTCCTATCACCGCCGAGACGGTCACCGCGATGCGGCGGGTGGCGCCGAGGACCGCGCCGGCGAAGACGAAGGGGGAGGGCAGCCAGGAGTTCTCGGCGCCGTGGTGCTCCTCGGTCTGCACGGTGTCGACGCCGTGCCCGTCGGCGTACGCGGCCATCTCCAGGGCGGCGCGGTAGCGGGCCGAGTGGGACTCGGGGGTGGCGTCGGGATCGACGAGATTGAACCGGACCACTGTGAAGGCCATGACGCGTGTCCCCTTCGTCGGTCGGACGCGGCGGGGGCCGGAGACTATCTGACGCAGCGTCAGAAGGGTAGGGGCGCGTCGCCCCCGTCGGCGGGGAGGAGGCTCCGGATTCGGCCGGCGCGCTCGGCGGCGGGGACGGGTGTTCCGGGCCGCGGGTCTCCGCGCGCGCCGGATCGTACCTTCGCGGACAAGGCCTCGAAAAAGTGCATAACGGCCAAGTGGGGGTGTGGGGGATGCTTCGGGGCGGCCCGCACGGCCGGGCGTGGCCGATACTGGGTGGGTTATGGAATTCGTCATCCTTGCTGTAGTCATCGCCCTGGTCGCGGTCGGCGTGATCAGCGGGCTCGTGGTCAGCGGCCGCAAGAAGAAGCAGCTGCCCCCGGCGCCGCCGAGCACGCCGACCATCACTCCCCCCGCCGAGCCCCGAGTCGGCGAGGAAGCCGAGGAGCCGCTCGAGGAACCGCGCCGCACCATCGAGGAGGTCGCGCCCCCCTCGGCCGAGGCCCCGGTGGCGGAGGCCCCCGAGACCGTCGAGCCGGAGGCGGTCGCCGTCCCGGCCATCGAAGTGCCCGAGCCCACCGCCGGCCGGCTGGTCCGGCTGCGCGCCCGGCTCGCCCGTTCGCAGAACTCCCTCGGCAAGGGACTGCTCACGCTCCTGTCCCGCGACAACCTCGACGAGGACACCTGGGAGGAGGTCGAGGACACCCTCCTCACCGCCGACGTGGGCGTCACCCCCACCCAGGAGCTGGTGGAGCGGCTGCGCGAACGCGTCCGCGTGCTCGGCACCCGCACCCCGGAAGGGCTGCGCGCCCTGCTGCGCGAGGAGCTCCTCGCCCTGATCGGCACCGACACGGACCGCGCGGTCAGGACCGAGGGCGGCCTCGACACCCCCGGCGTGGTGATGGTCGTCGGCGTCAACGGGACCGGCAAGACCACCACCACCGGCAAGCTGGCCCGGGTGCTCGTCGCGGACGGACGCAGCGTCGTGCTCGGCGCGGCCGACACCTTCCGCGCCGCCGCCGCCGACCAGCTCCAGACCTGGGGCGAGCGCGTCGGCGCCCGCACCGTGCGCGGACCCGAGGGCGGCGACCCGGCGTCGATCGCCTTCGACGCGGTCAAGGAGGGCATCGCCGAGGGCGCCGACGTCGTCCTCATCGACACCGCCGGCCGGCTGCACACCAAGACCGGACTCATGGACGAGCTCGGCAAGGTCAAGCGGGTCGTCGAGAAGCACGGGCCGCTCGACGAGATCCTGCTCGTCCTCGACGCGACGACCGGGCAGAACGGTCTGGTGCAGGCCCGGGTGTTCGCGGAGGTCGTCGACATCACCGGCATCGTGCTGACGAAGCTGGACGGCACGGCCAAGGGCGGCATCGTCGTCGCCGTGCAGCGCGAACTGGGCGTGCCGGTGAAGCTGGTCGGCCTCGGCGAGGGGCCGGACGACCTGGCGCCGTTCGAGCCGGAGGCGTTCGTGGACGCCCTGATCGGGGACTGACGCCCCGACCGCCCCGCCGATCCCCCACGAGAAGAGCCCGGCCGCCGATACGTCGGCGGCCGGGCTCTTTTGCGCTCTGCGCGTGCTTCTCGGTTCCACGCGTGATCCCCGACTCGGTTCCACGCGTCCTTCCCGGCCCGGGCTTCTGGCGCTGCGGGGCTCCTGGCGCGGCGGTCCGGGCCGGTTCCCGGCGGCGGGGCCGGGGCCGACACCGGCCGGTCGCGCGGCCGCTCAGCCGCAGAGGGGCGCGCGGTGGCAGCTGTAGGCCAGCGTGCCCAGCAGCAGCCTGGCCGGCGGCGGCGCGGCCGCCGTGTCCAGCACCGGCGGGCGCAGCCACCGGACGGGACCGAGACCGCCCTCGTCGGACGGCGGGGCCGTGACGTGGTGGCCCGGCCCCAGCGCCCGCAGATCGAGGTCCGCGTCGTCCCAGCCCATCCGGTACAGCAGGCGCGGAAGCTCGGCGGCGGCGCCCGGGGCCACGAAGAACCGCGCCCGCCCCGACGGCGTCAGCACGACCGGGCCCAGCGGCAGCCCCATCCGCTCCATGCGTGCCAGGGCCCGGCGCCCCGCGGCCTCGGCGACGTCCAGCACATCGAATCCGCGCCCCACCGGCAGCAGCACCGAGGCGCCCGGCACCCGGGCCCATGCCTCCGCCGCCGCGTCGAACGAGGCGCCCGGCGGGACCTCCGGCGCGAAGTCCAGCGGATGGGCGCCGGGGGAGGGGCACCGGTCCTTCCCGCACGAGCAGCCGCCGGCCACGACCCGCGCCCCGGGCACGACCGCCCAGCCCCACAGTCCGGTGTACTCGGCCACTGCCGTGCTCTCGGCCGCACGGCCGCGACGCCGTGAGCCGGCACGCATCTCACGGATGCCGCCGATCGTGAAGCCCATGCCCCCTCCAACGGGTCCGACTCGTCGGTGGTTACGACACGGAGTGAAGCCGTAACGCTGTGTTGTCAAGGTGATCCGTAGTGCGCCGGTGCACGCCGGGTGGTACTTCGTAATTCGCGCGCCCCTTTTGTGCTTCGCTGCAACCACAATTGATCGACCGTGTGTCAAGTGAATCGCGCTTTGCGGCAATGGCGTTCACCTGAAGGGGTGGCGAATGGTGGCGTTTCCGAAGGCGCCCTCGCGGACGTGGTGATCGTAGGATTACCGTCGGTACACGAACCGTGGAAGTATGTGCGTCCATGGGTATGCCGGAGGCAACCCGTTTCCCTGTTCGATCGTGCGCAACCTCCGTATGGGCGGCGTCGGTTCAGGGCATTCTGATAGTGGTTCGCGCGACAGCGTTCGTCGGGATCGCGACGGTTTCAGCGGGATGGGGGCGTTCCAGTGAGTGGCAGCGGCGCAGGCGATTCGAATGCCGGTAAGCGCCCCAACGAGCAATTGGGCTCGTGGTTCGTGCGCAGCGGTTGGTCGAAGGGCGAGCTGGCGCGGCAGGTCAATCGGCGGGCGCGGCAGATGGGCGCGCACCACATCAGCACCGACACCTCCCGGGTGCGGCGCTGGCTCGACGGCGAGCAGCCGCGCGAGCCGATTCCGCGCATCCTGTCCGAGCTGTTCTCGGAGCGGTTCGGCTCGGTCGTGGCGGTCGAGGACCTCGGGCTGCGCTCCGCGCGTCAGTCGCCGTCGGTGTCCGGGGTCGACCTGCCCTGGGCGGGCCCGCAGACCGTCGCCCTGCTCAGCGAGTTCTCCCGCAGCGATCTGATGCTCGCCCGGCGGGGTTTCCTCGGCTCCTCGCTTGCCCTCGCCGCGGGCCCCGCCCTCGTCGAACCCATGCAGCGCTGGCTGGTGCCCGTGCCCGCGGCCGGGCCGGTGGAGCCGGAGTCGCCCGCCGCCGCCCGCCGTCCCTCCAGGCTCTCCGGCCCGGAGCTCGACCTGCTGGAGTCGACCACGACGATGTTCCGCCAGTGGGACGCGCAGTGCGGCGGCGGGCTGCGCCGCAAGGCCGTCGTCGGCCAGCTCCACGAGGTCACCGACCTCCTCCAGGAGCCGCAGCCGGAGGCCACGGCCAAGCGGCTCTTCCGCTGCGCGGCCGAGCTGGCCGAGCTGGCCGGCTGGATGAGCTACGACGTCGGTCTCCAGCCCACGGCCCAGAAGTACTTCGTTCTGGCGCTCCACGCGTCGAAAGAGGCCGGCGACAAACCGCTCGGTTCGTATGTTCTGTCCAGCATGAGCAGGCAGATGATCCACCTGGGGCGGCCCGACGACGCCCTCGAACTCATCCACCTCGCCCAGTACGGCAGCCGGGACTGCGCCACCTCGCGCACCCAGGCCATGCTGTACGCGATGGAGGCCCGCGCCTACGCCAACATGGGCCAGGCCGGCAAGTGCAAGCGGGCCGTCCGGATGGCCGAGGACACCTTCCTCGACGCCGGGGAGGACGGCGAGCCGGAGCCCGACTGGATCCGCTTCTTCTCGGAGGCCGAGCTCAACGGCGAGAACTCCCACTCGTTCCGCGACCTCGCCTATGTCGCGGGCCGCCGCCCCACGTACGCCGCGCTCGCCGAGCCGCGCATGCGGCGGGCGGTCGAGCTCTTCAGCGAGGACGACGAGCACCACCGGTCCTACGCGCTCAATCTGATCGGCCTCGCCACCGTCCACCTCCTCAAGCGCGAGCCCGAGCAGTCCACGGTGCTGGTCGAGCAGGCGCTGCGGATCGCCAAGAAGATCCGCTCCGAGCGCGTCAACACCCGGCTCCGCAAGACCGTCGACGCCGCCGCCCGGGACTTCGGGGACGTCCCCGAAGTCGCCGGTCTCACCGACCTCCTCACCGAGCAGCTGCCGGAAACCGCCGACGCGGTCTGAGAGGCGGCGCCCCGGCCCCGGCCACGACCGGCCGTCCCGAGCACAACGACTTCGGCTCCCCCATCGCCAGGTCGCCGGGCGGTCGGCGTGGCCGGTTCGCGTTCCGGCCCCGGTACGGAAGAGTCATGGGGGCGCGTCCGGGCGGGACCGCACGGCCCCGCCCCGGGCGTCGGTTCCGCCCGCCCCGGCCCGGACGGCGGGCGGAGCCGACGCCCGGGGTTCATCGGGACGTAACACGCCGGACCGCTTCGTCACCGCCGTGAAACACCGTGCGGCACCGGTGGAAACCGCGCCGGGCGAGTCTCGTGCCCACAACGGTCGGATGCCCTTCCGGCGGACCGCGCGCCTCCCCCTGACCCGGCGCGCGGTTCCGCCCGTGCCGCCCCGGCCGCACCGACGACGAGGAGACGCCGATGCCCCCAGGTCTCACGACGCTTGCCGCGGACGCCCCGGCCCTGTCCGCGGCCGACACCGGGTTCATGCTCATCTGTTCGGCCCTGGTGATGCTGATGACCCCGGCCCTGGCCTTCTTCTACGGCGGAATGGTCCGGGTGAAGAGCACCCTCAACATGCTGATGATGAGCTTCATCAGCCTGGGCATCGTGACGATCCTGTGGGTGCTCTACGGGTTCGGCCTCGCCTTCGGCAAGGACGTCGGCTCCGTCATCGGCTGGACCTCGGACTACGCGGGCCTGAGCGGGATCGGCCTCGACCAGCTCTGGGACGGCCACACGATCCCCGTCTACGTCTTCGCCGTCTTCCAGCTGATGTTCGCGGTCATCACCCCCGCGCTGATCAGCGGCGCCCTGGCCGACCGGGTGAAGTTCACCTCCTGGGCCCTGTTCGTCGTGCTGTGGGTCACGGTCGTCTACTTCCCGGTCGCCCACTGGGTCTGGGGCGCGGGCGGCTGGCTCTACGAGCGGGGCGTCATCGACTTCGCGGGCGGCACGGCCGTCCACATCGACGCGGGCGCCGCGGCGCTCGGCGTGATCCTCGTCATCGGCAGACGCGTCGGCTTCCGGAAGGACCCGATGCGGCCGCACAGCCTGCCCCTGGTCATGCTCGGCGCCGGACTGCTCTGGTTCGGCTGGTTCGGCTTCAACGCGGGCTCCTGGCTGGGCAACGACGACGGCGTGAGCGCGGTCATGTTCGTCAACACGCAGGTCGCCACCGCCGCCGCGATGCTCGCCTGGCTCGGATACGAGAAGCTCCGCCACGGCTCCTTCACCACCCTCGGCGCGGCCTCCGGCGCGGTCGCGGGCCTGGTCGCCATCACCCCGTCCGGCGGCGCGGTCAGCCCGCTCGGCGCGATCGCGGTCGGCGCCGTCGCCGGGGTCCTGTGCGCCATGGCCGTGGGCCTGAAGTACCGGTTCGGCTACGACGACTCGCTGGACGTCGTGGGCGTCCACCTGGTCGGCGGCGTCGTCGGCTCCCTGCTGGTCGGCCTCTTCGCCACCGGCGGCGTCCAGTCCCGCGCCAAGGGCCTGTTCTACGGCGGCGGCCTCGACCAGCTCGGCAAGCAGGCCGTCGGCGTCTTCGCCGTCCTCGCGTACTCCCTGCTCGTCTCCGCCCTCCTGGCCCTCCTGCTGGACCGGACGATCGGGATGCGGGTGGACGAGGACACCGAGGTCTCCGGCATCGACCGGGCGGAGCACGCCGAGACCGCGTACGACTTCGGCGGGACCGGAGGCGGAACGGCGCCGCGCGTCGCGGCCACGGCCGCGGGATCCGGCTCCACGGCAGTACGGCACACCAGGAAGGTGCACGCATGAAGCTCATCACCGCCGTCGTGAAACCGCACCGGTTCGACGAGGTCAAGGAGGCCCTCCAGGACCTCGGCGTCCACGGCCTCACCGTCACCGAGGCCAGCGGCTACGGACGGCAGCACGGCCACACCGAGGTCTACCGGGGCGCCGAGTACACCGTCGACCTCGTCCCCAAGGTCCGCGTCGAGGTGCTCGTCGAGGACGCGGACGCCGAGCGGGTCATCGACGCCGTGGTGAAGGCCGCCCGGACCGGCAAGATCGGCGACGGAAAGGTCTGGATGGCGCCGGTCGACACCGCGATCCGGGTGCGGACCGGCGAGCGCGGGCCGGACGCGCTCTGACGAGGGTGTTCCGTGCCGCGGGACCGTCCGGGCGGGCCCGGGCGGGTCGCACGCGGGCCGGTCGCCGTCGGGCGTACATGGCCGGTCGCCGTACAACGGGCCCGGCGTGCACGGGCCGGTCGCCGCGCACGGTTCGGTCGTCCTACGCGGACCGGTCGTCCTACGCGGGCCGGTGCCGGCCCGCTTCCGCCGTTCTCCGCCGTCCCCATGAGGCCACCGCCCCGCACACCCCGGGGCGTCCGCCGGTCCGCCCGCCGGACCGTTCCGCCGGGCCCCGCGACGAAAGGCAGCCGGATGACGCACACCGGAGCGACCACCGGACCCGAGGCCCCGGAACCGGGCGGCTACGCGGCGGCCCGGCTGCGCCTCCTCCAGGGGACGGAGCGATCCGGGGCGGCGCGCCGCGCCGCCCTCGCCTCGCTCACCGACGACTGGCTCGGCGCCCTGTTCGCCACCGCCGCCGGGCGGGCCGGCGTCGGCGGCGCCGCCCTCGTCGCCGTCGGCGGCTACGGGCGCGGCGAACTCTCCCCGCGCAGCGACCTCGACCTGCTGCTCCTGCACGACGGCGGGGCCGGCGCGCCGGCCGTCGCCGCCCTGGCCGACCACCTCTGGTATCCGGTCTGGGACCTCGGCATCGCGCTCGACCACTCCGTACGCACCCCCGCCGAGGCCCGCCGGGCGGCCCGCGACGACCTCAAGGTCCAGCTCGGACTGCTCGACGCCCGGCCGGTCGCCGGGGACCCCGGCCTCGCCGCCGCGCTGCGCCGGGCGGTCCTCGCCGACTGGCGCGACCGGGCCCCCGCGCGCCTCCCCGCCCTCGCCGGACTCTGCCGCGACCGCGCCGAACGCCACGGCGAGCTGCGCTTCCTCCTCGAACCCGACCTCAAGGAGGCCCGCGGCGGGCTGCGCGACGCCACCGCCCTGCGGGCCGTCGCCGCCTCCTGGGTCGCCGACGCCCCGCGCGAGGGCCTCGACCGGGCCCGCGACGTCCTCCTCGACACCCGCGACGCCCTCCACCTCGCCACCGGCCGCGCCACCGACCGCCTGGATCTCCAGGAACAGGACCAGGTCGCCGACGCCCTCGGCCTCCCCGACGCCGACGCCCTGCTCCGGCGGGTCTACGAGGCCGCCCGCACGGTCTCGTACGCCGCCGAGGTCACCTGGCGCGAGGTCGACCGCGTCCTGCGCGCCCGCACCGCGCGCCCCCGGCGCCTCGGCAGGGGCGGCGGCGGTCTCCTCGGCCGGGCGGAGGCCCGGAGCGGCGGGCCCGCCGCCCCCGGACGCACCCCGCTCGCGGACGGCGTGGTCGAGGCCGACGGCGAGGCCGTGCTCGCCCTGACCGCCCGCCCCGAACACGATCCGGTGCTCCCGCTGCGCGCCGCCGCCGCGGCAGCCCAGTCCGGGCTGCCGCTCTCCCGCCACGCCGTGCGCCGCCTCGCCGCCGCCTGCGGACCGCTGCCCGTTCCCTGGCCCGCCGAGGCCCGCGAGGAACTCGTCACCCTGCTCGGCGCGGGCGAGGCCGCCGTCCCCGTCTGGGAGGCGCTGGACGCCGAAGGGCTGATCACCCGGCTGCTCCCGTACTGGGAACGCGTCCGGTGCCGGCCGCAGCGCAATCCCGTCCACACCTGGACCGTCGACCGTCACCTGGTGGAGACGGCGGTCCGGGCCTCGTCCCTCACCCGGCGCGTCGCCCGGCCCGACCTGCTGCTCGTCGCCGCGCTCCTGCACGACCTCGGCAAGGGCCTCCCCGGCGACCACTCCGCCGCCGGGGAGACCCTGGCCCGGAACACCGCCATCCGGTTCGGCTTCGCCCCGCACGACGCGGACGTGATCGCCGCCCTCGTCCGCCACCACCTGCTGCTGGTGGAGACCGCGACCCGGCGCGACCTCGACGACCCCGCGACCGTCCGGTCCGTCGCCGAGGCCGTCGCCGCCCCCGGCGCCCTGGAGCTGCTGCACGCCCTCACCGAGGCCGACGCCCTCGCCACCGGCCCGGCCGCCTGGTCCGCCTGGCGCGCCTCCCTCGTCGACGACCTCGTCGGACGCGTCGCCGCCGTGCTGACCGGCCGGGCGCCGGAGGAACCGGAACCCGCCGGGCCCGGCGCCGGACCGGAGGAGCTGGCCGACGAGGCCCTGCGCACCGGCGGACCCGTTCTCGCCCTGCGCACCCGGGCCGCGGTCCCCGCCCCGGACGACGCGCCGGAACCGGTCGGCGTCGAACTCCTCATCGCCCTGCCCGACCGCCCCGGGGTGCTCCCCGCCGTCGCGGGCGTCCTCGCCCTGCACCGGCTCACCGTGCGCGCCGCCGAACTGCGCGCCCCGGAGCCCCCGGCCGGGACCGCCGACGGGCTGCTCCTGCTGCGCTGGCGGGTCGCCGCCGCGTACGGCCCCCTGCCCCAGGCGACCAGGCTCCGCGCCGATCTCGTACGGGCGCTGGACGGCTCCCTGGACGTCGCCGCCCGTCTGGCCGAGCGCGAGGCGGCCCGGCCGCGGCGGCGCGGGGCGCAGGCCCCGCCGCCCAGGGCGACCGCCGTCCCGGCCGCCTCGCACCGGGCGACGGTGATCGAGGTGCGCGCGCAGGACGCCCCCGGGCTGCTGTACCGGATCGGCCGGGCCCTCGAACGGAGCGCGGTACGGGTGCGCAGCGCCCATGTCTCGACCCTGGGGGCGAACGCGGTGGACGCCTTCTACGTCACCCGGGCGGACGGCGCCGCGCTGCCGGACGCGGACGCGGCGGCCCTGGCGGAGGCGGTGGAGCGGGAGCTGGGGGACGCGCCGGAGTGAGGGGAAACGGCGCCGGGCCGGGCGGGCCGGGCGTACGGGCCGCGCCGTGCCCGCTCCCGGCGCGCGCGGCCTTCGCTCCCCGGCGCGGGCTCCGGCGCACGGGGCGGGGCGATGACGACCGGCGCGGGTGGTGGCCCGCTCGGGCCGGTTACCCTAGGGAGGATCCGTACCGCCCCCGACCCCGAGGACCGACGAGCGCCGTGTTCGATACTCTCTCCGACCGCCTTGCCGCGACTTTCAAGAGCCTCCGGGGCAAGGGCCGCCTGTCCGAGGCGGACATCGACGCCACGGCTCGCGAGATCCGTATCGCCCTGCTCGAAGCGGACGTCGCCCTTCCGGTCGTCCGGGCGTTCATCGCCAACGTCAAGGAGCGGGCGCGCGGCGCCGAGGTCTCCCAGGCGCTGAACCCGGCCCAGCAGGTCGTCAAGATCGTCAACGAGGAGCTCGTCTCCATCCTCGGCGGCGAGACCCGGCGGCTGCGGTTCGCCAAGAACCCGCCGACCGTGATCATGCTCGCGGGTCTCCAGGGCGCCGGCAAGACCACCCTGGCCGGAAAGCTCGGCCGCTGGCTCAAGGGCCAGGGCCACTCCCCGCTGCTCGTCGCCTGCGACCTCCAGCGCCCCAACGCCGTCAACCAGCTCAGCGTCGTCGCCGACCGCGCCGGTGTCGCGGTGTACGCGCCCGAGCCGGGCAACGGTGTGGGCGACCCGGTCCAGGTCGCCAAGGACTCGATCGAGCACGCCAGGTCCAAGCAGTACGACGTCGTGATCGTCGACACCGCCGGCCGCCTCGGCATCGACCAGGAGCTGATGCAGCAGGCCGCGGACATCCGCGACGCCGTCAGCCCCGACGAGATCCTCTTCGTCGTCGACGCGATGATCGGTCAGGACGCGGTCAACACCGCCGAGGCGTTCCGCGACGGCGTGGGCTTCGACGGCGTGGTGCTCTCCAAGCTCGACGGCGACGCCCGCGGCGGTGCGGCCCTGTCGATCGCCCACGTCACGGGCAAGCAGATCATGTTCGCGTCGAACGGTGAGAAGCTCGACGACTTCGACGCCTTCCACCCCGACCGCATGGCGTCCCGCATCCTCGACATGGGTGACCTGCTCACCCTGATCGAGCAGGCGGAGAAGACCTTCAGCCAGGAAGAGGCCGCCAAGATGGCCTCCAAGCTGGCGTCCAAGAAGGGGCAGGACTTCACGCTCGACGACTTCCTGGCCCAGATGGAGCAGGTCCGGAAGATGGGCTCCATCTCCAAGCTGCTCGGGATGCTCCCCGGCATGGGCCAGATCAAGGAGCAGATCAACAACATCGACGAGCGCGACGTGGACCGCACCGCCGCGATCATCAAGTCGATGACCCCGAAGGAGCGGGCCGAGCCGACCATCATCAACGGCTCGCGCCGGGCGCGCATCGCCAAGGGTTCCGGCGTCGAGGTCAGCGCGGTGAAGAACCTCGTGGAGCGGTTCTTCGACGCGCGCAAGATGATGTCGAAGATGGCACAGGGCGGCGGGATGCCCGGTATGCCGGGGATGCCCGGCATGGGTGGTGGCCCCGGCCGTCAGAAGAAGCAGGTCAAGCAGGCCAAGGGCAAGCGCAAGAGCGGCAACCCGATGAAGCGCAAGGCCGAGGAGCAGGCGGCGGCCGCCCGCCGCGCCCAGGCCGCGCAGGGCGGCGTGCCCGGCCTGCCGGCCCCGGACGAGAAGGGCTTCGAGCTGCCGGACGAGTTCAAGAAGTTCATGGGCTGACCGCCCGGAGCATACGCATGAGGGGCGCCCCGCCGACGGGGCGCCCCTCATGCGTTTCCGGCTCCCTCCGGCGTACCCGCTCGTGCCGGGGCGCACATCCCCCTGTGGGCCCAGTGGACGGGCTCACGAGGGGCTTTAGCCTGGTTCCTCATCTAATGTCACATTTAACGGCTGACGGCAGAGGAGCACGTGTGACCAGCCCCGTACCTCCCCGCGATCGCACCGACCAGCCGTGGCGCTCCGAGGGCGCACCACCGCCCCCGCCGCAGGGCCGGAAGCTGCCGGGCGGCTGGGGCAGGCTGCTGCTGACCGCGCTCATCGTCTTTCTGATCGCCAATCTGGCGCTGTCGTTCTTCAACGGGCCGGAGGAACGGACGATCTCGTACACGGAGTTCAGCCGGCAGGTCACCTCGGGCAACGTCGCCAAGATCTACTCCAAGGGCGACTCCATCGAGGGCCAGCTCAAGAAGGAGGCGAAGGTCCCGGGTACCGACCACACGTACACCAGGTTCGTCACCCAGCGCCCCGCCTTCGCGGACGACAACCTCTGGGCGGAGCTGGTCAAGGACAACGTCACGGTCACCGCGGAACCCGTCGTCCAGCAGCGCAGCTTCCTGGCCAACCTGCTGATCTCGCTGGCCCCGATGCTGCTGCTCGTCCTGCTCTGGGTGCTCGTCGCCCGGCGGATGGCCAGGGGCCTGGGCGGGGGCGGGCTCGGCGGCCTGGGGCGCAAGGCCCCGCCCAAGCCCGTCGCGCTGGAGGAGGGCAGGCGCACCACCTTCGAGGACGTGGCCGGGATCGACGAGGTCGAGGGCGAGCTCAGCGACGTCGTCGACTTTCTGAAGAACCCGGAGGCGTACCGGAGGATGGGCGCCCGGATGCCCGGGGGCGTGCTCCTCGCCGGACCGCCCGGCACCGGCAAGACACTGCTGGCCCGGGCCCTCGCGGGCGAGGCCGGAGTGCCGTTCTTCTCGGCGTCGGCCTCCGAGTTCATCGAGATGATCGTCGGGGTCGGCGCGAGCCGGGTGCGGGAGCTCTTCGCCGAGGCGCGCAAGGTCGCCCCCGCGATCGTCTTCATCGACGAGATCGACACCATCGGCCGCGCCCGCGGCGGCGGCTCCGGCATGGGCGGCCACGACGAGCGCGAGCAGACGCTGAACCAGATCCTCACCGAGATGGACGGCTTCTCCGGCTCCGAGGGCGTCGTCGTCCTCGCCGCCACCAACCGCGCGGACGTCCTCGACCCCGCCCTGACCCGTCCCGGCCGCTTCGACCGGATCGTCCAGGTCAGCCCGCCCGACCGGAGGGGCCGGGAGGCGATCCTGGAGATCCACACCCGCCGGATCCCGCTCGCCGACGACGTGAACCTGACCGACGTGGCCGCCACCACCCCCGGCATGACCGGCGCCGACCTCGCCAATCTCGCCAACGAGGCCGCGCTCCTCGCCGTCAAGCGCGGCCGGCCCGCGGTGCACCGGTCCGACATCTCGGAGGCTCTGGAGAAGATCCAGCTCGGCGCCGAACGCTCACTGGTCATGTCGGAGGAGGAACGCCGCAGGACCGCGTACCACGAGAGCGGGCACGCCCTGCTCGGCATGGTCCAGCCGGGCGCCGACCCGGTCCGCAAGGTCACCATCGTGCCGCGCGGCCGGGCCCTCGGCGTCACCCTGTCGACGCCGGACGCCGACAAGTACGCGTACACCGAGGACTACCTGCGCGGCCGGATCATCGGCGCGCTCGGCGGGATGGCCGCCGAACAGGTCGTCTTCGGCGTGGTCACCACCGGTGCCGAGAGCGACCTGGAACAGGTCACCGGGCTGGCCCGCGGCATGGTCGGCCGCTGGGGCATGAGCCCCGCGGTGGGCAGGCTGACGGCGATCCCGGGCGACGCCCAGCAGGCGTACGGACTGTCCGCCGCCCCCGCGACGCTGGACGCCGTGGACGCCGAGATGCGGCGCATCGTCGACGAGTGCTACGAGGCGGCCTGCCGGCTGCTGCGCGAGAACCGGGACCGGCTGGACGCGCTCGCCGAGGCGCTGCTGGCGAAGGAGACGCTGGACGAGGCCGAGGCGTACCGGGTGGCCGGCATCCCCCGGCTGGGCAAGTGACGGGACGGACCGGACCCGGGCCGTTCGCCCGGTCCGCGCCACGCGCCCGGCCCCCGAGGTGCGCCCGGCCCCGGGCCGTGCGCCGGTCCCGCGATGCGTCCGGCCCCCGCGCGATGCGTCCGGCCCCCGCGATGCGCCCAGTCCCGGCGATGAGCCCGGATCCGGCCGTGCACCGGGCCCGGCCGTGCATCCGGCCCCGTGGCGGTAGGGGCCGCGCCGCCCGGACGGGCCCGTGGCACGACGCGCCGACGGGACGACCGCGGGAGCGCCCGCACCCCGGGCGGGAGCAGACGGCGCACGCGAGATCGGGATCAGACGGTGCACACCAGGTAGCGGAAGACGTTCGGCATCCAGACGCTGCCGTCCCGGCGCCGGTGCGGTCGCAGCGCCCGGGCCACCTCCGTCTCCGCCCGGCGCCGGTCCCTCGCCCGCGCCGTGGTCTCGAAGAGCCGCGTCGACAGCAGCCCCCGGACCGCGCTCTCCAGGTCCGCGTACCCGAACGGGCACGCCACGCGCCCGGAGCCGTCCGGGCTCAGCCCGGCCCGGAACGCCACCTCCTCCAGGTCGTCCCGGCGCGACGGACGCCAGCCCCCGGCACGCGACGCCCGGCCGCCGCCGGAGCCCCGGCCCGCCGCCCGCAGCACCGATGCCGCCGCACACCGCTCCGGCGGTCCCCAGCCCGTCAGCACCACCTGACCGCCCCGGGCGGCCAGCGGCACCGAGGCACGCAGCGCCGCCACGAGCCGCTCGTCGTCGCCGTCCGAGCCGCCGATCGGCGTGAACGCCGTGATCAGGTCGTACGGCGTGCCGTCCGCCGGGGCCGCCTGCGACGGGTCGCCGTCCAGCAGGCGGTACGCCGCGCCTCCGCGGCCGGGCCCGGCGCCGCCCACCGGGCCGGGGAGCAACCGGGACCGGGCGAGCTCCAGCCGGTCCGGGTCGGTCTCCACGCCGGTGACGCGGGCCCCGCGCCCGGCGGCGATCAGCAGCGCGAGACCGGCGCCGCAGCCCAGCGAGAGCAGCCGGGTGCCCCGCCCCACTTCTAGCCGCTCGTACACCGCCTCGTACAGCGGCGCGAGCATGCGTTCCTGGAGCTCCGCCCAGTCCCGGGCGCGGCCGCCGGGGGCCGCGCCCGTCCGATCCGCATGGTCCGTGCGCCGGGGATGGTCCGTGTGCCCTACGTGCTTCGTGTGGTCCGCGCGGCCGTGGTGCCGGACGAGCGTTGATGCCATGGAATCGCCCCAATCCGCCGAGAGGTCGGTCCTGTCCGATCGGCCGTTCCGAAGGTCCGGTCCGATCGGTCGTGCCCGCACGGATCCGCTCCCCGCGTGGATCCGCCCACCCCGCCGCGTCCGCGCCGCCCCTTCACAGGCCGGGGAGGCCGCGCACCGTGTCACGGGCCGGGAATCGCGCGTCGTGCCCGCGTCCCGGGGCCGTCTCCCCGCCGACGTCGCCGGGGGACCGCCGCCCCGTCGGGCACGCGGACGTCACCGGGCGGGCGTGGCGCTCGCCTGCCGCCCGCTCCTCACCCAGTCTCACCCGACACGCCGGGCCGGGCACCTCGAACGCGTCGCACCCCGGCGCCGCACCCGATTCGGAGACCGCCCGCGGGGCCGCGTACGGTGGCCGTCTACACATCCGTCTACACGTCCCGGCGTAGCAGACGCTACGTACCACCTTGGCGTGAGCTGTGAGAGTTCTCCGCAGATCTGCGCACCCGCCCTCGTCAGGACGCATCAACGGCAACTGACTGGTACGTGCAAATTATTTGGGATGGCCCGGAATCGGAACACCAGGGCTCCCGCGCTCGTTGTCACGACGTGAGCACGACACCACCTGTACTTGCCGCAGAGCTGGCGCAGGCGTGGGCCGACATTCAGCGGTACCACCCCGAGCTGCCGGATCTAGCCGCTCCCGAGTCCCTGATCGGAGAGTCCTCGTCCGCCTGTGGCGCCGAACTCTCATTCGAGCGACTGCTGCATGAGGCAGTCCATGGCATCGCCGCCGCGCGAGGCGTCCGCGACACCTCGCGGGCCGGCCGCTACCACAACCGGAGATTCCTCGCGATCGCCGAGGAGCTGGGTCTCGACCACGCCGAGGAGCCCCACCCGAGCAGTGGCTTCTCGCTGGTCACCCTCAATCCCGAGGCCAAGCGCCGGTACCGTCCGACGATCGAGCGGCTGCAGCGCGCCCTCAAGGCGCACACCGTCGCCACCGCCGCCGACACCAAGCGTTCGTTCCGCGGGCCCGCCGCCCGGCACGGCTCCTCCGGAGGGGGCGTCCGGGTCAAGGCCGTCTGCGACTGCGGACGCAACGTGCGGGTCGTCCCGTCCGTGCTGGCCCAGGCGCCGATCGTCTGCGGCGGATGCGGAAAGCCGTTCCGCATCCCGGAAGCGGCGGTCGCGGTGGGGTGACCACAAGCGGTGTGGCACAATGGGCAGCTGTACTCGACAGTCGCACAGGACCCCTCTCTCCTCCGGCTGACGCGTCCATCGGGCACCCGAGTACCGCAACCCCACGTGGCATCTTCGTCGTGCCCAACCACGTCATAGACCAGGAGACACCACTTCCGTGGCAGTCAAGATCAAGCTGAAGCGTCTGGGCAAGATCCGTTCGCCTCACTACCGCATCGTCGTCGCCGACTCCCGTACCCGCCGTGACGGCCGGGCCATCGAGGAGATCGGTCTGTACCACCCGGTGCAGAACCCCTCGCGCATCGAGGTCGACTCGGAGCGCGCGCGCTACTGGCTGTCCGTCGGCGCCCAGCCGACCGAGCCGGTTCTCGCGATCCTGAAGCTCACCGGCGACTGGCAGGCCCACAAGGGTCTTCCGGCCCCCGCGCCGCTGCTGCAGCCGGAGCCCAAGGCCGTCAAGCGCGCCCTGTTCGAGAGCCTCGGCGACGGCGAGGAGGCCAAGGGCGAGGCCATCACGCAGAAGGCCAAGAAGTCCGACAAGAAGGCGGACGAGGCTGCTGACGCGGCTGCGGCCGCCGAGTCGACCGAGGCCTGAGCATGCTCGAGGAGGCTCTCGAGCACCTCGTGAAGGGCATCGTCGACAACCCCGACGACGTGCAGGTCGCCTCGCGTAACCTGCGCCGCGGTCGCGTGCTGGAGGTCCGGGTCCACCCGGACGACCTCGGCAAGGTGATCGGCCGCAACGGCCGCACCGCTCGCGCGCTGCGTACCGTCGTGGGCGCCATCGGCGGCCGCGGTATCCGCGTCGACCTCGTCGATGTGGACCAGGTTCGCTGAGAGAGTTGAACACCGGCACGGGCCGGGGAGGGCCATGCGCCCGCCCCGGCCCGTTGTCGTGGACCGGGCCGTACGGACAGGATGGACAGGAGAGACACACGGTGCAGTTGGTAGTCGCACGGATCGGCCGTGCCCATGGCATCAAGGGCGAGGTCACCGTCGAGGTGCGCACGGACGAGCCGGAACTGAGGCTCGCGCCCGGAGCGGTGCTCGGCACCGATCCGGCCGGCGCCGGACCGCTGACGATCGAGACCGGACGGGTGCACAGCGGACGGCTGCTGCTGCGCTTCGAGGGCGTCCACGACCGTACGGCCGCCGAGGCCCTGCGCAACACGCTGCTGATCGCCGAGGTCGACCCGGCGGAACTCCCCGAGGACCCCGACGAGTTCTACGACCACCAGCTCATCGACCTCGACGTGGTCCTCGCCGACGGCACCGAGGTCGGCCGGATCACCGAGATCTCGCACCTGCCGTCCCAGGACCTGTTCATCGTGGAGCGACCGGACGGGAGCGAGGTGATGATCCCGTTCGTCGAGGAGATCGTCACCTCGATCGACCTGGAGGAGCAGCGCGCGGTGATCGTGCCGCCGCCCGGGCTGATCGACGAGAGCGAGGCCGTGATCGCCTCCTCGCGCGACGCGGAGGCGACGGACGACCGTCCGGGCGACGGGACTCCGGCGCCCGGCTCGGGAGAGGGCGCCTGATGCGTCTCGACGTCGTCACGATCTTTCCGGAGTACCTCGATCCGCTGAACGTCTCGCTGGTCGGCAAGGCCCGCGCCCGCGGCCGGCTCGACGTGCACGTCCACGACCTGCGGGACTGGACGTACGACCGGCACAACACGGTCGACGACACCCCGTACGGCGGCGGCCCCGGCATGGTCATGAAGACCGAGCCCTGGGGCGACGCGCTGGACGACGTCCTCGCGAGCGGTTACGAGGCGGGGGCGCACGCACCGGTGCTCGTCGTGCCCACGCCCAGCGGCCGTCCGTTCACCCAGAAGCTCGCCGTGGAGCTCTCCGAACGCCCCTGGCTGATCTTCACCCCGGCCCGCTACGAGGGCATCGACCGCCGGGTGATGGACGAGTACGCGACCCGTGTGCCGGTCGTCGAGGTGTCCATCGGGGACTACGTCCTGGCCGGCGGTGAGGCCGCGGTGCTGGTGATCACGGAGGCGGTGGCCCGGCTGCTGCCCGGAGTGCTCGGCAACGCCGAGTCGCACCGCGACGACTCCTTCGCCCCCGGCGCGATGGCCGACCTGCTGGAGGGCCCCGTCTACACCAAGCCGCCCGAGTGGCGGGGCCGGGGCATCCCGGACGTCCTGCTCAGCGGCCACCACGGGAAGATCGCGCGGTGGCGCCGGGACGAGGCCTTCCGCCGCACCGCGCTCAACCGGCCCGACCTCATCGAGCGCTGCGAGGCGAGCGGCTTCGACAAGAAGGACCGCGAGATCCTCTCCATCCTCGGTTGGTCCCCGGAGCCCGGGGGCCGATTTTGGCGCAGGCCCGAGGCCGTGGAAGAATAGGCCGCTGCTGTGCGTCCGGCGTGCGCCCCTGCCACAGGGGGAGCGGCCGTCCCTCGTACGCGGGGGGCGACCCAGACGTCCGCCCGGCGCGCGCGGCAACCCATCCTCTCTACCTCCCGTCGATGACCTGTGGCATCGGCGAAGAAAGCAGCCACCATGTCTTCCCTGCTCGATGGCGTCAACGCCGCGTCGCTGCGTACCGACATCCCGGCGTTCCGACCCGGCGACACCGTCAACGTCCACGTGCGCGTGATCGAGGGCAACCGCTCCCGTATCCAGCAGTTCAAGGGCGTCGTCATCCGCCGCCAGGGCTCCGGCGTCAGCGAGACCTTCACGGTCCGCAAGGTCTCCTTCAGCGTCGGCGTCGAGCGCACCTTCCCGGTGCACAGCCCGATCTTCGAGAAGATCGAGCTCGTCACCCGCGGTGACGTCCGTCGCGCCAAGCTGTACTACCTCCGTGAGCTGCGCGGCAAGGCCGCGAAGATCAAGGAGAAGCGCGACAACTGAGCTGACTCCCAGGTCCACAGGACGGCCGGTTAAGCTCTGGCCCCGATGGACACGGAAGCCAAGCCTTCGGAGCGCGACCGCTCCTCCGCACCCGCAGCAGGGCCGGAGGAGGGGTCGCGCTCTTCGCGTACGCTCCTCCGGCCGTTCGTCTCCTCGCCCTGGCGGCGGGCCGCGGCGATCGGAGCCGTCTGCTCCGTCTTCGTGCTGCTGCTGAGCGCTTTCGTGGTGCGTCCCTACCTGATTCCCAGCGGCTCGATGGAACCCACGCTGCACGTGGGGGACCGGGTGCTGGTGAACAAGCTGGCGTATCGTTTCGGCTCCGCGCCGCGCCGCGGTGACGTGGTGGTCTTCGACGGCACCGGGTCCTTCGTGCGCGAAGCGCCGCCGGAGAATCCGGTGACCGGTCTGCTGCGCGGGGCGGCGGCCTCCCTGGGGCTCGCGGAGCCCGCCGAGACCGACTACGTGAAACGGGTGGTGGGCGTGGGCGGGGACCGCGTGGTCTGCTGCGACCGGCGCGGGCGGATCGAGGTGAACGGCGCCCCCCTCGCGGAGGACTACCTGTACCCGGGGGACGAGCCGTCCCGGGCGCGCTTCGACATCGTCGTCCCCGACGGCACGCTGTGGGTGATGGGCGACCACCGGTCCCGCTCCCGCGACTCGCGCGATCACCTGGGAGAACCCGGCGGCGGCATGGTCCCGGTCGACATGGTGGTCGGCCGGGTGGACCGGATCGGCTGGCCGCCGGGCCGGGCGGGCTCGCTGCGGGACAGCGGGGCCTTCGACGGCGTGCGCGCGCCGGGCGGAGCCCATGGGTGACCGCGGCCGGCGTCCGGCCGACGACGGACCGGAGGCCCCGCGTCCGGCCGGCTCCCCGCCGGCGACCAGGGCGGAGCGCCGGAGACGGGCCCGCAGGGTGGAGCGGCGGCGGCGCGGGGCGGCCCTGCGGGAGATACCCCTCCTCGTCGTCGTGGCGCTGCTGATCGCGCTCGTCCTCAAGACCTTCCTGGTGCAGGCGTTCGTCATCCCCTCGGGATCGATGGAGCAGACCATCCGGATCGGCGACCGGGTGCTGGTGGACAAGCTGACCCCCTGGTTCGGTTCCCGCCCCGAGCGCGGCGACGTGGTCGTCTTCAAGGACCCGGGCGGCTGGCTGCGGCGGGAGGACGCCGGCGGGGACGACGCGCCGGCCGTCGTCGCGCGGGCGAAGGACGTGCTGACGTTCGTCGGGCTGCTGCCGTCCGACGACGAACGGGACCTGATCAAACGGGTGGTCGCGGTCGGCGGCGACACGGTGAGGTGCTGCGACGAACGCGGCCGGATCACCGTCGACGGCGTCCCGCTCGACGAGCCCTACCGGTACCCGGGCGATCCGCCCTCCCTCATCAAATTCGAGGTAAAGGTTCCGGCCGGGCGGATCTTCGTGCTGGGCGACCACCGCTCGGATTCCGCCGATTCCCGCTACCACCTGGACGAGCCGGAGCGCGGAACGGTCTCCGAGAACGACGTCGTGGGACGGGCCGTGGTCATCGCCTGGCCCTTCTCCCACTGGCGGAAACTGGAGAAACCGGCGACATTCGACTCGATACCTGACGCGCGCGCCGGGACCGCCCCGGCGTCGGGCCCGTCGAATAGTGTGTCGTCCAGGGATCCCGACGGAATGATCCCTCTCCCGACCCCTGCGGAACTCCCGCTCGTTATGGGAGTGGTGGGCCTGCGCCGGCTGGGGCGTGGGCGGTGGCACGGAGTAAGGAGTGGATGTGGGGGACTTGGCGGTCGGCGCACGATCCGGACACGAACCCGAGGACCGGCCGGACAAGCCGGAGAACGTCGAGTCCGCCGGGGCGGCGGGTCACGCGGGGAGTGACGGCGACACCCCGCGCGGCCCGGCGCAGCAGAAGCCGCGCTCCTTCTGGAAGGAGCTGCCCCTGCTCATCGGCATCGCGCTGGTGCTCGCGCTGCTGATCAAGACGTTCCTGGTGCAGGCGTTCTCGATTCCCTCGGACTCGATGCAGAACACGCTCCAGCGGGGCGACCGGGTGCTGGTGGACAAGCTGACCCCGTGGTTCGGCGCGGAGCCGAAGCGCGGCGAGGTCGTGGTCTTCCACGACCCGGGCGGCTGGCTGGAAGGCACCCCGGCCCCCGAGCCGAACGTGGCGCAGAAGTTCCTCAGCTTCATCGGCCTGATGCCGTCCGCCGAGGAGAAGGACCTGATCAAGCGGGTCATCGCGGTCGGCGGCGACACGGTCGAATGCAAGAAGGACGGCCCGGTCGTGGTCAACGGCAAGGCGCTGGACGACAAGTCCTTCATCTTCCCGGGGAACACCCCCTGCAACGACGAGCCGTTCGGCCCGATCACGGTTCCCAAGGGCCGGATCTGGGTGATGGGCGACCACCGCCAGAACTCCCTGGACTCCCGCTACCACCAGGAGTTGCCGGGCGGCGGCACGGTCTCCAACGACGAGGTCGTGGGGCGGGCCATCGTCGTGGCCTGGCCGATCAACCGCTGGGCCACCCTGCCCGTGCCCGACACCTTCGACCAGCCCGGGATCAACACCCCGCTGAGCGCGGCGATGGGCGCGGCTCCCGGGGCGATCGGGCTGGCCGGCGCGGTGCCCCTCGTGCTGTGGCGCCGCCGGAGGCTGACCCGCGGGCGTACCGCCGGGTAGGGTGCCGACTCGGATCAGCGATTGTCGATCTTCCGATGCGGGGGCGCTGGGATGAGCGGAACAGGACGCACGGGCGGCGGCCGCGGCCGGCTCGGCAGCACGCTGTCGGGGCTGGCCGTGGCCGTCGGCTGCGTGCTCTTCCTCGGCGGCTTCGCCTGGGGCGCCGTGGTGTACAAGCCGTACACCGTGCCGACCGATTCCATGACGCCGACGGTGCACGTGGGTGACCGGGTGCTCGCCCAGCGGATCGACGGCGACGAGGTCCGCCGGGGCGACGTGGTGGTCTTCACCGACTCGGCATGGGGCGGCGCGCCCATGGTGAAGCGGGTCGTCGGAATCGGCGGCGACCGGGTCGCCTGCTGCGACAAGGGCCGGCTCACCATCGACGGCAAGGCCGTTGAAGAACCGTATCTGCGGAAGGGCGGGCCCGCCTCGGCGGTCGGTTTCACGGCCGAGGTGCCCCGGGGGCGTCTGTTCCTGCTCGGCGACGAGCGCACGTCCTCCCTGGACTCCCGGGGCCACCTGGACGATCAGGGGCACGGCTCGGTGCCGAGCGGCGCGGTGCAGGCCCGGGTGGACGCCATCGCCTGGCCGATGAACGGCATGGTCGGGCGGCCGGACACGTTCGCCGCCCTGCCCGGCGGGGTCTCGTCGCCCGGGCCGCTGCGGCTCCAGCTGGCCGCCGTGGTGGCGGGCGCGGCGCTCATCGTCGCCGGCTCCGCGTACGGTCCGGTCGCGGCCTGGTCGGCGAGGGCGGCAAGGAAGCGGAAGGAAGGCACGGCGAGCGGTGCGCACTGAGAAGCGGAAGGTCGCCCGGGTGGTGCTCCTCGACCCCGACGACCGCATACTCCTGATCCACGGATACGAACCGGAGGATCCCGCCTCCACCTGGTGGTTCACTCCGGGCGGCGGACTGGAGGGCGACGAGACCCGGGAGGAGGCCGCGCTGCGCGAGCTCGCGGAGGAGACCGGCATCACCGATGTCCGGCTGGGCCCGCTGCTCTGGCAGCGGATGTGCTCGTTCCCCTTCGACGGGCGCCGCTGGGAGCAGGACGAGTGGTACTACCTGGCCCGTACGACGCAGACCGCCACGGACACCCGTGGGCTGACCGGGCTGGAACAGCGCAGCGTCGCGGGGCTGAGATGGTGGACTTCCGCCGAACTGTCGGCGTCGCGTGAGACGGTGTACCCGACCAGGCTCGCCGGGCTGCTGCGCACGCTGCTCGACGAGGGTCCTCCGCGTACGCCGCTGGTCCTGTCCCCCGAATCCGTCTGATCGCCCGGGGGAGCGGGTCCCTGGCGCACAATGGGGGGACGCACGGCTGAAGGGGAACATGCCAATGAGCGCCGAGGACCTCGAGAAGTACGAGACCGAGATGGAGCTGAAGCTCTACCGGGAGTACCGAGACGTCGTCGGTCTGTTCAAATTCGTGATCGAGACCGAACGGCGCTTCTACCTCACCAACGACTACGAGATGCAGGTGCACTCGGTCCAGGGCGAGGTGTTCTTCGAGGTGACGATGGCGGACGCCTGGGTCTGGGACATGTACCGGCCCGCCCGCTTCGTCAAGCAGGTACGGGTGCTGACATTCAAGGACGTCAACATCGAGGAGCTCAACAAGAGCGATCTCGAACTCCCGGGCGGCTGAGCCCGCTGCGCCCGCTGTCTTCGGGAGCGGGCCGATGGCGGGGCGGTGGCTCCGGGCTTCCGGTACCGCCCGGCAGGCGTGTCCGCCCTCGGACACCGTCTTCGGACACCGCCCTCGGGCAGTGCCCGATGAGCTCCGCCCGCTCCGATTCCCGCTCGTGGTGACGCACCTTCGCGGTGATCAACTCTGCACGGCGCCCTTCGGGGTGGCGCCCTCGCGGCGGTTCCCTCGCGGGGCCGCCGCACTCCTTGTACGGGGCTGATTCGTACGGATTGTCCGGGGCTGATTCCCACGGACGGGTGGCCGGGATATCCACAATCCCGGAGTTGTCCACCAAGATCCACAAGCCGGGGCCGATCGCGTCAGAGTCGGTCCCGGAGGTGGTGCCGAGATGAACGCGCGGGAAGCACTCGGGCGGTACGGCGAGGAAGTGGCGGCGCGGCTGCTGACCGACGCCGGCATGTCCGTACTGGAACGGAACTGGCGCTGTCGCGCCGGTGAGATCGACATCGTGGCGGTCGACGGCGACGTACTCGTGCTCTGCGAGGTGAAGACGCGCAGAGAGGGCGCCTTCGAGCATCCGATGGCCGCCGTCACCCCGGTCAAGGCGGAGCGGCTGCGCCGGCTGGCGGCCGTGTGGCTGCACCGGCGCGGCGGGCCGCCCGGCGGGGTCCGGATCGATCTGGTCGGGGTGCTGCTGCCGCGGCGCGGGGCGCCCGTCGCCGAGCATGTGCGGGGGGCGGCCTGATGGGGTTCGCGCGGGCGTGCTCGGTGGCACTCGTGGGTGTCGAGGGCGTGGTGGTGGAGGTCCAGGCGGACCTGGAGGCGGGGGTGGCCGCGTTCACCCTGGTGGGGCTGCCGGACAAGAGCCTGATCGAGAGCCGGGACCGGGTGAGGGCCGCGGTGGTGAACTCCGGGGCGGAGTGGCCGCAGAAGAAGCTCACGGTCGGGCTGTCGCCCGCCTCCGTGCCCAAGGGCGGCTCCGGATTCGATCTGGCCGTCGCCTGCTCGGTGCTGGGCGCGGCGGAACGGATCGATCCGGCGTCCATCGCCGATGTCGTGATGATCGGGGAGCTGGGGCTGGACGGCCGGGTGCGGCCGGTGCGCGGGGTGCTCCCCGCCGTGCTCGCGGCGGCCGAGGCCGGATATCGCCAGGTCGTCGTGCCCGAGCAGACCGCGGGTGAAGCGGCGCTGGTGCCCGGCGTCTCGGTTCTCGGGGTGCGGAGCCTGCGGCAGCTGATCGCGGTGCTCTGCGACGAGCCGGTGCCGGACGAGCCGAAGGACGAGGGCGAGGGGCGTCCGGACACGATGCTGGCCGGGCTTCTGGTGCCCGGCGCGGGGAGCGGCACCGGCCTCGTCCGCCGCACCGGCCGGGGCGACGGCGGCGCGGCCGATCTCGCGGACGTCGCGGGCCAGGAGCTGCCCCGCAAGGCCCTGGAGGTCGCCGCCGCGGGCGGCCATCACCTGATGCTGTCCGGCCCGCCGGGCGCGGGCAAGACGATGCTGGCCGAGCGTCTCGCGGGCATCCTGCCGGAGCTGACCCAGCGGGAGGCCCTGGAGGTCACCGCCGTGCACTCGGTGGCCGGACTCCTGCCCCCGGGGGAGCCGCTGATCACCCGGGCGCCGTACTGCGCGCCGCACCATTCCGCGACGATGCAGTCGCTGGTCGGCGGGGGCAACGGGGTGCCGCGGCCCGGGGCGGTCTCCCTGGCTCATCGCGGAATCCTCTTTCTGGACGAGGCCCCCGAATTCTCCGTGCGGGCGCTGGACTCGTTGCGCCAGCCGCTGGAGTCCGGGCATGTGGTGGTGGCACGGAGCGCCGGGGTGGTGCGGCTGCCCGCGCGCTTCCTGCTGGTCCTGGCCGCCAACCCCTGCCCGTGCGGGCGGCACTCGCTCGACGGCGCCGGTTGCGAGTGCCCGCCCTCCGCGGTCCGCCGCTATCAGGCCAGGCTCTCCGGCCCGCTGCTGGACCGGGTGGACCTGAGGGTGTCCGTCGGGCGGGTCGGGCGCGAGGACCTGATGGGACAGGGCGGCCGGGGAGAGTCGACGGCCGCCGTCGCCGCCCGGGTCCGCGCGGCCCGGACCCGGGCGGCGGAGCGCCTGGCGGGCACCGGCTGGACGACCAACAGCGAGGTCCCCGGCCATGAGCTGCGCACCCGGCTGGTCGCGGCGCCGGGCGCGCTCCTGGAGGCGGAACACGACATGGAACGCGGACTGCTCACCGCCCGGGGCCTGGACCGGGTCCTCCGGGTGGCGTGGACGGTCGCCGATCTGCGGGGCGCCGACCGCCCGGACGCCGGCGACGTCGCGATGGCGCTGGAGCTGCGGACCGGGATCCCGCGCGGCGCCCCGGTGAAGGCCGGCGCGTCATGACGCCGGAGCCGGATCGCCCCCGCTCGGAGCGGGCACGGCGGCGCCCGGACGGGGCGCCGGAGCAGGGCACGGCGCAGACGCGCGGCCGGGGAAGCGGCGCGGAAGCCGCAACGGGCCCGGAGCCGGGGTGCCGACCGCCGGGACGCCTGCGGCACTCCGCCGGAACGAGGACGGGTCCGGCTGCGGGAGCGGGGAGCGGGACGGAAGCGGGGACCGACACGGGGACCGGGAGAGGGACGGATGCGGGGACCGACTCAGGGACCGGGAGAGGAACGGCTGCGGGGGCAGGGACGAGGACCGAGCAAGGCGGGGGAGCGGTGGGAGAGGCAGGAGCGGCGGGCCGCCCCGGGAGAGCGGCCGGGCCCGGGCGCATGGGCGGAACCGGGCGTGCGGGCGGAACCGGGGGCGCGGCCGGGCCCGGGGACGGTGCGCCCGGCGGGCCGGGAGCGACGGTGGACGACCGGGAACGACTGGCCCGGGCCGCGCTCACCCGCGTCCTGGAGCCGGGGGACGAGCGGGGCGGCCGATGGCTGCGCGAGTACGGGGCAGTCGAGCTGCTGCGGAGGATCACGGCCCGGGACGGCGGCGCGGAGCGGCTGGGCGGCATGACCGCCAAGCGCCTCGCCGGATACCGGCTGCGGGCCGAGCGGATCGACCCCGAACGCGACCTGGCGACGGTCGCCGCGCTCGGTGGGCGGTTCGTCTGCCCCGGTGAGCTGGAGTGGCCCCGTCAGCTCGACGACCTGGGCGACGCCAGACCGACCGGCCTCTGGGTGCGCGGGCCGCGCGATCTGCGGCTCTGGGCGCTGCGCTCGGTCGCCGTCGTGGGCGCCCGGGCCTGCACGCCGTACGGCTCCCACATGGCGGCGAGTCTCGGCACGGGGCTCGCGGAGCTGGGGTGGGTGGTCGTCTCGGGAGCGGCGTTCGGGGTGGACGGGGCGGCGCACCGGGGCGCGCTCGCCGTCGGCGGGGCCACGATGGCGGTCCTCGCCTGCGGAGTGGACGTCCCGTATCCCCGGGGACACGCCGAACTGATCGGACGCATCGCGGAACAGGGACTCGTCATCGGTGAACTGCCGCCGTCCGATCATCCGACCCGTAGCAGATTCGTTCTACGGAACCGGGTCATCGCCGCGTTGACGCGGGGCACCGTCGTGGTCGAGGCCGAGCACCGCAGCGGCTCCCTCGTCACCGCGCGCGGCGCGCAGCGACTCGGACGCTTCACGATGGGCGTGCCGGGCCCGGCCACCAGCGGTCTGTCGGCGGGAGTCCACGAACTCCTGCGCGGCGAGGGCGTCCTGGTCACCAACGCGGCGGAAGTCGTCGAACTGGTGGGGCGCATCGGCGAACTCGCCCCCGTCGCCCAGGGCCCCGTCCACCCCCGGGATCTGCTGGACGCCGACTCCGCGCGGGTCCTCGACGCGCTGCCGTACCGCGGCGTCGTCACCGGCCGTGACATCGCCCGCGTCGCCGGAACGAGTGCCGACGAGGCACTCGGCAGGCTGTACGAACTGCACTCACTGGGGTTCGTCGAACGACATGGCGAGGGATGGCAGTTGACGCGAAGGCCGACATGCAATGGCGACGCGCGGCGGGGTGGTACTTGACCTGGGGCATTCGGGTGAAAAGGTGAAGTCGATGACCTCGTCCGGCCCTTCGATGACACGTCCGGGGCCGGTGCGCGCGGCGATGGTCCCGGACCGCGGCCCTGCCCGATCGGCCGGAATCGTACGGCTGCGATCCGTCCTCCTGCGCGGACCGCGACGCCGTAATCACGCTACGCTCACAAGGACTCCGCATCAGACGCAAGTCCCCCGGCCCCAGAACTTCACGGCAGAACGGCTCAAGGCACCACATGCCCCAGCACACCTCCGGGTCTGACCGCGCGGCAGTACCACCGGCTGCGCGTGGCACTGTGCGCCCTCCCGCCCCCTCCTCCCTCGACGAGTTGTGGCGCTCGTACAAGTCCACGGGCGACGAGCGGCTGCGGGAGCAGCTGATCCTGCACTACTCGCCGTTGGTGAAGTACGTCGCGGGCCGGGTGAGCGTCGGCCTGCCCTCCAACGTCGAGCAGGCCGACTTCGTCTCCTCGGGGGTGTTCGGGCTGATCGACGCGATCGAGAAGTTCGACATCGACCGCGCCATCAAGTTCGAGACGTACGCGATCACCCGGATCCGGGGCGCCATGATCGACGAGCTCCGGGCGCTGGACTGGATCCCCCGCTCGGTGCGTCAGAAGGCGCGGGCCGTGGAACGCGCCTACGCCACGCTGGAGGCGCAGCTGCGGCGCACCCCCTCCGAGCCGGAGGTCGCCGCCGAGATGGACATCACCCTGGAGGAACTGCACTCGGTTTTCAGCCAGTTGTCCCTGGCGAACGTGGTCGCGCTGGAAGAGCTGCTGCACGTGGGCGGCGAGGGCGGCGACCGACTGAGCCTGATGGACACGCTGGAGGACACCACCGCTGACGATCCCGTCGAGGTCGCCGAGGACCGCGAGCTCAGAAGGCTGCTCGCCCGGGCGATCAACACGCTGCCGGAGCGCGAGAAGACGGTCGTCACGCTCTACTACTACGAGGGCCTGACCCTCGCCGAGATCGGCAACGTGCTCGGTGTCACCGAGAGCCGGGTCAGTCAGATCCACACCAAATCGGTGCTCCAGCTGCGCGCGAAACTGGCCGACGCCGGGCGTTGAGAGCGCCGCCGGCCCATGTCGTCCAGGGCCGCTTCGGCCATGGATCGGGGACGTACGGACCCGCTCGAACACCGGTCGCCGTAAAGTGGACGTGTGCCCAGGATTCGAGCGGCCTCGGTGGCCGAGCACCGGACCATGCAGCGCGGCGCCCTCCTGGACGCCGCCCGCTCCCTGCTGTCCGAGGGCGGTACGGAGGCGCTGACCTTCCCCGCCCTCGCCGAACGCACGGGCCTCGCCAGGTCTTCCGTGTACGAGTACTTCCGCTCCCGGGCGGCCGTCGTCGAAGAGCTGTGCGCCGTGGACTTCCCCGTCTGGGCGGCCGAGGTCGAGAACGCGATGGAGCAGGCGACCACGCCCGAGGCGAAGATCGAGGCGTATGTGCGCCGGCAGCTCGACCTGGTCAAGGACCGCCGTCACCGGGCGGTCGTCGCGATCTCGGCCAGCGAGCTGGACGCGGGGGCGCGCGAGAAGATCCGGGCCGCGCACGGCGGGCTGATCGCCATGATCGTGGAGGCCCTCGGCGAACTCGGCCACGAGCAGCCCCGGCTGGCGGCGATGCTGGTGCAGGGCTCCGTGGACGCCGCGGTGCGGCGGATCGAGCTCGGCGTGGCGGAGGAGCCTGACGTGATCGCGGACACCGCGGTCGCCATGGTCCTGCGCGGCGTACGGGGCACACGGGACTGACGCCCCGCCCGCCACCGGACCGTTCCGTGCCGGACCGTTCCCTTCCGGCTCGCCTTCCGGCTCGCTCGGCGCCAGGCCGCTCGGCACCGGAGCGCTCGGTGCCGCGCCGCGCGGCGGCGGTCCGCCGGGCGCCGTGTCGCGTGACCTCCCGCCGCGTGGCGGCGGGCAGTACGCCGGGGGCGGCGAGTCCGTCCCCGGTCCCCTCGGCCGTCACGCCGGGTTCCGGGACGCCGAAGACCGGCAGCAGGCGGGACGGCCCACGTCGCAGCAGTTCCGGCGGCAGCAGCGACAGCGGGTCCAGATACGCGTCGCCGCGCCGCAGCCCCCAGTGCAGGCAGCCCGGCGCGCAGTGGAACGGCCCCGCCTCCACCACCCCCACGACCTGACCGGCCGTCACCCGCGCACCCTCGGCGAGCAGCGCGCGCACCGGTTCGTAGGTGGTCCGCAACGGGGGATCGCCGGAGCCGTCCACCTCGATCGACATCACTCCGCGCCCCGCCACCCGGCCCGCGAAGGAGACCCGCCCCGGGGCCGCCGCGAGCACCGCCGCGCCCGGCGCCGCGGCGAGGTCCACGCCGCGATGGCCGCGCGCGTAGGCGTCGGCGGGCGGCTCCCAGCCCCGCCGGATCGCGGGACGCCCGGGGAGCGGCCAGGACCGATCCCCGCCCGGCCGCGAGGCCGGGGCCGTGAAGAGGCCGGGGCCGGGAAAAGGGACCGACCCGGGTGCCGGCGCGGGGACGCGTGGGGGCTCGGGAGCGGCCATGGCCGCCGCGGTCCGCCCGGCGCGGCCGGCCGAGGGGACGGAGGCCCGGGACGCCGCCGAGGCCCGGGCTGTCGAAGCGGCCCGGACCTCCATGGCGCTTCGGGACGCCTTCGCCCCCCGGAGGACAGGGGAAACGGGGGCCGTCGCGGAAGCCGGGGCCGTGGCGGGGGAAGCGGACGTCACGGCAGCCGGGGGCGCGGGGGCCACCGGGGCCCCGGCGTACGGCAGCGCGACGAGGGCCGCCGCGACCACCGCGACCGCCATGGCCGGCGCGCGGCGCGGCAGCCGCGCACCGAGGGACGCGGCGAGGCGCCGCGCGCGGCCGGGCGCACCGGGAGACGCGGCCGGGCGCGTACCGGAGGGCGCACCGGGAGACGCGGCCGGGGACGTGCCGGGAGGCTCGCCCGGGGGCCTGGGAGGCAGCGCGCCGCAGAGCCTGCGGAAAGACGGGCGGAGGCGGGTGGGCGGGGCGGTGACGGGACGCATGGCACCACCGTCCCGCGCCGTCCCGGTCCGCGGGGATCATGAGCCGGATCTGTGGACTACCGGCCGGTTGTGGACAGCGCCGTCACCCGGCACCCGACCCGTCCCGTACACTTCCTATGGCGACCCGGGCCACCGGGTCGACTTCGCACGCCCCGCCACCTCCCTCTCAGCGGACGGTGGCCGCGCTCCTCGGTCCCTCGTGGCACGGCGCGTCGGGGCGTCAGGCGCGACCGCAATCCTGCGGCCGCGACAACCGAGCACCTCAAGGAGTACGGCCATGGCCGTCGTCACGATGCGGGAGCTGCTGGAGAGCGGCGTCCACTTCGGTCACCAGACCCGTCGCTGGAACCCGAAGATGAAGCGCTTCATCTTCACCGAGCGCAACGGCATCTACATCATCGACCTGCTCCAGTCGCTGTCGTACATCGACCGCGCCTACGAGTTCGTCAAGGAGACCGTCGCCCACGGCGGCTCCATCATGTTCGTCGGTACCAAGAAGCAGGCCCAGGAGGCCATCGCCGAGCAGGCGACGCGCGTCGGCATGCCGTACGTCAACCAGCGCTGGCTCGGCGGCATGCTCACCAACTTCTCCACCGTCTACAAGCGCCTCCAGCGCCTGAAGGAGCTGGAGCAGATCGACTTCGAGGACGTGGCCGCCTCCGGCCTCACCAAGAAGGAGCTCCTGGTCCTCTCCCGCGAGAAGGCCAAGCTGGAGAAGACCCTCGGTGGTATCCGCGAGATGCAGAAGGTGCCGAGCGCCGTCTGGATCGTCGACACCAAGAAGGAGCACATCGCCGTCGGCGAGGCTCGCAAGCTGAACATCCCGGTCGTCGCGATCCTCGACACCAACTGCGACCCCGACGAGGTCGACTACAAGATTCCGGGCAACGACGACGCGATCCGCTCCGTCACCCTGCTCACCCGCGTGATCGCCGACGCCGTCGCCGAGGGCCTCATCGCCCGTTCCGGCGCCGCCACCGGTGACTCGAAGCCGGGCGAGAAGGCCGCCGGCGAGCCGCTCGCCGAGTGGGAGCGCGACCTGCTCGAGGGCGACAAGAAGGCCGACGCCGAGGTGCAGTCCTCCGCCGAGACCGAGAAGGCCGCCGACGCCGAGAAGGCCGAGGCCCCGGCCGCGGACGCCGAGCAGGCCTGACACCCGTCACGGCTGATGACGGCGGGGGCCGGTGCCACGAGCACCGCCCCCGCCGTCCACCCGTAGATCTTTCAGACTTCGAGAGAGAAACAGACTCATGGCGAACTACACCGCCGCCGACGTCAAGAAGCTCCGTGAGCTCACCGGCGCCGGCATGATGGACTGCAAGAAGGCCCTCGACGAGGCCGACGGCAACGTCGACAAGGCCATCGAGGCGCTCCGCATCAAGGGCCAGAAGGGCGTCGCCAAGCGCGAGGGCCGTTCCGCCGAGAACGGCGCCGTCGTCTCCCTGATCTCCGAGGACAAGACCTCCGGCGTCCTGCTCGAGCTGAAGTGCGAGACGGACTTCGTCGCCAAGGGCGAGAAGTTCCAGAGCGTCGCCAACGCCCTCGCCGCGCACGTCGCCGCGACCTCCCCGGCCGACCTGGACGCGCTGCTCGCCTCCGAGATCGAGGCCGGCAAGACCGTCCAGGCGTACGTCGACGAGGCCAACGCCAACCTCGGCGAGAAGATCGTCCTGGACCGCTTCGCGCAGTTCACCGGCGGTTACGTGGCCGCGTACATGCACCGCACCATGCCCGACCTCCCGCCGCAGGTCGGCGTGCTCGTCGAGCTGGACAAGGGTTCCGCCTCGGACGAGGCCGTGGCCCAGGCCGCCAAGGACGTCGCGCAGCACATCGCCGCCTTCGCCCCGAAGTACCTGAGCCGCGACGAGGTTCCGGCCGAGACGGTCGAGAACGAGCGTCGCGTCGCCGAGGCCACCTCCCGCGAGGAGGGCAAGCCCGAGGCCGCCCTCCCGAAGATCGTCGAGGGGCGGGTCAACGGCTTCTTCAAGGAGGTCGTCGCCCTGGAGCAGGCGTTCGCCAAGGACAACAAGAAGTCGGTCCAGAAGGTTCTGGACGAGGCCGGTGTCGCCCTGAAGCGCTTCTCGCGCATCAAGGTCGGCATCTGAGTCCGTCCGCGAACAACGGTGGGCCCCGCACGGGGCCCGGTGCAGTCGTCGGCCGCACCCATGCCGTACGACCGCAGATCTGACGAGGAGGCCATTGCCGCTGAGGGACACCAGACCCGCCGGCAATGGCCTTCTTGGTATGTGCACGAGGAGAATCTCCATGAACAAGGACGCGGACGCCGCCAAAGGCGACCACAAGCGCGATGACGGCAAGGTTCCCGGACGCTTCATGCTGAAGCTGTCCGGAGAGGCGTTCGCCGGCGGCGGGGGACTCGGAGTCGACCCCGACGTCGTCCACGCCATCGCCCGGGAAATCGCGGCGGTCGTCCGTGACGGCGCACAGATCGCGGTCGTGATCGGCGGCGGGAACTTCTTCCGCGGCGCCGAACTCCAGCAGCGCGGCATGGACCGGGCCCGGTCCGACTACATGGGCATGCTCGGCACCGTCATGAACTGCCTGGCGCTCCAGGACTTCCTGGAGAAGGAGGGCATCGACTCCCGCGTCCAGACCGCCATCACCATGGGCCAGGTCGCCGAGCCCTACATCCCGCTGCGCGCCGTGCGCCACCTGGAGAAGGGCCGCGTCGTGATCTTCGGCGCGGGCATGGGCATGCCGTACTTCTCCACCGACACCACGGCCGCCCAGCGCGCCCTGGAGATCGACGCCCAGGCCCTGCTGATGGGCAAGAACGGGGTGGACGGCGTCTACGACTCCGACCCGAAGACCAACCCCGACGCGGTGAAGTTCGACGCGCTCGAGTACGGCGAGGTGCTCGCCCGCGATCTCAAGGTCGCCGACGCCACCGCCATCACGCTCTGCCGTGACAACGAGCTGCCGATCCTCGTCTTCGAGCTGACGGCCACCGGCAATATCGCCCGCGCCGTCAAGGGTGAGAAGATCGGCACGCTCGTGAGTGACCAGGACACCCGGGCCTGAGCACCGGGGACCCGCTCCGGGCACCGGGACCTTCCCGGAGCCGCGGGGAGGGTCCGGGACCTGCGGGGGACACCCCGGTACGGTCCCCCCGAAGGATGGACAACGGCCTGCCGGTCGGACACCGTGCAGGTGAGGACGCGACGCAGACCCGCGGGCCCGAGCACTCCGGGCCCACTCAAGACACGCAGGAGCACGTGGTGATCGAAGAAACCCTCCTCGAGGCCGAGGAGAAGATGGAGAAGGCCGTCGTCGTCGCGAAAGAGGACTTCGCCGCGATCCGGACCGGCCGTGCCCACCCGGCGATGTTCAACAAGATCGTCGCCGACTACTACGGCGCGCTGACCCCGATCAACCAGCTCGCCTCCTTCTCGGTGCCCGAGCCCCGCATGGCCGTCGTGACGCCGTTCGACAAGAGCGCGCTGCGCAACATCGAGCAGGCCATCCGCGACTCGGACCTCGGCGTCAACCCGAGCAACGACGGCAACATCATCCGGGTGACCTTCCCGGAGCTCACCGAGGAGCGCCGCCGCGACTACATCAAGGTCGCGAGGACCAAGGCCGAGGACTCCCGGATCTCCATCCGGGCAGTGCGCCGCAAGGCCAAGGAGGCGCTCGACAAGCTGGTCAAGGACAAGGAGACCGGCGAGGACGAGGTGCGCAGGGCCGAGAAGGAGCTCGACGACACCACCGCGAAGTACGTCGCACAGGTCGACGAGCTGCTCAAGCACAAGGAAGCCGAGCTGCTCGAAGTCTGATGAACGACTCTTCCTGGGGCGCCCCGCCGGCAGCCGGCGCATGGGCCGCGCCCGAGATGCGGGCTGCCCCGGCGGGTCCCGCGCACGATGTGCATGAAGCCCAGCAGACTCGGCCCATGCCCATCGTGCCGGACGCCCCTGACGCAGGTGGAGACGCTGACGACCATGACGACCGGGAGCGGAGGGGCGCACGCCCGAACAGCGGCCCTCCGTTCCGTGACGAGAAGCCGCAGGAGCCCATGCCCACCGCACCACCGACCCCGCAGAAGAAACGTGCGGGCCGCGATCTGCGAGCCGCGATAGGGGTCGGCGTGGGGCTGGGCGCCGTCATCGTCGCCTCGCTCTTCGTCGTGAAGGCCGTCTTCGTCGGGGTGATCGTCCTCGCCGTCGTCGTGGGCCTGTGGGAGCTCACCTCCCGGCTCTCCGAGCGCAAGGGCATCGAGGCGCCGCTGGTGCCGCTCGCGGTCGGCGGCGCGGCGATGGTGGTGGCCGGGTACCTGAAGGGGGCCGAGGGTGCCTGGGCGGCCGTGGCGCTGACCGCGCTCGCGGTCCTCGTCTGGCGGATGACCCGGCCCCCGGAGGGGTACCTCAAGGACGTCACGGCCGGCGTGTTCGCCGCGTTCTACGTGCCCTTCCTGGCCACCTTCGTCGCCATGCTGCTGACCGCGGAGGACGGGCCGCAGCGGGTGCTCACCTTCCTGCTGCTGACCGTGGTCAGCGACACCGGGGCGTACGCCGTCGGCTGGCGCTTCGGGAAGCACAAGCTCGCGCCGCGCATCAGCCCCGGCAAGACCCGCGAGGGCCTGTTCGGGGCCGTGGCCTTCGCGATGGCCGCGGGCGCCCTGTGCATGGAGTTCCTGATCGACGGCGGCTCCTGGTGGCAGGGGCTGCTGCTGGGACTCGCGGTCGCGGCCAGCGCCACCCTCGGCGATCTGGGCGAGTCGATGATCAAGCGGGACCTCGGCATCAAGGACATGGGCACGCTGCTGCCCGGTCACGGCGGGATCATGGACCGGCTGGACTCGCTGCTGCCCACCGCGCCGGTGGTGTGGCTGCTGCTGGTGCTGTTCGTCGGCTCCGGCTGAGCGCTCGGGGACGGACCGCCGTCCCCGAGCCGGGCGTTCTCCGAGGAGGGCCCGCCGCCCACAGGACGTTCGTCCACGGGGCGGCGGGCCCTCCTCGCCGCGTCTGCGACACTGGATGAACCATGCCTAAGCCCGGAGGGCTGGTATGCACGCGAGGCGGTAAGGCTCCTCACCTGCGATTTTTTCGTGCGTGAGGGGCCTCACCGGATCGTGGGGCCGTCGTGGGGCCGTCTTGAGACAAGACGGCCGGTCAGACCTTCGCGGTACGTTGTGCCAACTTCTCGTAGACAACGAGGAACGGCGCCACATACCCCGAAGCTTCAGCTGGCGACGCGTGCCCCGTCATGATCAGTGCCGCGCCCGAGATGAGAGCACCGGCATAGATCAACCCCGTAACCCACGGGGCAGAGGGCTGGCTATGCGGCTTGCGTTCTTCCATACTGGTGATGCTCCTATCCTGAGCTGGATAAAAGGGGCTGGCGGCCACCCGTGGCCTAGGAAACGACGGGTGGCCACCCCAAAGGGGTGCGACACGCAGAGCGGATTCGCCTTCAAAGTGTCCCCCAGATGACGCCGCGTCGTCAATCCGCATCATCTAAGGCAAGAGCCCGCTTCTCCCATGGCTTTCAAGTCGAGACTCCGAATCGTATTGCGAAACGCAATGCAATACCGGTGTTTCCCCTTTGAATCTAAAGAGGAGTGGATGGGGTATAAGTGGCTACTGCCTTGTCGGGTTGGACCTGAGTACTGAGTCCATCGCTAGTCGAGTGCGCTCTTGACTCGACGGCATAAGGTGCGCGTACACCCGCAGCGTCAGCGCGGGGTCTGTGTGCCCCAGGTACTGACTCACGGCCTTGATGCTCTCTCCAGCGTCCAGTAGCACCGAGGCGTAGAAGTGCCTCAGTGCATGCATGCCGTGCTCGCGCGCCGACTCGTGCTTGCCATCCGGCCCGGCATCCGGGATAAGGCCAGCGACTGCGAGCGCAGGTTTCCACTCCTGGATGTTGAAGTTGCTGCGCCACACGACCCCGCTCGCGGTGTTCGTGAACAGGAGCCGGGCCGACACCTTCGGGCCGTCCGGCTTCCGCCACGGCAACGTGATCTCAACGGGCTTGTAGGCGTCCATGTGGATACGCAGGGCCTCAGCCACCGACGGTGGCAGCGGCACATCCCGCTCCTTGTCGCACTTCGGCGGGGCGAACACGGCTTTGCCCCGGATGAGCTTCACCTGCCGGACCGTCCGCAGGATGCCGCCCTCGAAGTCGAGCGCGTCCTCAGCGAGACCCACGATCTCCCCCTGCCGGAGTCCGCACCCGGCCCCGACGTCGACCATGGCCCGGTACCGCTCGGGGAGCGCCGCGCGAACAGCGCGTACTTGGGCGGGCAACCACGGCAGGATGCGGCGCCGCTCGACTGCCGGCGGGCGGACGGACTTCGCGGAGCAGGGATTCCGGGGCAAGAGGCCGTCGTCCACGGCCGCGCTCAGCACGGCTCGTACGTCGCCGTAGATGTTGCGCGCATACGCGTCGCTCACAGCGGGATTCGCTTTCAGAGCGCTAACGAGTCCGCGGATGTGCTCGGGGCGGAACGAGTCGAGCGGGCGGGTGCCGAGGACGGGGAATGCGTGCAGCCGCAGCCGCTGTTCCGTGACGATCTGGCTGGACACGTCAGCGCTGTGGTCCTTGAGCCATTTTTCGGCGTAGCCCTTGAAGGTGATCCGGGCCGCGCGCGGGTCGATGTACTGACCGCGCGACATGTCAGACGCGATGTCCGTGAGCCACTTCTCAGCGAGACGCTTCTGACGGTCGGGGAAGCTCTTGGACTTCTCGGTTCCGTCGGGGCCGATGTAGCGGGCGCGGTAGCGGAGCCCGGAGCCGTAGCGGTCGCTCTTGACTCGGCATGGCTTCCCGTCGGGCCCGGCCTGGGTTTTGTACCAGCGGTCTTGGATGTGGCCAGCCAAGGTGGTGCTCCTGTTGGGGATGCGGCAGGGGCGCGACCGGTAGCGGTCGCGCCCCTGTAGGTGGTTGTAATGCGGGTCAGGCTGCTTCGTGTTCGGTCAGGGTGTGGATCCAGGCGTGTACGGCGGTGGGGTCGTATCGGAGGTGTTTGCCGATGCGGAAGCCGGGCGGGCCGGTGCGTTTCTTGCGCCAGGCGTAGACGGTTTCGAGCGGGACGGAGAGGAGGGCGGCGATGTCTTCGGGCGTGAGGTAGCGGTCGGGGAGTCCGCCACGAAGGGTGGCTCGGGGGTCGGGGGCTGCTGTCGCGGCCACTGCGGCTCCTTGGGAGTGAGAGAGCTGTTGCTTGGTGCCGAACTGCGCCTGTCCTAAGTGCGGATTTCTGCGTCATTGCGTCATCAGCGTCATGCAGGCTTCTGACCTGGGGTTTTGTGTGACGCAGGGGTGTGAGGGCGCGTCATCGGCGCGTCATGGGTCGCGTCATGGCATGACGCGGATGACGCAGGATGACGCAGAGGTCGCTGTCTGCGTCATGCTCGTGTCCGCAGGTCAGGGGCTGTTTTCCCGTCTGCATGACGCAGATGACGCAGGGTCTTCCCTCTTAGGACAAAAGAGGGGGTGTCTGTTGTAGTGGCGGTGCGCCTTACGCCGTGAAGGGGGAGCCGCTGCGCGGCGCGACCACCGGGCGGCGTTCCGCCGAACAGCAAGAAGAGCACGCCGCGACGGGTGCTCTTCTTGCTTGTCCAGGCGCGCGGTGCGGGTTAGAACGCTCCCGTCTGCTGGTGCGGGGGCGGGGTAGGTTGGCGAATCATTTCGAGGTAGCGGCCCTCGCTGGTGCGGCCGGTGTCGATGAGCACGTCGCGGGCGGCCAGGGTGGGCTGGAGACGTTTGAGGCGGTCGGAGAGGACTTTCCCGGTGGTCGGCCAGCCCTTGGGGAGGGGGCGTAGTTCGTCGCCGCTGTAGAGGCGGCTGAGGAGGTGCAGCCACTGGGTGGAGGTCATGCGCTGTTCGCCGCCGGGTTCGATGGTGTCGGCGTGCTGGAGGACGGTTTGCGCGAGGAGGTCGCCTTCGATGACGTCGTCGTTGAGGTCGTCCAGCCGTGCCCGGTAGGCGGGAAGGGCTCCGAGGCCGGTGGCGGCGTCGAGTTGGGCGCACAGGTGCGCGAAGTCTGCCATGCGCAGATCGGTGGGGGTCTCTGCCTCGGCAGCGCGGACCTTGACTGTGAGGTCGAGCAGGGAGCCGAGGGCGACGGGCAGGACCTCTTCGTACTCCGCCCATAGCTCGGCTTCGGTCCGCCGGACCCGGGGCCGCTCCAGGCGTAGCGGGAGGAGGCGTTCGGCGAGGTCGGGCCGGATGACTCCGACGTCGATGCCGGTCAGGAGCAGGGGGCGGCGGTAGCGGGAGCGGAAGACGTCGCCGTCGGTGAACAGGGCGCGCTTGACGTTCTCGGCTCCGGTGACGATGCAGCACATGGCGTCGGAGAGGTCCGGCGTCATGTGGGAGAGGTTGTCCAGGGCGGTGACCCACCCGGCGGCCACGGCCGCGATCAGGTTCTCCTCGTCCTTCGGGGCGCGGCGCAGGTCGCCGCTCATGCCCTCGATGATCCGCACGAGCATCCGCCCGCCGGTGGACTTGCCCGCGCCCTGTGGCCCGGTGAGGAACGGGGCCGGGACGGGGACGGACGGCCCGAGGCAGCCGATCAGCCAGGCGATGGCCAGGCACTCGGTCTCCGCGCCCGCGAAGTTGCACAGCCTCAGCAGCAGGTCGATGCCCTTGCCGTCCGTGTCCTTGGCCGGCAGGGGTAGTTCCCCGGTGAGCTGGGTGCGCCGCCAGCACACCTCGCGGGGGTCGGGGACGGCGATGTCCCAGCCGGTGGGGTGGATGCGGACGGACTGTCCGTCGCTGCGGCCCAGGTCGAGCCACGTCGCTCCGTCGAATCCGGGGGCGACGCGGATGTGGACGGCCTGGGTGTCCTCGGTCAGCGCGAGCGCTTCGATCAGATCCAGGGCTTCCTTGAGCGCGGTGCCGCTGAACGTGCCGTGCCCGTCCTTGTAGAGGCCGACCATGAGTTCCTGGCGGTGGCTGCCCGTCGTGCCCTGAGACCGGATCGGACGCGCCACGGGGTGCCCGTTCTTCTGCGCGTACACGGTCCCGTCGGCGGTGCGGAAGTACCGGAAGTGCGCCTGCGCGTAGTCAGTGATGACCTCGCGCGCCGGGTTCTTCTCGTCGTCAGACACGGTCACAGCCCCAACCGAGTACGGGCGTTGGCCCACGCGTCGGTGCAGTGCCGATCGGACTCGCCCTTGGCCTGAGCGGCGGCGAACAGCCGCCCGATGTGGGTGTCGGTCAGGCAGCCGCACCGGCCGTGAGCGGACAGCACCGCGAGGAACGTCCGGTAGACAGTCGCGTGAACCGCGCTGCGGGCCTCGGTGATGCGCTGCTCAGCCATCGCGATGCCACGCTCCAGGTAGACGGGCGTGCGGTGGCGGCAATCCCCACCACCGGCCGGCGCGGACACCACCACGGCGCGCGGTGCGGGCTGGACCGGTGCGGCTCCTTGACGATCAGCGCGCGTACAACGTCCGGCAGCACGGTCATGGTGCCGGTACCGGGGCCAAGCCACCGGGCGTACTGCATGCGGGACTTGATGTCGATGCCGTCACGGACCGCGTTCGCGGACTGCATCGCACCCCGGTAGATCCAGTGCTCCCCGCGGGTGGTGGGTACGGTCCGGGTGGCGGGCAGGGTCTGGCGGGCCCAGGCGATGGCGTCGGCGTTGTCGAGGTCGACGACGGTGAGCCGGGCGCCGCCGGGGTGGTAGGCGACCGCGTGCGCCTCCCGCCATGCCTCAGCCCACGCAAGGGACCGGAGGACGACAGGATCGGTGGTGGCGGCGGCCCAGCCATGGCAGGGGCGCGGGCACTGGCAGGGGCCCGGGACCTTCATGTTCGGGCGCCCGCCGCACGCGGTCCCGGTGCAGGCGGGGCAGTTGCCGACGGGGCGCTTGCCCGCCCGGAGGGGCAGGACGGGCACGCCCGCCGCTGCCAGGGTGAGGGCGGACCGGCGATGGTCTCGCCGGATCGGGGTGGGTTGAGTCATGCTGGATGCCTCCAGTTCCTCTGTTGAGTTGTGCTGGATGAGGGCGGCCCCGGTTCATTGGCGTGAGATGGGAGCCGCCCTCGGCGTTACTGGTCGTGGTTGGGCAGGTGGTGCAGGATCTCGGCGCGTTCGCGTTCGCCCTGTTCTCGGGCGGTGTGCAGGGCGGTGAGGTCGGTGGTGGCTTCGAGGGCGGTGCGGACTTCCTCGGTCAATTCGGTGGGGCTCATGGCCTCGGCTTGCACGGTGTGCCGCATGTGCTCGCCCCGCCGGTCGGTGGCTTTCTGCGGGGCGGACGGGAGCCGGTAGCGGGCAATCTGGTCCGGTGTCACGGCAAGCCGGGTAAAGGTGGGCGGAGCGGGGCCCCGAAGCCGTCGATGAACGCGGAGATGTCCGCGGCTGCTGAGTCGAGGATGGACAGGCCGCTGGGGTCGTGGTCGCCCAGGTGCAGGACGGTGGTGGCAGTGTCCCGCCAGGAGATGCGTTGGGCGGCTTCGTACTTGACGGTCACGGAGTCGAAGCCGCCGGAGCTATAGGTGTCCACGCCGTACTCGCGGGCGATGCGGGCGACCATGGGCACCATGCCAGCGGCTTCGACCCACAGCTCAACGGCAACGGGCTGGCCGTCGTCGAGTGCGTGGGTGTAGTGCTCAGCCGTGCGGCGCACCGAGCGCCAGAACTGTGCGGGGCTGTCCCAGCCACCGGCGGGCATGGAGGTTCCGCCGTCGTCGCGGATGGCGTTCATCGGGACCATGCGGGCGCGGCGGGCGCGGTTGAGGGTTTCCAGCAGGCGGGCGTATGCCTGCTCGGTCTTGTCGTACCCGTGTGCGCCGACCAGTCGGTAGAAGACCTGTCGGGCGGTCATGGGCAGGAAGGCGTGGTTCTCGTCCAGGACGTGGCGCACCTGGTCGACGAGGGCGAGTACGTGGGGTCGGGGCGCCCAGTCGGCGAAGCCGCGGACGCGGGTGCGCTTGTAGGTGCGGCCCGAAACGGTGCCGCCGGGTGCTGGCATTGGCAGTCTCCCAACGAGGTCAGAGTCATGCCACGGCTTGCCGTGACTAGAAGGGCGGTTCGTTGCTGGCCCACGGGTCAGCAGTCGCAGTTGTCGGTCTTCTGGAGGCAGTCCCAGCAGCTGGGGCAGTCGCAGCCGCATGCGCACTGGTCGTGTTCGGGACCGGCGCCGTGGCAGTAGCAGCTGGACTCGCCGCACGGCATCGACTTGGACTCAGGGATGTAGGGCATCGGGTTCCTCGGCAGTGGGTGAACGGGCCGCCGGTTGGCGGCTCCTCGGCCCGTCCCCGACCGCAGTGGGCCGGGGACGGACCGGGGGGCCGTCAGGGGGTGGGAGTTGGGTGGATGACGTGCCAGCGGTTCGGGTTCTGTTCGTCCTGGACGACCCGCACCCCTGCCCCTTCCGGGGTGTTGTCGCCGGGCTGTTGCTGTTGTTGTTGCTGGCTTTGTTGTTCGTTCTGACCTGCGGAAACAACAGCAACATCCGGGCCCTGGGAACCGGGCGAAGAGGGGCCGGGAGAGGGGTGCTGCGGGCGGTCTGGGAGGTCCCCTGTGCGGACCCCGGTGGAGACCCCCGGGCGGGCCCCTTCCCCGCGCGCCCGGACACCCTT